>CALZIL010000009.1 GCA_945787495.1 uncultured Afifella sp. | reverse complement strand
AAGGTGACGTCATCAGTTGTGAGGCTGGACCCCAAACCGGTTGCGGAAAAGGTTTCACCAGCGGCGGTTTCCGCCGTCACGGCCGCCGCCTTCGGCCAGCGACGGAAAATGCTGCGCTCGAGCCTGAAAAGCCTGTGGCCGCAACCCGAGGCGGTGCTCGCCGAAATCGGTGTTGATCCAAGTCTCAGGGCGGAGCAGATTGCTGTCGACGTTTTCCTGGCGCTTGCCGCCCGTTTGGAACAGAGCGGCGCGACTAACGCTTGCAACACCTCACCAACCCGGTGAACTCATGGCAATACTGACTTATTCCAACACCTGTTTTTTCGATTTCGGCGCCATCAAGCGCCTGCCGAAAGCGTTGAAATCGCTGAATGTCGCGCGGCCCTCGGTGATCACCGACAAGGGGTTGGTGGCTGCCGGCCTGACCGGACAGATCACCGATATTCTGGCCGATGGCGGCCTCCCGTCGGCGGCGATCTTTGACGATACACCTGCAAATCCGACCGAGGCGGCTGTTAGTGCCGCGGCTGGTCTCGTCGGCCAGAGCGGTTCAGACGGTATCGTTGCACTGGGCGGCGGCTCGTCGATCGACCTCGGCAAGGCCACGGCCCTGATGGCGAAATGCACCAAGCCACTTGTCGATCATGCCGGCATTTCTCGCGGCAAGACCCTGCCGACGCTGCCGCTCATCGCCGTGCCGACGACGGCCGGCACCGGCAGCGAGGTTTCCAACGGTTTCATCATCATTGTGGAAGACGGCCGCAAACTGACCTTTGTCTGCGAGGCGTTCACGCCCAATATCGCCATCTGCGACCCGGAACTGACGTTCGGCCTACCGGCCGGGCTGACCGCCGCCACTGGCATGGACGCGGTTACCCATTGCATCGAGGCAGTGTTGTCGCCGGCTGTCAATCCGCCGGCCGAAGCGATCGGTCTCGACGGGCTTTGCCGGGCGGTCGGCGCCGGTCATCTCATCGCCGCCGTCGCCGATGGCGGCGACCGCGAGGCACGCTGGCAGATGATGATGGCGTCGAGCGAAGGCGCCTATGCCTTCGTCAAGGGGCTCGGCGCGGTCCATGCGATGAGCCATGCCTGCGGCGCCCTGCCCGGTCTGGGCCTTCACCATGGCACGCTCAACGCCGTGCTGCTGCCGCCGGTCCTGCAGTTCAACGCGGCGGCAGCACCGGACAAGATGGCGCGGATCGCAGCGGCCATGGGCCTTGGCGAGGGCAAAGACGCATCAGCGATCGCAGACGCCGTTGCTGATCTTAATCGTGGCTTCGGCCTGCCGGCCAATCTGGCGGAAATGGGTGTCAGCAAAGACCACTTGCCGCGGCTGATACGCGACGCCACGGCCGATATGGCGAGCGCCACCAATCCGCGCCCGGTCAGCTCGGCCGACTACGAGGCGCTTTTCTCAGAATCACTGTGTACAGGGGCGCCGGTTAGCGCCTGAACGTCCTGCAAAAGGCTTGAGACGAACGGCCGCAAGCCCAAGACACGGTCGCGGCGACGTCGTTCGGCCGCCAGGATCGCCTTCACACTGGCAAAAGCGCGCTCCAGATCGTCATTGACGATGACGTAGTCATATTTTGCCCACTGCTCCAGTTCGGCACGGGCGCCCTCAAGCCGCCGGGCGATGGCGGCCTCCGAATCCTCGGCCCGTCGCTCCAGCCGCGCTTTCAACTCGGCCATGGACGGCGGCAGAACGAAAACGCGCACCAGATCCTGCGGCAGCTTCTCGTATAGCTGCTCGGTGCCCTGCCAGTCGATGTCGAAGAGGACGTCACGGCCGGTCCGCAAGGCCTCCTCCACAGGCTCGCGCGGCGTGCCGTAGAAATTGCCATGCACCTCGGCCCATTCCAGCAGGTCGCCGCGCTCGGCCATTTTCTCGAACTTGCTGCGGTCGATGAAAAAATAGTGCACGCCTTCCAGTTCGCTGGCACGTCGCTCACGGGTGGTGACGGAAATCGACAATTGCAACTGCGGATCATCGGCCAGAAGCTGGCGGGCAATGGTCGACTTGCCTGCGCCCGACGGCGAAGACAGGACGAACATCAGGCCACGCCGGGCCAGATGGGTCGGTTCGATCGTCATGGCAAATCTATCATTCCAGATTCTGGACCTGTTCGCGAAGCTGATCAATCACCGCTTTCAATTCCACGCCGATGGCCGTTAGCTCCTTGTCGTACGATTTTGAGCACAAGGTGTTTGCCTCGCGATTAAATTCCTGCGCCAGAAAATCAAGGCGGCGGCCGATGACGCCGTCATCGGTCAAAAGCTTGCGCGCGGCGGTTATATGGCTGGTCAGGCGGTCGATTTCCTCGCGGATATCAGCCTTGGTCGCCAGCAGCACGGCCTCCTGGTGCAGACGTTGCGGGTCGAGCGACGCCTCGCCGGTGAGGCGGGCCACCTGCTCGGCAAGGCGGGTAAGGAGCGCTTCGGGTGCTTTGGCGGCAAGGTCCGCGGCTGCCTCGATTAGCGTCTCGATAGTATCCAGTTGATCGGTGAGGATCGCCGCCAGTCGGCCGCCCTCCTCAGCCCGCGCTGCGACAAGCGCGGCAAGACATGCGGCAAGGGCGTCCAGAACCGTTCGATCAACCGCATCCGCATCATCGAGCGCGTCCAGGCCGCGTTCTTCAAGCACACCGCGAATGGCCAAAAGACCATCGGCTGACGGCGCATCGATACCGGTCTCGGTTGCCAGATGCCGGGCGGCGTCCGTCACGGCGGCGAGCGCCGCTTCGTTGACTACCAGATTGGATGCGCTGCCCACGCGGTCCAGCTGCAGCGAGAGCTGGCAACTTCCCCGGCTCAGATGGTCACGGGTCAGACGGCGAATTTCGGGGTCCAGCCGGTCGAGGCCGGGCGGCAGCCGCAGCCGCATTTCAAGGCCGCGGGAATTGACGGATTTTATTTCCCAGACGAAGCGGACATCGCCCAGTTCGGCGTCAGCCCGGGCAAATCCGGTCATGCTTTTCATCGCCATCGGCGATCGCCCCGCTCAAACCGGTCCCCGCCAAGGCCGGCATTTGTCCAATCCTGCTGAAGGTTAGCCCTTCGCGCCGCCTCAGCCAAGCGCGGGAAGGCTATTGCGGCTTCGCCTTCGGCTTTGCGTCGTTGCCGGCGCTGCCGGTTCCGTCAGACTCCGGGCCGTTTGTAGCCTCGCTTGCGGCGCCGCCAGCGTCGCCGGTACTAATTCCGCCCCCGGCCGCAGTCTCCGCCGCTTTCTCGGCCGCCTTCTGGGCCGCCGCTTCGGCCTTGCGCTTTTCGACCTCGATCCGCCGCCAGCGCTCCACATTGCGATTGTGCTCGTCCAGTGTCTCGGCGAAGACATGGCCGCCGCTGCCGTCGGCGACGAAATAGAGGTCATTGGTGCGCGAGGGATTTGCGACCGCCTCCAGGGCGGCCCGACCCGGATTGGCGATCGGACCTGGCGGCAGGCCGTCGATCACATAGGTGTTGTACGGCGTTGCCTTGTCGATATCGGAACGGTAGATCGGCCGGTCCGGCGGTTTGCCTTTGCCGCCAAACAGGCCGTAAATGATCGTCGGATCGGACTGCAATCTGATGTTCTGGCGCAGCCGGTTGATGAAAACCGCGGCGACCAGCGGACGCTCATCGGCCTTGCCGGTCTCCTTTTCAACAATGGAGGCCAGGGTGACAAATTCGGCCGGCGTGCTGATCGGCAGGTCGCTCGACCGCCGCGCCCAGATCTCGGCAATTGTGCGCTCCTGTGCCCGGCGCATCTGATCAATGATCTGCTCACGCGTTGCACCGCGCGAAAACTTGTAGGTCTCCGGCAACAACGTCCCCTCGGCCGGGATCGTGTTCACGTCGCCGGTGAGAATCGGATCTTCAGAAATCCGAGCAACGATCTGCTCGCTTGTCAGCCCTTCCGGCACGGTGAAGCCGTGCAGGATCGCCTTGCCGGCGACCAGCACATTCATGACAGTGCGCATGCTGACGCCGGGCTCGAACACATATTCGCCGGCCTTCAGATTGTCGGCCGCCTTCGACAGCCGGACGCCGTTGGAAAAGATGAGCGACGAATCGATGACGTTCTGGCGCTGCAGCATAACAGCGATGGATTCCAGATCGGCGCCGCGGGAAATGACGACACTCTTTGATTCGTTCAATGGTCCGTCGGCGTTGAACCGTACCGAGCCGAAATAGAGCCCGGCGCCGATGACAAGCACGGCGAGGACGCCGGCCATCATGAAAAAGTTCAGGACGACGACAAGCGGGTGGCGGACTTGACGCGAGCGGGCCGGCGGCGGCGGCGCCATCTCCGGTTCGATCGCCTGACGTGGGCTGCGCGGCGAAATCCGACGGCGCCGGGGTGCGTGCGCCGGCGGCGCAGCATCGGAGAACCCGGCGTCAGGCTCATCAATATCTGCCACTTCGGTGTCGAGCACTTCGATGTCGAGCACTTCAATGTCGGGCATTTCGCCGGCAGATACCGACGACGCGGCTTCACCCAGCTGGATTTCGGCCTCTTCGGCGTCAGGCCGGATGATTTCCGGCGTCTCCGTCGCCCGCGGCGGCCGTGGCGGATCAGACGGTTCTTGCGCCTTTGAAGCGGCTTCCACCGCCTTCTTTATTCTTAGAAGATCGTCATCAGTCATGCGGCTCTATCCATATTCAAAGCCTGTCACTAAGGACAGCCCCGGATGTGAGCTCATAAATCCGGCGCTAATTGTGGCAAAACTACAAGACCCGATCAAATCCGGCGGAACACCAAGGATGCGTTCGTCCCGCCAAATCCAAAGGAATTGGAGAGCGCGACGTCGATCGGTTTCTCTTTTGCCTTATGCGGCACGAGATCAATTGGTGTGGCGACAGAGGGATTGTCCAGGTTGAGCGTCGGCGGCGCGATGTTGTCGCGAATGGCGAGCAGGCAGAAAATCGCCTCGACCGCGCCAGCTGCACCGAGCAGGTGGCCAATCGCCGATTTGGTCGATGACATGGTCAAGCCATCAGCAGCGTCGCCGACAACCCGCTCGATGGCAGCAAGCTCGATCTCATCGCCAAGCGGCGTCGATGTGCCATGCGCGTTGACATAGTTGATTTCCGAGGGTGACACGCTGGCGCGTTCCAGAGCCGCCTTCATGCAGCGATAGGCGCCGTCGCCATCATCAGCAGGCGCGGTGATGTGATGAGCATCGCCCGACAGGCCGTAGCCGATCACCTCCGCATAGATCGTCGCGCCGCGCGCTTTGGCGTGTTCCAACTCCTCCAGGACGACAACGCCTGCGCCCTCGCCCATGACGAAACCATCGCGATCTTCATCATAGGGCCGCGAAGCCATTTTCGGGCGGTCGTTGAAACCGGTGGAAAGCGCGCGGCAAGCGGCAAACCCGGCAACGGCGATCCGGCTGATCGGCGACTCCGCTCCCCCGGCAACCATCACTTCCGCATCGCCCAGCCCGATCAGCCGGGCGGCATCGCCGATGGCGTGAGCACCGGTGGAACAGGCGGTGACGACCGCATGGTTCGGACCTCTCAGGCCGTACCGGATAGAGACCTGGCCGGACGCCAGATTTATCAGCCGGCCGGGGATGAAGAATGGCGAAACCCGGCGCGGACCCTTGTCGCGCAGTGTATAACCGGCCTCCACAATGCCGGTCAGGCCGCCAATGCCGGAGCCAATCAGAACGCCGGTGCGGATCTGATCCTCGTATTTTTCCGGCTTCCAGCCGGCATCGGCCAGGGCTTGATCGGCAGCGGCCATGGCGTAGACGATGAATTCGTCAACCTTGCGCTGTTCCTTCGGCTCCATCCACTCGTCGGGATTGTAAGTGCCATCTGAGCCGTCGCCGCGCGGCAGCTGACAGGCGACCTGGCAGGCCAGGTCCTCGATTTCAAAGCCGCTGATCCGGCCGGCGCCGTTCTCACCGGCCAGCAGCCTTCGCCAGGTCGCGTCAACGCCACTGGCGAGCGGCGTCACCATGCCCAAGCCGGTGACGACAACCCGTCTCATGAATCAGGTCCTGTCAGGTCGGTTGTGAATGCCGGCGCTGTTTCAGGCCGTGCTCTTGCCAAGAAAGCGCACGGCGTCGCCGACGGTCAGAATGGTCTCGGCGGCGTCATCGGGAATTTCAACGCCAAATTCCTCTTCAAAGGCCATGACGAGTTCGACGGTGTCCAGACTGTCAGCACCGAGGTCGTCGATGAAGCTTGCGTCATTTGCGACTTTTTCTTCTTCGACGCCAAGATGCTCAACGACAATCTTCTTCACCCGCTCCTCGATGTTGCTATCACTCATCGTATCGTCCTCAATTGCCCGGCCGACTGACGGCCATTCGGTTGAAATCCAAGCCCCACTTTAAGCCGATTCTGCAGTCGCTGTCCGGGGTGCCTAGCCGGAGAAGCTGGGGGAAGTTGGCGGTGCGTTATCATGTTTCTTTTGGCTTGGCCAGCAGCGCCGCCAATATCCCCGGCGGCAATCGGCTCCCATCAAATCATCGCCATTCCGCCATTCACATGCAGCGTCTGGCCGGTCACGTAGGCCGCTTCGTCGCTGGCCAGATAAACCACGGCTGCGGCAATCTCCTCGCCACGGCCGAGGCGCGCCGCCGGGATTTTCGCCAAGATAGACTCTCGTAGTTTATCGTTGATCGCGTCGGTCATGGCACTTTCGATAAAGCCTGGCGCGACGCAGTTGACGGTGACGCTGCGCGTCGCGACCTCCTGGGCCAGCGCCTTTGACATGCCGATCATGCCGGCCTTGGAGGCGGCATAATTGGCCTGGCCGGGATTGCCGGTGACGCCGACGACCGAGGTAATGCCGATAATGCGGCCAAAGCGCTGGCGCATCATTGACCGCAAGGCCGCCCGACTGAGCCGGAACGCGGCTTCCAGATTGACCTTGATGACGATCTCCCAGTCAGCGTCGCTCATGCGCATGGACAGTCCGTCGCGGGTCAAGCCGGCATTGTTGACCAGAATGTCGAGGCCGCCCATCGCCTCTTCGGCACGGCCGACAAGGGCGTCCACCGCTTCGGCATCGGCCAGGTCGGCGGCCAGAATATGGGTGCGCTCGCCAAGCTTTTCCGCCAGCGCCGCCAATGCCTCCTGCCTTGTTCCCGAGAGGGCAACGGTCGCACCCTGGGCATGCAAGCCTTGCGCAATGGCGCTGCCGATGCCGCCGCTTGCGCCGGTCACCAACGCGCGCCGGTTCTGCAATGAAAACATGGTCATTCTCCGTAATCGAATGGATCAGGCATTCGCCGCAAGAGTCTCGACGACCTTCGCAATATCGTCGGGCGAGCCGGCGGCCATGCCGGTCAGCTCAGGGGAAATACGCCGCGCCAGACCCGACAGCACCTTGCCGGCGCCGATCTCCACCAGCCGCGTCACGCCATGGGCAGCCATCCACTCAACCGATTCGCGCCAGCGCACGGCACCGGTCACCTGTTCGACCAGGCGCTGACGGATCTGTGCCGGATCCTCCAGCGGCCCGGCCAGAATATTGACAACGATCGGCACAGCCGGTTTTTCGATGTCAGTGGCGGCCAGCGCGTCGGCCATGGCCTCGGCGGCCGGCGACATCAGCAGGCAGTGAAACGGCGCGCTGACGGGCAGCAGCATGGCGCGCCTGGCGCCGCGCGCCCTGGCGATGTCGATCGCCCGCTCGACCGCCGCCTTGGTGCCGGAAACGACGACCTGGCCGGGGGCATTGTCGTTGGCGGCGGCGCAGACGTCGCCTTGCCCGGCGCTTTCGGCGATGTCGCGCACCTCCTCGATCTCCAGGCCCAATATGGCGGCCATGGCGCCCTCGCCGACCGGTACAGCCTCCTGCATGGCGTCGCCGCGGATGCGCAACAGCCGGGCGGCATCGGCAAGCGTCAGGCTGCCGGCCGCCGCCAATGCGGAATATTCACCGAGCGAGTGACCGGCGACAAAGGCGGCATGGGTCGGCACACTCATGCCGCGCACCTCCAACGCCCGCATCGCCGCCAGAGAGACCGCCATCAGCGCAGGCTGGGCATTGCGCGTCAGGGTCAGGTCGCTTTCCGGACCGTCCCAGATCAAGCTCGACAGTTTTTCGCCGAGCGCCTCGTCAACCGCGTCGAATACAGCTCTGGATTCAGGAAAAGCCTCGGCCAGCGCCTTGCCCATGCCGACGGCCTGGCTGCCCTGGCCGGGAAATACGAATGCGTTGGTCATTGGTGTGTTGCCGCTCCCTCAAGCTGGCGAGGAACCACGGCCGGGAATGCCAAGTCAAGAGATCAGCGGCAGCACCGCTTGCGTTTTGAAAGAAAGCCCCTATAACGCCGGGCAACGACCGGCTTCGGCCGGAGGCTGAACGGAAAGCAGGCACGTTCCGGAGCTTCGGAACAGTGTTTGCAGGGCGATAAGAAGCCCGGTTTCCCGTGTCTCCGCTCTCGAAGACAGTCAAGCCTTTCCACGGTGTTGCCTTAGACAATCCTGGCGACAATGCCGATTAGGCTTCGACGAGGCTCCGCGCCAGGCCGGTGAGAATTGGAAAGGCGAATGGATGGCATTTTACGAACATGTTTTCTTGACCCGGCAGGACGTTTCGGGCCAACGCGTCGATGAGCTTGTCGAACAGTTCAAGGGCATCATCGAGGCCGGCGGCGGCACTATCGGCAAGACCGAATATTGGGGGCTGAAAAGCCTGGCCTACCGGATCAACAAGAACCGCAAGGCGCATTTTTCACTGATGAATCTCGACGCACCGCACGAAGCGGTCTCTGAGATGGAGCGCCAGATGCGCATCAATGAGGATGTGTTGCGGTTCATGACCGTGCGTGTCGACGAGCTTGAGGAAGAGCCGTCGGTCCAGATGCAGAAGAAAGACCGCGATGACAAACGTCGCAGGGAACGCGAGCGCCCACGCGAAGAGGCGAAGGAGCTGACCGATGGTTGATATTGCACAACTGCCGACGCGGCGGCCGTTTCACCGCCGCCGCAAAACCTGCGCTTTTTCCGGCGATAACGCGCCAAAGATCGATTACAAAGACGTCAAGCTCCTTGAACGGTACATTTCGGAGCGCGGCAAGATCGTGCCGTCGCGGATCACCGCGGTTTCGGCCAAGAAGCAGCGCGAATTGGCGCGGGCAATCAAGCGATCGCGGTTCCTGGGCCTGTTGCCCTACGTTATCAAATAGCCCGCAAAGGGGCACCAGCTGGGGAATGGCGTTAGGCGCCACCCCTAACCGGCCGCACGAAAAGGTCGCCGGGACAGCAAGGAGACCGACATGGAAATCATTCTTCTGGAGCGCATCGCCAAACTTGGCCAGATGGGCGACGTTGTGCGGGTGCGCGACGGACATGCCCGCAACTTCCTACTTCCGGCCGGCAAGGCCCTGCGCGCCACTGACGCCAACAAGGCGCGGTTCGAAAACGACAAGGCCCACCTTGAGGCGCGCAATCTGGAAGCGCGCAAGGAAGCGGAAGGCGTTGCGGAAAAACTCGACGGCCAGAACTTCGTCGTCATCCGTTCGGCCGGCGAAACCGGCCAGCTTTACGGCTCGGCGGCGGCCCGCGACATCGTCGAAGTGGTCGAAGCCGGTGGTTTTTCGGTCGCCCGCCAGCAGGTGCGGCTCGACCGGCCGATCAAGACCATCGGCCTGCATGACGTCCAGATAGACCTTCATCCGGAAGTGAGCGTGTCGATCTCGCTCAATGTCGCACGCTCAGACGATGAAGCCGAACGGCAGGCCCGTGGCGAGGATCTGACCCGCCGTGGCGCGTTTGACGAGCAGGAAGTGGAAGAGGCACCTGATCTGGCCGAAGTCTTCGAAAATCCGGAAGACGCCGAACACGCCGCGGAGGTGGCCGAGGCCGGCGATGTCGAAGCCGACGCCAATACCGAATCCCCGGAAGGCAACAGCGAGGCTGAGGCCAGCGAGGCCGGCGCGGAGACCGAAACGACGACCTGAAATAGGTCGTCGACTGCAATTTATCAGGGGCGTCCCGGCCGGGGCGCCCCTTTTTCATGCCGTGCAGTCGGCGAAGGCGGCTGAGTGCGATTCTTCAGGCCGTTGATGCCAATTTGTCATCGTCAAGACCTGACGCCGAATCATTGTACACTTTCGTGTTTCGCGGTGGATAACGCGCGTAACGGGAAATGAATCACCGCAGGCGTCGCGGTGGCTGGTATCAGTCGTTTCCCAGGACGAATTGACGCTTGGACCGGATCAACCCCCAGACGTGACGAATTCCGAGAACAGACCCAAGTGATGACATTCGCCGAACAGCTGCACGACACCGACGACGACGATTTCCGCAACAGCCCGCACAATATCGAAGTCGAGCAGGCGCTGCTCGGCGCGATCCTGATCAACAACGAGGCGTTCTACCGGGTTTCCGATTTCCTGGAACCGGTGCATTTCTTCGACCCCCTGCACCGGGACATCTATGAAAAATGCGCCCAGCTCATCCGCATGGGCAAGATCGCCGATCCGCGCACGATCAAGGGTTTTCTGGAAGAAAAGCAGACGGTCGGCGAAATCACCGTCGCCGAATATCTGGCGCGACTCGCCTATGAGGCGGCGACGATCATCAATGCGGAGGATTACGGCCGCACCGTCTATGATCTGGCCATCCGCCGCTCGCTGATCACCATCGGCGAGGATATGGTCAATATCGCCTATGACGCGCCGGTCGATATGGGACCGCGGGCGCAGATCGAGGACGCCGAAAGGCGGCTATACGAACTTGCCGAGGCCGGCCAGTTCAATGCCGGCTTCATGGGCTTCAACGAGGCGCTGAAGACGGCGATCGACATGGCCTCGGCGGCTTTTCAACGCACCGGGCATCTGTCAGGCCTTGCCACCGGGCTTGCCGATATGGACCGGCTGATGGGCGGTTTGCAGGCCTCCGACCTGATCATCCTCGCCGCCCGGCCGGGCATGGGCAAGACGTCACTGGCGACGAATATCGCCTATAATATCGCCAAGGCCTGGCGCGGCGAACAGCAGGCCGACGGTGTCATAAAGACGGTCGATGGCGGTATTGTCGGCTTCTTCTCGCTGGAAATGTCGTCGGAACAGCTCGCCACCCGCATCATTTCCGAACAATCCGGCGTGTCATCCTCGGAGATTCGCCGTGGCGCCATCCATGAAGACCAGTTCGACCGGATCGTCGAAGCGGCACAGGAGATGCAGCGTCTCCCGCTGTGGATCGATCAGACCGGCGGCATCTCAATCGCCCAACTCGCCGCCCGCGCCCGGCGTTTAAAGCGCCAGCGCGGCCTTGATCTGCTGATTATCGACTATATCCAGCTGATCTCTGGCTCGACCCGGCGCTCGTCGGAAAACCGGGTGCAGGAAATCACCGAAATCACCACCAAACTCAAGGCCTTGTCGAAGGAACTGAATGTGCCGATTCTGGCACTGTCACAGCTCTCCCGGCAGGTGGAATCGCGCGAGGACAAGCACCCGCAACTGTCCGATCTGCGTGAATCGGGTTCCATCGAGCAGGACGCCGACGTGGTCATGTTCATCTATCGCGAAGAATACTACCTGAAAAACCGCAAGCCCAAGGAGGGCACCGAGGAATTCTACAAATGGGCCGCCGAGATGGAACAGGCGCACGGCCGCTCGGAGGTCATTATCGGCAAGCAGCGGCATGGCCCGACGGGCACGATAGAATTACAATTCGACGCGGAGGTGACGCGGTTCTCCTCGCTTGCCCGCGACGAAAGCGTACCGGAGCGCTACGATTGACGACTCCCGCCGGAACGGAAGGCTTCGGCCTGATCCTGACGGTCGATCTTGATGCGCTGGCGCGCAATTATCGCGCTCTCTGCAGCCGCTTCACCGGCCGCCAGATTGGCGCCGTGGTCAAGGCGGACGCCTATGGTACCGGCATTGACAAGGCTGTGCCGGCGCTTGCCGCCGCCGGTTGCCGGACGTTTTTCGTGGCTTTGCCGCGTGAGGGCGTTAGCGCGCGCGAAAGGCTGCGGGCCGCCGGCATCGCTGATGCCGACGCACACGTCCATGTCCTTGACGGTTTTTTCCCGCGTGCAAGCGAGCTTTATCGGACCTTCCGGCTGCGGCCGGTGCTCGGCAGTCCCGACGAGATCGCCCGCTGGACCGCTTGGCGAAGCAATGAAAACGCCACGCTTCACGTCGATACCGGCATAAACCGCCTCGGCATCCGCTGGGATCGGATCGACGAACTTGTCCCGGCATCTGCCATCAAGGATGCTGGCGTCGACCTGGTAATGAGCCATTTCGCCTGCGCCGACACGCCGGATCATCCGCTCAACGAGGCACAAATCGAGCGCTTTGCCGCGGTCAGGGCGGCCTTTCCCGGACTTGCCGGCTCGCTGTGCAATTCCGCCGGCATCTTCCTCAGCGATGAGGCCCATCACGACCTCGCCCGGCCGGGCATCGCGCTTTATGGCGGTGCCTCGCATCCCGATGCAAAAATGGAACCGGTGGTGACGGCCGAAGCCCGCATCCTCGTCGTACGGCCGGTCAAAGCCGGCGAAAGTGTTGGCTATGGCGGTGTCTGGACGGCGCAACGCGAGACCACCCTCGCCATCCTGGCCGCCGGTTATGCCGATGGCTATTTGCGGGCGGCGGGCACAATCGACGGCGAGACAGGACGCCAGGTGTCGATTGCCGAACACCGCGTCCCGATTGTCGGGCGGGTGTCGATGGACCTGATCGCCGCCGACGTCACCGACATCCCCGTCGCGGCGCTTGAAGCGGAAGGCCCGAATATATGCGCCGAATTGTTCGGGCCGACGATCGATATCAACGACGTCGCCGAAGCCGCCGGCACGATCGCCTATGAGCTGCTCACCAATCTGTCGCGCCGCGCCGCCCGGCTTTATATCGGCGAAACAGAGAAAAACTGATGGCAAAGGCTCGCGCCCAATATGTCTGCGCTGCCTGCGGCGCTGTCGCCGCCAAATGGCAGGGCCGCTGCGAAGCGTGCGGGGAATGGAACACGCTGGCCGAGGAAGCCGCCGCCTCCGCGCCGGTGTCCTTGCGCACCAGCGGCGGTTCGCTCATCGCCCTTGAACCGCTTGCCGGGCAAAGCAACGCTCTGCATCGCATTGAGACCGGAATTGCCGAATTCGACCGCGTGACCGGCGGCGGCTTCGTGCCCGGTTCGGCGCTGCTGGTCGGCGGCGATCCGGGCATCGGCAAGTCGACATTATTGATCCAGGCAGCTGCGGCGCTGGCCCGGGCCGGTCATGACGTCGTCTACATTTCCGGCGAGGAAGCGATCGACCAGGTGCGGCTGCGCGCCGACCGGCTCGATCTCAAGGACGCACCAGTACAGCTTGCCGCCGAGACCAAAGTGGAGGACGTGCTGGCGACGCTCACTTCCGCCCCGCCTCCGGCGCTTGTTGTCATCGATTCCATCCAGACTTTGTGGACGGATCTGGCCGAAAGCGCGCCCGGCACGGTGACCCAGGTGCGGTTATCGGCACAGGCGCTGATCCGCTATGCCAAGAAATCCGGCGCCAGTGTCGTGCTTGTTGGCCACGTCACCAAGGACGGCCAGATCGCCGGGCCGCGCGTCGTGGAGCACATGGTCGACACGGTGCTGTATTTTGAGGGTGATGCCGGCCACCAGTTCCGGCTGCTGCGCTCCGTCAAGAACCGCTTCGGGCCGGCGGCGGAGATCGGTGTCTTTGAAATGACCGGCGCCGGCCTGAAAGAGGTCGCCAATCCCTCCACCCTTTTTATCGGCGAGCGCGACCATTCCAGCCCCGGCGCGGCGGTTTTTGCCGGCATGGAAGGCTCGCGGCCGCTGTTGGTCGAGATCCAGGCGCTGGTTGCCGAATCGGGCCTGGCAACACCGCGCCGCGCCGTTGTCGGCTGGGATCCGAACCGGCTGGCGATGATCCTTGCCGTGCTGGAAGCACGTTGTGGACTCAGATTCGGCTCCTTCGACGTCTATCTCAACGTCGCCGGCGGATTGCGCCTGGCCGAACCGGCTGCCGATCTGGCCGTCGCGGCGGCTCTGGTCTCCTCGCGCACCGGGGTTGCGACGCCTGTTGAGACCGTCTATTTCGGCGAGGTAAGTCTGTCAGGGGCGATCCGTCCGGTGGCACAAAGCGCGACGCGCCTTAAAGAGGCCGAAAAACTGGGATTTTCACACGCTTTCGTTCCCGATGCCGCTTTTGAAGATGCGCCCGCCGGCATGCGCCTTGAAAAAGTCGCAACGCTTGGCGATTTGGTCGCGGAACTGGCGGCGCAGATGTCCGGGCAGATGTCCGGATCTGGGCGATAAAGCACAAACAGCGCAAGCGACCTCATGATCGCGCGCTTTGAGACAAGAGACGACAAACGATGCCGATAACCATTCTCGATGGTATCCTGATCCTGATAATGCTGGTCTCGGCCCTTTTGGCGATGATCCGCGGCTTCACACGCGAGGTCTTTTCCATCGCCTCATGGGTAGCGGCGGCGCTGGTCACTTATCTTTACTGGGAAGACGTGCTGCCCTTTGTGAAGGAATATATTGCCGACAAGAACCTTTCGCTCGGCGCTACCGTCGCCGGCCTGTTTTTCATTACGCTGATCGTCGTTTCGCTGATCACCATGCGGATTTCGGACCTCATCCTGGATTCGCGTGCCGGGCCGCTCGACCGCACGCTCGGTTTCATTTTCGGCGCCGTGCGCGGCCTTTTGCTCGTCGTCATCGCCGTGCTGTTCCTCAATTTCTTTATCGCACCGGACCGCCAGCCCGTGTGGATCGCGGAGGCAAAATCCAAGCCCTGGCTGGATTCGATCGGCTCCGATCTTTTGAACCGCCTGCCGGAAGACCCGGAAGCGGAGATCATGGAGCGCTTCAAGAGCGATGATGCTGAGCGGCAGGCGCCGCCGCAGACCGAAGGCAACAGGGAAAGCAACGCGCAGGGCGGCAATTATGCGCAAGAAGACCAGAACGCCCTCAGCCGGCAGCTGCAATCGACCAACCAATAGGGCCTTTCAATGACGATCCTGCCCGGCCATCCGTTCAATGCTTTTTCCGATGATGAGGTGGCGGGCGACAAATTCCGCGAAGAATGCGGCGTCTTCGGCATTTTCGACCATCCCGATGCGGGCGTGCTGACGACACTCGGCCTGCATGCCCTGCAGCATCGCGGCCAGGAAGCGGCCGGCATCGTCACCCATGACGGCCGGCAGTTTCATAACGAGCGCCATATCGGCCTGGTCGGCGACAATTTCACCAAGCCGGCGGTGGTTGCCCGGCTGAAGGGCCGGCGGGCGATCGGCCATAACCGCTATTCGACCACCGGCGCGCCGGTCCTGCGCAATGTCCAGCCGCTTTTCGCCGAATTCGCCGGCGGCGGCTTTGCCGTGGCCCATAACGGCAACATCACCAATGCCCGCACGCTGCAACGCGTGCTGCAGCGGCGCGGTTCGATTTTCCAATCGACGTCGGATACCGAAACGATCATCCATCTGATCGCAACCAGCGACGGAATATCCCTGGTCGACCGGATTATCGACGCGCTTGGCCAGGTCGAGGGCGCCTATTCGCTGGTTGCGTTATCGGACAAGAAACTGATCGGCTGCCGCGACCCGCTTGGTGTGCGGCCATTGATGCTCGGTGATCTTGACGGTGCGCCGGTTCTGGCGTCGGAGACCTGCGCGTTCGACATTATCGGGGCGCGCTTCGTGCGCGAGGTGGAACCGGGCGAGATGGTCATTATCACCGAAGCGGGCCTTGAATCGCTGAAACCGTTCGGCCCGCAGCCGTCGCGCTTTTGCATTTTCGAACATGTCTATTTCGCCCGGCCGGATTCCGTTCTTGCCGGCACGTCCATCTATGAGGTGCGCAAGCGGATCGGCGCGGAACTGGCGGGCGAGGCGCCGGTAGAAGCCGATCTCGTCGTACCGGTGCCCGATTCCGGTACGCCGGCGGCGATAGGCTTTGCCGAAGCGTCGGGCATACCGTTCGATCTGGGCATCATCCGCAACCATTATGTCGGACGCACCTTTATCGAGCCGAGCGACGCCATCCGCCATATGGGCGTGAAACTGAAGCACAACGCCAATCCGGCGATCCTGAAGGGCAAGCGTGTCATCCTGGTCGATGATTCCATCGTCCGCGGCACGACATCGGTGAAGATCGTACAAATGATGCGCGATGCCGGGGCTCGCGAAATCCATATGCGCATCGCCAGCCCGCCGACGATTGATCCGTGCTTTTACGGCGTCGATACGCCGGAAAAATCAAAGCTGCTCGCCTCGCGCATGACGATTGAGGAAATGGCCGAATATATCCGCGTCGACAGCCTGGAGTTTTTATCGATCGACGGCCTTTACCGGGCCGTCGGTGAAACCCGCCGCAATCCGGATGCGCCGCAATATTGCGATGCCTGCTTCACCGGCGCCTATCCGACGGAGCTGACCGACAAGGATGGCACCGGCGATGTACGTCAGCTCAACCTCCTGTCAGATACCGGATGAGCGATGATCCGGGATCGAGCGCCCCGTCAGGTTCGCTGGAGGGACGCATTGCGCTGATTACCGGCGCTTCGCGCGGCATCGGCTACCATGCGGCCAAGGCTTTTGCCGCAGCCGGCGCTCATGTCATCGCCGTTGCCCGGACCACCGGCGGACTGGAGGAACTGGATGACGAGATTACAGCTGGCGGCGGCAGCGCCACTTTGGTGCCGCTCGATCTGACCGATTATGACGGCATCGACCGGCTTGGCGGGGCGATCCACGAGCGCTGGGGCAAACTCGACATCTTCTTCGCCAATGCCGGCCTTCTCGGCTCGCTCTCGCCGCTCGGCCATATTCAGCCAAAAGAGTGGGACCAGGTGATCGCCGTCAATGTCACTGCCAACTGGCGGCTGATCCGCTCGCTCGACCCGCTGCTGCGCGCCTCCGACGCCGGCCGGGTGACCGTCATGTCGTCCGGCGCGGCGCATAATTGCCGGCCGTTCTGGGGGCCCTATTCGGTTTCAAAGGCGGCGGTCGTGGCGCTGGCGCGGACCTATGCGGGGGAGGTGGAAAAAACGCCGATCCGCGTCGTCCTTGTCAATCCCGGCCCCATGCGCACCGCCATGCGCGCCAAAGCGATGCCAGGTGAAGACCCCATGAGCTTGGCGCATCCGGCCGAACTGGCGCCGCATCTGATTGAAATTGCCTCCCCGGATTTCGACAAAACCGGCGTGCTGTTTGACTTCCTGACCAAGAGTTTCCTGGAGTTTCAGGCGCCCCGGTGATCCCGCCCTGCGATGCCTCAATAAGCCGGCACGCCCTTGGCCCGGATGTGCCGTTTTTGCGCGGCGATGCGGAACTGGGCGTTGGCTGCGCCGTAACCGCGATAAGGTCCGCGGCGTTCAATGATCTCGAAAAAGAACCCTTCGCCGTAGTTCGGACTGTAGAGCTGGAAATATTCGCCGTGATCATCCCGGTCGTAGAGGATGTTGTCGGCCCGCAACCGGTCAGTCAGATCGCGGTCGAGGGCAAAGCGGGCTTCGACGTCGTCATAATAGTTCGGTGAAATCTCAAGCGGTTTGAAGCCGTTGGCGCGGAGCGCTGAGACGGTTTTGAATATATCATCCGTTGCAAAAGCCACATGCTGGACAGCCGAACCGAAGCTCTCGGCAATGAAATGACCGGCCAGAGTCCGCCGGTTTTCCGCGCCGTTCAGGGTGATTCGCAGTGAGCCTTGCGGGTTCTCGATTGCCTGGCTTCGGACGATGCCGGCCGGGTCGACGACATCGACCATCGGCGTTTTGTGCGTCTGGAATATCGAGGTGTAGAAGAGAAGCCAGGTCAGCATCTCTTCGTAATTCATGGTCTGGGCGATGTGATCGATGGTGGTCAGGCCGGCGTTGCGCGGCTGTTTTCCGTCGCTTGCCGGCTGGAACTCGATTTCCCACACACGGGCCAGTTCGCTCTTGGCGTCCATGAAATATACGACGCCCCCGCCAACGCCGCGGATGGCCGGGATTTTCAGTTCCGCCGGCCCGACAGGCTGCCTGAAGGGGTCTGCACCGAGCACGCGGGAACGCTCCACTGTCGCGCCGGCATCATCGACCTTCAGTCCGATGGCGCACACGGAGGTGCCGTGGACCAGATAAGACGAATGAGCAAAGCCCTCGCGTTCGGTATTGATGACAAGATTGATGCCGGCCTCACCGACGCTGCCCTGCCGCCATCTGGTGACATCCTTGGAGACGTGCCGGCCGGCCAGTTCGAATCCCAGCGCATGGAACATCGCGGCCAGTTCGGCCGCCTCCTCCTCGTTAGCAGCGAATTCGATGAACTCAACACCCTTCGCCTCGATGCGGTCGGGCATGTCCGGCAGATCGATCGCAATTTCGGGCTCCAGCCGCCGGACCTGATCCATCAGATAGACGAGTGAGCGGTGGCCATCGACCGAGATCGATTTTGGCGAACCGCCTCGAAACTGGTCGTTGAAGATCTCAAGCGACAGCACACCGTCATAACCGGTGGAGACGAGCGCGCGCATGAAATCCAGGACCGGCAGATCCCCCTCTCCCGGCATATTGCGGAAATGACGGCTCCAATAAAGCAGGTCCATGTCGATCATCGGCGCATCGGCCAATTGCACGAGGAATATCCGGTCACCGGGGATGGACCGAATGGACTCCACGTCGATCTTGCGGGCGAGCGTGTGGAAACTGTCAAGGACAAGGCCGATGCCGGGATGGTCGGCGCGGCGGACGACTTCCCAGGCGTCACGGTGATCGTTGATGTGGCGTCCCCAGGCGAGCGCCTCATATCCGACGCGAAGGCCCCGATTGGCCGCACGTTCGCCAAGTTCGTGGAAATCGGCGGCGCTGCGGTCTATGCCGCCGAGCGCCAGCGGCGAGACACTGGAGCAGACCAGCATCAAATCGGTGCCCAGTTCCTGCATGACATCGAATTTCCGCTCGGCGCGGTCGAAGGTGCGCTGACGCTGCGGTTCGGGCATGCCCTCAAAATCGCGAAACGGCTGAAAGACCGTGATTTCCAGGCCGGCGTCGCGCACCATCTTGCCGACCTCGCGCGGCGATCCGTCGAATGCGAGAAAATCGTTCTCGAAAATTTCGATGCCCTGGAAACCGGCCGCCGCGATCGCCGCAAGCTTCTCGCGCAAGTCGCCACTGATGGAAACCGTCGCGATAGAGGTTTTCATGCGAATCGCCTTGCCGCCGGCTCGGGCCATGAAAGTGCCATTATGACCGACAGAATGAAAGCGGCAGGGCGGCGAAAGCCACCATTTCGGTGAACAGAGTGTTGCCGAAGACGTTACTGGTGGGCGCAAGAAAATTTGGCTAATTTTGCCGCTTCTACCGGCATTTGGGGCGATGTCCCCGGCTGCCGGATTTTTTGTGTTTCATCATGAGGGAGGGAGAAACATGGAAAGAAAGAAAGCCACTGACTTCGATCAAGGCCTGCTTGATCTTTATGACGGGTACGCGCACGGTCAGATCAGCCGCAGGCAATTCCTGGACAAGGCTTCGAAATATGCCGTCGGCGGCGTCACCGCGGCGGCCCTGCTGGAAACCCTGTCGCCGCAATACGCCCTTGCCAACCAGGTCGATCCGAACGATCCGGGCATCAAGGCGGACTACATCGAATATTCCTCGCCGAACGGGCACGGAACGATCAAGGGATACCTGGTCAAACCGACCAACGCGGACGGCAAGCTGCCGGGCGTCGTCGTCGTGCACGAAAATCGCGGCCTCAACCCCTATATCGAGGACGTCGCGCGCCGCGTTGCCGCCGCCGGCTTCATGGCGCTGGCACCGGACGGCCTGACGCCGCTGGGCGGTTATCCCGGCACCGATGACAAGGGCAAGGAAATGCAGCGCACGCTCGACCGCGACAAGCTGCGTGAAGATTTCTTCGCCGCCTTTGAGACCCTGAAAGGGCGCGAGGACTCTTCCGGCAAGGTCGGCGTCGTCGGTTTTTGCTATGGCGGTGGCATCTGCAACGCCATGGCGGTGCAGTACCCTGACCTGGCGGCGGCTGTACCGTTCTATGGCCGGCAGGCGAAAGCAGAGGATGTTCCCAAGATTCAGGCGCCGCTCTTGCTGCATTATGCCGGGCTCGACGAGCGCATCAATGGCGGCTGGCCGGATTACGAAGCGGCGCTGAAGGCCAATGGCAAAGAGTACACGGCGCACATCTATCCGGACGTCAATCACGGCTTCCACAACGACACGACGCCGCGCTATGACGAGGCGGCGGCAAAGCTGGCCTGGGAGCGGACGGTCGCATTTTTCAAGGAAAAACTGGCCTGAGGCCTTTTGCCAATAAATCGGTGCCCCGCTGCCACTGCGGCGGGGCGCTTTATTGCCTCAGATCACCTCGTCGGAGCGGTCGTCGGATTCGCCATAACGGTGCAGGATCGCCGGCCGCGTGCCCTCATAGACCTTGTCGAGATTAGCGGCGATCTTGGCGTTTTCGCGCTCAAACAGGCTGTTGCCGCCCATGTCGCTTTCCACGATGAACGGGCCGAAATTCTCCACTTCCAGCACCCAGATGGCCTGGGCGATACCGAGCTCGTCCTTCCAGAAGACGTCGCGGACATGGCTGACGCCACGGCCGAGCAGCGCGCCGGTGCCATAGCCGACGGTGGTCAGATAGACCGCACCGTTGGGCACGAAAACGCTCTTGTAGTCCTCAGCCGTCATGCCGCCCTTGCCGATGATGATTTTGGCGCCGGATAGTTCGAACCAGCGCGCCATCCACTTGGAAAACCGGAATGAAGCGGTCGCCGTCACGGCAGCCAGGTTGAACGTGCCGTCATCGTTGATACTGGCGGCGGGCGAACAATGGAAATTGACATGGCTCAGCGCCTTGAGATCCGCAGGAAGCGGCTCGCCCTCTTCCACGGCGCGCTGATAGACGCCCTCGCGGCCGGTATAGACGACGCCATCAAGGTAGACGACGTTACCGATCTCCAGCGCCGCCAGCTCTTCGCGCGTCGGTTTGGTGCCTAAGCGAAGGCTTTTGAGTTTTCCGGCGCGCTCTGCCATTCCACGCGCTCCCTGCGCATATAGGGTGTGAACCATTGCGGATCGGTGCGGTATTCGACCGAACCGTCAGCGCCAATGCGGGCCGTCGCCCGCCGTGACGACAGGCAGAAGGCGTGCACGCTGATTGGCATGCCGCCGGTGTGGCAATAGCCGACCTCGATGTGGCAATCGACCACCATCGACTTGCCGACAAAGCCCATCGCGCCCATGCCGATGGAATTGCCCAGGTCGATGAACTCTTCTTCAAGCGCGGCGATCTTTTCATCCGGGTTGCGGTCGCCGACGGTGCGCAGGCACGCGGCCTGCTTGCCAAGCGTCATGGAGACGTCCTTGGAGCCGCCAAGACCGATGCCGATGATCGCCGGCTGGCAGGCCAGACCGCGCTTGCCAAAGGCGACCAGCGTGTCGAGATAGAAGCGTTTGATGCCGTCAATGCCATCGCCGGGAAACAGCATGCGATAATCGGTGCCGAACAGGCCGCCCTTGTGGACGGCGGTGATATCGATCCAGTCGCCATCGGGCTCGAAACTGTATTCGATCTCCGGCGCGTTGATGCCGACATTGTTGTCGTGATCGGTGCGCCAGAGCGGGTGAACCCGGTTCGGCCGCAACGGCAGATCGTGGGTCGCCCTGGCCGTCGCCCGGCGCAGGGCCGCCTCCAGCGCCACCGGGCCGCCGTCAATGCGGGCCTCGTTGCCGAATTTGACGAACCAGCGCGGCACGCCGGTATCGGCGCACATGGCGCGCCGGTCGGCCTTGGCCACCTCGTAGTTTTCCAGCATGGCCTGCAAGACGAAGGACGAAAGATCGCCGTCCTCGACGCTCGCCGCCTGCTTCAAGCCGCTCAGATAGTCGTCGGGAATTTCGATGGCGGCCTTTTCCATCAAGGTCAGCGCCGCATCCTCCAGAATGTCCGTCGCGATCATGACACTCTCCTACTCAGCCGCCGTGGTTTCGGCGATCAGGTTTTCACCCGGCTTAACGATCGTGAAGGCGACCTTTTGCTGCGTCACCGTGATGTCCTCCCCCGACCGTCTGGCAACCGTAAAGGCGGAAGCCTCAAGGTCGCCTTCCTGTCGGAAATCCTCGCGGTAATGGGCACCACGGGAATTCTCGCGCGAAAGAGCAGCGCGGGCAACAACTTCGCTGATTGTGATCAGGCTCTCCAGATTGAGCCAGTCATGCCAAGTCAGGTTGAAGACGCGACTGTCGCCGTCAAGCCCGGTCGCCGCAAGCTCCGCCCGCAGCCCCGCCAGCG
>CALZIL010000008.1 GCA_945787495.1 uncultured Afifella sp. | reverse complement strand
TCGGCGTGGTCAGTTATGCGCTTAAGACCTATGACGGCAGCTGGGAGAAAGCCTTGATCAAGGCGCGCGATGAGCTGAAAACAGATCTCGGATGGCGCTATTATCTGGTCGCCGGCTGGCTGCCCTATCTGGCCGCCATTCTGTTGGTTTTTCTGCTGATCCCGGTGGCATTTTATACCCTGAACCGCCGCCGGAAAGAACAAACCGCCTTGAGACCATGATCCAGCCGCAGCCGCTGGAGCAGACCTCAAACTAGGCTTGAATCGGCGCGGTGCCGCCGTGCTCGTCGTCGATATGCGTGCGGATGATGGCTTCAAAGCTTTCATCGGCGAGGAACCCGAGTTCGCTGGCGCGGCTCGCATCGAAGGTCTGCGGCCAGCCGGCGACAATGCCCGAAATGGTCTCGTCCGGTTCCGCCTTGACCAACGCCGCGGCCTTGTCGCCAGCGACAGCGCGAAGCGCGGCAATCTGTTCGGCGACGGTTACCGACACACCCGGCATGGTCAGGTTGCGGCGCGGCCCGATCGTCTGCGTTGCAAGCGTTGCCGCATGCAGAAAAAAGCCGACCGCGGCGCGCGGACTGGCAAGCCAGTGCCTGACCGTGTCCGGCACCGGCAGGATCGCTTCCTCGCCCTTCAGCGGTTCGCGGATGATATTGGAGAAAAAGCCCGATGCTGCCTTGTTGGGCGCGCCCGGCCGCACGCAGATCGTCGGCAGCCGGATACCGATCCCGTCGAAAAATCCGCGCCTTGTATAATCTGCCAGGATAAACTCGCCGACCGCCTTCTGGGTGCCGTAGCTGGTCAGCGGCGTCAGGTGGAAGTCATCGGGGATCGAATCGGGGAACGGCGCGCCGAAAACGGCAATCGACGAGGCGTAAAGCACGCGCGCGCCGTAATGGGCCTTGCGGATCTCGTCGAATAAAAGCCGCGTGCCGTCGAAATTGACAGCATAGCCCTTGGCGAGATCGGCTTCCGCCTCGCCGGAAACGACGGCCGCCAGATGAACAATCAGATCCGGCTTTTCGGCAATCAGATGCTCCACCAGCACCTTGTCGGAAATATCCCCGACGATCGGCAGGATCGAAGTCTGCGGCGTCGGCGCGGCCAGCGACGCGGACTGTGGCGTCACCACGTCGTGCAGGGTCAGCTTGGTGACCGGACGGCCGCCCAGTTCCGGTTCGGCAAGCAGCCGCTCGGTCAGTTTGCGGCCGATCATGCCGGCCGCACCGGTAATCAGGACATGCATGCTCTCTGCCCCCAGAGCGAGATGAGGTCAAATTGAATCCGGCTTTTGGCGTCTGCTGACGAGGCGCGGTTCGCGCCGTGGTCTGGCCGACCACAAGCGGACCGCAACGAAGCTCAGCGGGCGCCAAAAGCCGGCCTTCGGTGGGCCAAATCAGCCCGCCTCCAGCGTTGCGGAGCTTGTCCGATGCACCACATCGCACGGCGCTCCGCGCCTTGGCGACAGGCTGATTTGACTCCATCAAATGGTTCAATTCGACCTCATCTCGCTCTTGTTATTCCGCATCCGGCTTTTTCTGCGCCCGGCTGCGCAGCCAGAATACGCCGAAAAAGGCAAGCATGAAGGCGACAGCGACGGCAATGCCGCCAAACGGACCGGCTCCGCTCACCAGCGCCATGATTTTCGGCATGGCGAGCATGATCGCAAACACGGCGATCATGATGATTGCGGCGGCGATCAGCGCTGCGGTTTTCCCTTCAGGCCGAGCGGCCATCATCATGCTCCCTGAAATCCGCCCTGAAATCCGCAAGTGGCCGAATCTGCTGGCCCCCTTCGTCGAAATTATCCGGTGAAAGCCAGCCTTCAAAGGCCACTTTGCACGCCGGCCATTCCGTATCCAGCATCGAAAACCAAGCGGTATCCCGGTTCCGGTCCTTGACGATCATGTGCTGACGGAAAACGCCCTCGAATGTAAAGCCGAGCCGTTCCGCTGCCCGTTTCGACGCTGCATTGGCATTATTACACTTCCACTCATAACGCCGGTAGCCCAGCTCGTCGAAGACCCGGCGGGCAAGAAGATACTGCGTTTCCGTCGCACCCGGCGTCGCCTGCAGCGCCGGGCCGTAACAGATATGGCCGACCTCGATTACGCCCTGCGCTGGTGTTATCCGCATCAGCGATGCGACACCGAAAACCGCCCCGGAACGAACGTCGCGGACGGCATGGAACATCGGGTCCGGCGTGCCATAGAAGGCAGCGCCCCAGTCGTAAAAGGCATCCGCGTCCGCAAACGGTCCGTAAGGCAGGTAATCCCAGATGCGCCCTGCCGTATCGGCCGAAAACGCCTGCCACAGGCCGGCCAGATGGTCCTTGGCCTCAAACGGCTCGATGCGCACGAAGCGGCCGGCGATTGGCGATCGCGGCGGCGGGCAGCGTGACGTCCAGGACTTGAGATCAATCGCCATCGTCGTCGTCGCCGGAAGGACGGGCGAAGGCGCCGTTGAGGATCGACGAACTGGTTGCCCCGGCATAGTCGAAGCGCCGGGCGGCAAGCGCGTCGGCGGCTTTCAGAAAACCGCCGAGCGCCACTTTCGCCAGTCCCGAACCGATCGAAACGCGTTTGACACCGAGCCGCTCCAGCGCGGCGATATCGTCGGAAACGCCGCCGAGGCCGCCAAGCACATTGACCGGCACGCTGACGGCGTCGACGACGGCGGCAACTTCCGCTTCGCTGGTCAGACCGGGCGCGTAAACGGCACCGGAGCCGACGGCCTCATAGGCGGCAAGCCGCCGCACCGCCTCGCCGAGCGGATCGGCGTTTTTGGAGAAGAACACCTCGCAGCGGCCGGTCAGCACGAAATCGGCGCCGGATTTATCGACCGCCTCGCGCGCCGCCTCCAACCGCCGCAGCGCTTCATCAAGCGGATAAAGCCGTGCCGCGCCGCCGGCCCCTACCTGGCTCTGGTCGTTATCCTCAATCGAGCAGCCGGCAACGCCGGCATCAATCGCCTGGCGGATCGTTTCGGCCACCTCGGCCGGCGTCTCGCCATAGCCGGATTCAAAATCACCGTTCACCGGCAGGCCCGTTGCCGCAACGATCGTCCTGGCATGGGCGATTGCCTCGGCCCTTGTCACCTGACCAACAGCGTCCGGCTTGGCCAGCGACCAGGCCAGCGCCGCCGAGGAGGTCGCCAGCGCCTCAAAACCGAGATCGGCAAGCAGGCGCGCCGAGCCCGCATCCCACGGATTGGGCATGATGAACAGTTTTTCACGCTCATGCAGGGCGCGAAACGCCTTGGCGCCGCCGTGCGTTATTTTTTTAGTCACTTGACTGACTCCCAATGCCCACCGGACCGGCGTCCGATCAGTGGTTGTCCCGCGGAATGGATTTATGGGCAACGTCGCGATATTTCACCGCCGGCTTGAGCACCATGCCCTGATCGAACTGATCGACCATGCCGCGCTGGATTTCCTGCCACGGCGTCTGGCTCTCCGGCACATAAGAAAGACCGCCATTGCCGAGTTTTGAGGCAATCTCGGCGCGCCGGTTTTCCAGTTCCTCATCGGAAATCAGGATATTGGCCTCACGCGTATTCAGATCGATCCGCACCTTGTCGCCGGTCTTCAGCAGCGCCAACCCGCCGCCGATGGCCGCCTCCGGCGAGGCGTTGAGGATCGACGGCGAACCGGACGTGCCCGACTGGCGGCCATCGCCGATACACGGCAGTTCCTGGATGCCTTTCTTCAGCAGCGCATCGGGCGGATTCATGTTGACCACCTCGGCGCCACCCGGATAGCCGATCGGCCCGGCGCCGCGGATGACCAGCAGCGTGTTTTCATCGATTCCCAGATCCGGATCGTTGATCCGCGCGTGATAGTCCTCACGCCCGTCAAAGACGACGGCGCGCCCCTCAAAGGCCTCCGGATCGTCCGGGTTGGACAGATAAAACTGGCGGAACGCATCGGTGATCACACTGGTTTTCATGATCGCGCTGTCAAAAAGATTGCCCTTCAGATTGAGGAAACCGGATTGCGCCAGGATCGGCGCGTCATAGGCGCGGATCACCTCGCGGTCTTCGGAATATTTTCCGTCGCAATTGGCGCCGATCGATTTGCCGTTGACGGTGATGGCGTCCGGATGCGGCAGGCGGGCATGGCCGATCAGCTCGGCGACGATTGCCGGAATGCCGCCGGCGCGATGAAAGTCCTCGCCGAGAAAACGCCCGGCCGGCTGCATGTCGGCGAGCAGCGGCACGTCATAACCGATCCTCTCCCAGTCATCATTGCTCAGTTCCACGCCGAGATGGCGGGCGATGGCGTTCAGGTGGATCGGCGCATTGGTCGAGCCGCCGATCGCCGAATTGACCACGATGGCGTTTTCGAACGCCTCGCGCGTCATGACATCGGAGGGTTTGAGATCGTCGTGCACCATTTCCACGATGCGCTTGCCGGTCAGATAGGCGATCTCGCCGCGCTCGCGGTGCGGCGCCGGAATGGCGGCGCAGCCCGGCAGCATCATGCCGAGCGCCTCGGCCATGGAATTCATCGTCGTCGCCGTGCCCATGGTGTTGCAAAAGCCCGCCGAGGGTGCCGAGGAGGCGACAATCTCGACATATTGGTCCCAGTCGATCTCGCCGGCCGCCTTCAGTTTCTTGGCTTCCCATTTGATCGTGCCCGAACCGGTGCGCCGACCCTTGTGCCAGCCGTTCAGCATCGGCCCGACGGAGAGCGCGATCGCCGGAATATTGATCGTCGCCGCCGCCATCAGGCAGGCCGGCGTCGTCTTGTCGCAGCCCGTCGTCAGCACCACGCCGTCGATCGGATAGCCGAACAGGGTCTCCACCAACCCCAGATAGGCGAGATTGCGGTCGAGCGCCGCCGTCGGCCGCTTGCCGGTTTCCTGGATCGGATGGACCGGAAACTCGAATGCGATACCGCCGGCCTCGCGAATGCCCTCGCGCACGCGCTGGGCCAGAATGAGATGATGCCGGTTGCATGGCGAAATGTCGGAGCCGGTCTGGGCGATACCGATGATCGGTCGGCCCGACTGCAGTTCCTGGCGCGACAGGCCCCAGTTCATATAGCGCTCGATATAAAGCGCCGTCATGTCGGGATCGTCCGGATTGTCGAACCAGATCTGCGATCTCAGCTTCACCATCGTGCCGTGTTTGGCGTCATAGGTCATGGCTGTCTCCTCCCGGCGTGTCACATTGCCTGGATGCGACCATGGGCGGAAACGGCCGGCAAAATCAATCGCCGGTTCAAGCAGCCGCCTAGCGGTCCATCTCTTCCAGCCAGACCTTCAGGCCGCTCGCCCGCCGCGCCGTTTCTTCCATCAGGCATTGCACCCTGAGCGGTCCGCCAATCGAACCGCCCTCATAAAGTGCCGGCGGAAAGGCGCAGAGCTTGTCGCGAAACGGGACCCAGGCACGCTGCGCCTCACGCAGCGCCGTCCTTGCGGTGTCGTCAAGCTTACGGATCATATCGGCATAATAGCGGTTGAGCAGGCTGTCCCAGACGGCCAGTTCGCGCTGCACACACATCACCATCCCGAGCGTCGTTTCGCCGCCCGGCAGCGCCTGGCACGGACCGGCGATCAGCTCCAGGCAAAGCCCGTCCCGGTGCGGGCCGGCGGCCTGGTTTTTCTCAAGGCAGGCTTCGATTACCGCGAAGTCCGCGGCGGCGGGAGGCTCGGCCGCGCTGACGGCTGAAACGGCCTGCAAACCCATGCCCGCCAGTGCCACATACAGGGTGAAAACACGGATCATCGGCGAACTCTGCGGGATCGCCGCCGCGCGTTCAAGCCAATCCGGCGATTGCCTTTCACCGCCCGAGCACCTTAAACCGGCATCACAACCGCGCGGAGTGGAACCATGCTGAAAACGATTGCCGGTTTTGACCGGATCGGCGAGGAAAACGCCTTTGCCGTGCTAGCCCGCGCCAATCAACTGGCTGCCGAAGGCCGCGACATCATCAATCTGGGCATCGGCCAGCCCGATTTCCGCACACCCGACCATATCGTCGAGGCGGCGATCAAGGCGCTGCGCGACGGCCATCACGGCTATACGCCGGCAACCGGCATTCCGGACCTGCGCGAGGCGGTGGCGCGGCGAACGCTGGCAACCACTGGCGTGGAGGTTTCACCCGACAATGTGATGATCATGCCCGGCGGCAAGGTCACCATGTTCGCCGCCATCCTGATGTTCGGCGAGCCCGGCGCTGACATCCTCTATCCCGATCCCGGCTTTCCGATCTACCGCTCGATGATCGAGTTCACCGGCGCCCGGCCGGTGCCGGTGCCGATCCGTGAGGAGAACGGCTTTGCCTTTTCTGCTGAGGAGACCTTGTCGCTGCTGACGCCCGCGACCCGGCTGCTGATCGTTAACTCGCCGGCCAATCCGACCGGCGGCGTCACTCCGCGCGCCGAGATCGAAAAGCTCGTCGCCGGGCTGGACGCCTGGCCGGATGTCGCGATCATGTCGGACGAAATCTACGACCAGATGACCTATGACGGCGCCGAGCATGTCTCGCTGCTGGAATTCCCGGCGATCCGCAACCGGCTGATCCTGCTCAACGGCTGGTCGAAGACCTGGGCGATGACCGGCTGGCGCATGGGCTGGTCGATCTGGCCGTCCGGGGCTGAAAACGGCGCGCTCTACGACAAGGTGCGCAAGCTTGCCGTCAATGCCTGGTCGTGCGTCAACGCCCCGGCGCAATATGCCGGCATCGCCGCCATCGACGGACCGCAGGACGCCGCGACAGACATGATCGCCGCCTTCGACCGTCGCCGCGCCGTCGTCACAGATCTGCTCAACGCCTTGCCCGATGTCAGCTGCGTGACGCCAAAGGGCGCCTTCTATGCCTTCCCCAACATCGCCGCGACCGGCTGGAAAGCCAAGGCGCTCGCCTCGGCGCTCCTGGAGGACGCCGGCGTGGCCCTGATCGGCGGCCCCGATTTCGGCGTCCATGGCGAAGGCTATATCCGCGTCTCCTACGCCAATTCGGAGGAAAACATCCGCAAGGCAATGGAGCGGGTTAGCGATTTTCTGGAACGCCGCGCGGCGGCCTAGATCACAAACTCAGCGGCTGGCCGGCGTGCGGCGGACAATGGCGACGCTTTTGATCAGGGCATAGGCCTGCGTGCCGGGCTTCAGGCCCAGTTCCTCCGCCGACTGCCGGGTGATCCGTGCCCTGAGATTCTGCTCGCCGGTTCGCGTCAGGACTTCCGCAAATGCCCCCTCTTCAAAGGCGATCTCGGCAATCGTCACCGGAATGATATTGCGCACGGAGATCTTTGTCGGCTTCTCAAGCGCCAGCACGACGTCGCGCGCCCTGATGCGCAGCCGCATCGGCGCCCCGGCCGGCGCGGCAATCGCCGGAACCGTCAGATCGGCGCCATTGAGCGACAAAACGGTCAGGCCGTAAGCCTCGTCATGGCGTCTGACTTCGCCGTGCAGGATCGATCCGGCTTCGTGCCGGCCGGTCGCCGGGCCCAGATCGATGCGGCTGACCACATCCTCCACCGGCCCTGAGGCCAGAACACCGCCATCTGAGATGACGATCAGATTGTCGGCGAGCCGGGTGATCTCGTCGAAAGCGTGGCTGACATAGATGATCGGCGTGCCGGCCTCATGCGCCAGCCGGTCGAGCCAGGGCAGGATATCGGCCCGCCGGGCGCCGTCGAGCTGTGACAGCGGCTCGTCAAGCAACAATATATCGGGCGCCGAAAGCAGCGCCCGGCCGATGGCGACCCGTTGCGCCTCGCCGCCCGACAAGGTGTCCGGCGACCGGTCAAGCATGGTATCAAGGCCGAGCAGGCCGCAGACCGCGTCAAGGTCCGGGGCATTGCGCCGGCCGCCGGCCCATTGCCCGTAAAGCAGGTTGCGGCGCACGCTGAGATGCGGGAACAGCCGCGCCTCCTGAAACACCACGCCGACCCGCCGCTGCCGTGCCGGCAGGTCGATGTCGTTTTTTGAGTCGAACAGAATGCGGTCATTGAGAACGATACGGCCTGTTGCCGGCTTCACCAGCCCGGCGATCATGCCGACCAGCGTCGACTTGCCGGCGCCGGAGCGGCCGAACAAGGCGGTGACGCCATCGCCCGCCGACACGCCGACATCGAGCGCGAAGCCGCCGGCGCGGTGATGAACATCGACCTCAAGCATGGCGGTCACCCCGGATGCGCGCGGCGGCGAATTCCGACAGTCCGACGGCGAGCGCACCGACCGATAGCGCAATCAGCGACAGGCCGAGGGCGAGCATGTCGCCGTCCGGCCGCTGCAAGGCGGTATGGACGGCCAGCGCCAGCGTGCGGGTTTCACCGGGAATATTGGCGGCAAAGGTGATCGTCGCGCCGAACTCGCCAAGCGCTTTTGCAAAGCCGAGCGCGACGCCGGCGAAAATGCCCGGCGCGGCGAGCGGCAACGTCAGCGTGAAAAACACCGTTGCTGGCTTGGCGCCCAGCGTGCCCGCCGCATCTTCAAGCCGTTTATCGACCGCGGCGAATGCCAGCGCGATCGGCCGCACCAGCAGCGGAAAGGCCATCACGCCGGCGGCCAGCGCCGCGCCGGTCCAGCGAAAGGCGAGCACCAGGCCGAGACCCTGTTCAAGCCAGCGCCCGATCGCGCCATTCGGGCCGAAAACGATCAGAAGCAGATAACCGGTGACGACCGGCGGCAGCACGAGCGGCAGATAGACCAGCACCGTCACCAGCCCCTTGCCGGGAAACCGCCAGCGCGCCAGGGCATAGCCGGCAAACAGCGCCAGCGGCAGGGCGATCACCATCGCCAGCACCGCCACCTTGAGCGAAAGGGCGAGCGCGGAAAGCGCCTCGGCACTCAGCACAGCATGCCTTCCGGCAAGCTCAGCCCATGATTGCACAAGACTGGCGCGGCCTCCGCGCCAGTGAGGAACGCCAGGAATTGCGGTCCCGCCGGCGCGCCCGAAACCAACCCGGCGATATAGGCGATCGGCGGATCGGCCGGCGGAAAGACAAAGGCGGCATTCAATCCCGCCGCTTTGGCGTCGCTGGCATAGACGATGCCGGCCGCGACCTGGCCGGATGAGACGAAGCGCAGCGCCGCGCGGGCATTGTCAGCCGGGATGAGACGGGACTGCACATTGTCCCAGACGCCCTCGCCTTGCAGCGCGTCCCGGGCATATTGGCCCAGCGGCACGTGTCCGGGATCGCCAATGGCGATCCGGCCGCCCTTCAGCGCTTTTAGACAGTCGTCAAGAGCAGCCGCCTTGATCGGCGAACCGGCCGGCACGGCAAGCACCAGTCGATTGCCGGCAAACACTGCAAGAGACCCTGCGTCAAGCCGGCCCTTGTCGGCAAGCCAGTCGGCCCAATCCCGGTTCGCCGACAAGAAAACATCGGCGACGGCGCCGCCGGCGATCTGCCGCGCCAGCGTCGATGATGAGGCGGCGATGACAATTGTCTTGATGCCGGTTGACCGTGTGAAGGCGGCGCCGAGGTCTTCGGCGGCATCGGCGAGACTTGATGCCGCCGCGATCCGCAAGGTTTTCCCGGCTGCGGCTGCCGGCACGCCGGCCAGCAGCACGAGCGCAGGCGCGAGCCTTATCCAGAAAAAGAACGTCCGGCGATCCATGACGCACTCGATACCGCGCATTTGGCGGCGCGAAAAGGTGCAGATCAGCGCACAGGTGGCGGCGTGGAACGTATTTCAATGCTGACACCCTGTCAGCGAATGAGCCGCCGGCCGAACGCCATCGGCATATGATCGGACAGGCGCTCCTCTTCCCGTCGGAATTTAACCTTTCGACCCGCGTTGATCCGGCTCAGAGCCGAAGACCACACCATGGGTTTGCCCGCGCAGGCGGGGATCGTGTGATTTCACCAGCACGTCGCGCCCTTCGAGAATCTCAAAACAGCGCTCCAGTGTTTCTCGTTCCAGCCGCTCCATCGCTTCGTGCGTGAAAAATGTGAGATGCGGCAATGCGATGACATTATCCATGTCAAAAAGCGGGCTGAGCGGATGCCCGGTTCGCGCCAGCGGCTCGCGGCTGTAAACATCAAGACCGGCGCCGGCGATGCGCCGCTGTTGCAGGGCATCGAGCAGGGCAGCCTCGTCGACAAGGGCGCCGCGCGAAACATTAATCAGGAAAGCGGAGGGCTTCATCGCCGCAATCTCGGCGCGCCCGACAAGATGCCGCGTCTCGCTGTTGAGCACGCAGTGCACTGAAACAAAATCGCTCCTGGCCATCATTGCCGCCAGATCGGCAAATGGCTCGATGCCGGCCTCGTGTATCACCTCATCGGGCACATGCGGGTCATAACCGATTATGCGTGCGCCGAAGCCGGCACCGGCCATACGTGCCATTGCGCGGCCGATACGGCCGGTGCCGACCAGGCCGACGGTCTTGCCGCAAATGTCGCTGCCCCGCCACGCGTCGGTCGGCCACAGCCAGCCCTGTGACCGCATCGCCCTGTCGATCGGCATGAGCTTCCTGGCCAGCGCGATCATCAGGGCAAAGGCGCCTTCGGCCACCGTCCGCTCTGCATATTCGGGTATGTTGACCACCGGAATACGCCGGGCCTTCGCCGCCTCAATGTCGATGGCATCGATGCCGACACCATATTTGACGATGCCTTTGAGCGAGCGCGCCTCGCCAATGACCCGGGCCGTGATCGGCGTGTAGCACATCAACAGCAGATCGGCGTCACGGACGGTTTGTGTGAGATCATCCTCGCTTGTGCCGTCCGGCAGCAGCACGAGGTCGGCACCCGTCTCTCGCAACGCGGCATCGATGATCGGGCATTCCAGTTCACAGTCGGTGCGAACGATCTTTGTCATCGCCAGGCAAGTTCCTATACGCACCCCCTAGACGCACGACGAAGGGGTGGTGACCGGCCCGCACCGTGCGGTCCCGGTTCATTGTTAGTGCATTGACGGCCTGTCATTCAACGCGATGATGGCCCCTGATACGCCGGCGCTTGCCGGCCGCTCGCCGTCACCGGGCGCTCAAACAGCTTGTTGATTTTCCTGAGCGGGATTGACGGTCTAGGTTTCAGATTGTTCCAAGGAGTTGGCCCCATGCTCACTCATGCTGTTTTCGGCCGCGCTGTTTTCGGCTTCGCTGTCATAATGTCCACGATGTCTTCAGTCCCGGCACAGGAGCGGCCGGCATCGACATTCCCCTTCGCCACCTTTGACGCGGCGAGCGAAGCGGTTCTGTCCGATCCCCATGATGTGGTTATCGGTCCCGATGACCGGCTTTATGTCGCCGACAAGTTTGCCAACCGGATCGCCATCCTCGATCGCGATACGCTGGAGGTCATCGGCAGTTTTGGTGACGGCGAACTGTCCGCTCCCCATGACGTCGATTTCGATGCGGCCGGCCGGGCCATTGTCGCCGATACCGGAAATCACCGCGTCGCGATCTATGATTTTTCGTCCGGGTCGCCGCAATTCGCCGGCGAATTGATCGGCATCGGCCGGCCGGAGGGCGCGCTGGCCCATCCCAACGGCCGCATTTACGCGACGTCATCGGGCTTCGGCTCGATCACGGCCTTCGAGAACGGCACATCGGTCGCCACGGCGCAAGGGCTTGCAGGCGCGCACGATATTGCCGCAGATTCAGACGGCAATCTCTGGGTAGCCGACACCGGCAACCGCCGCATCGTAAAATATTCGCAAGACCTCAAAGTGCTGAGAGTTCTCGACGATCCAGAATACGGCTGGGCCGGTCCGCGCTATCTCGACGTCGATCCGCTCGGCCGCCTTGTCGTTGCCGACCAGGATGCCCACCGCATCGTGATGATCGACAAGGATGGCGCGCTGGTCGGCATTCTCGGCAATGGCATTCCCGGTATGGGCCCGAACAGGTTCGACGATCCTGAGGGGGTCGAGATTGCCGGATCAATGTATTTCTTCGCCGATTCCGACAACAACCGGATCGTTCGTTATCAGGTCGTCATGAATTGATCTTGCAAGAATCGCCCATAAAACCTGGATCACGTTCCGGGGTAAGACTGAATTTGGTGACCCCGACAGGATTCGAGCCTGTGACCCTCAGATTAGGAATATGATTGTCTAGGTGTTTCAGGGCATTTCAAGATAGTTCATAGAGACCAGTTTACGACTTTTTCCAATAGGTTATTGTTTCACAATGTTTCACGGTAGCCCGTGCAGTTTCATGATTTTGTGATCTCAGCATGACCTCAGATTGGATAGCCAAGGCATGCCCTCGAAGAACCTCACCGCCGCATTCGTCTCTCGGGCGAAACCAATCGACGGCAGAACCACAGAATATCGCGATACAAAAACCCCCTGCCTGGCAATCCGCGTCACCCCCAAAGGGATCGCCGTCATGGACGTTGCGATATCGCACCAATGAGGGCGTGCAGCGTCGCTACACGACCTGCGCCGCACCGGCGCGACACACCTGACCGGAGAAGGGCTTTCCATCCCCCGGTTCCTCGTGTCTCAAGTGTTGAACTATATCAGCGACGCGGGCGGCAGCTCGGCAGTCACCGCCGTCTATAACCGCAATGCCTATCTGGCGCAGAAGCGTCGCGCATTAGACGCATGGGCGGGGCATCTCGCGCAGATCGTATCAGGTGAAGCGGCCCATTCGAACGGAGTGCGGCTCGGGCTGATTGACCTGCTCCCCAATTTGTCCCCGTTCATAAGTTAGCCTTGTTCGTGTTGTGGTCCGTTTCGGACCGGGTTGCAAACTGGATCGGTGTGCGCCCTTCGAGGCTCGAATGGGGTCTGGTGATGTTGTAGTCGATCCTCCAGGCATTGATGACAGTGCGGGCATGAGTGTAGCTGGTGAACAGATGCTCGTTGAGGCACTCGTCACGTAGCCGCCCAATGAAGCTTTCAACGAAGCCGTTCTGCATTGGCTTGCCTGGAGCGATAAATGCCATTCAACCCAGGCATCCTGCTGCCACTTCAGGATGGCGTTTGATGTGAGTTCGGTGTCGTTGTCGGAGACGATCATGCAGGGGCGTCCGCGGGCCTGGCAGATCCGGTCCAGCTCCCTGGCGACGCGGACGCCGGAGAGCGAGTTGTCGACCACGGTTGCCAGGCACTCGCGGGTGAAGTCGTCAATGATGCACAGAATGCGGAAGCGGCGACTGTCCAGCAGCGCATCGCAGGCGAAGTCGAGCGACCAGCGCTGGTTGGCGCCCTGCGGGACCGCCATTGGTGCTCGAGTGCCAAAAGCGCGCTTGCGGCCGCCGCGCTTGCGCACGGTCAGCCGTTCCTCCCTGTAGAGGCGGTAGAGCTTCTTCCAATTGATCTGGACGCCCTCCCGCTTCAGCAGGATGGGCAAACGGCGATAGCCGAACCGGCGACGTTCAGCCGCCAGCTCACGCAACCGCTTGCGGATGCCGGCATCATCCGGACGTTTCCACTGTTAGCCATGTCCTCATAGTCTCACCGCAGAACTGGCAAAGTGTCTTGCGGGAAATAAGGTGACGCTGGATGTTGAAGGTGTTGGAAAAGGCTGCGTGGGTTGAAAGAAATCTTTGGACTGGTGCGGCAGACTTGAACCTCTGCATACGTCGCTCCCTTAGCTGATCCTTCTCATCCCGAGAGGCCAGTGGCTCGCCGGGCCGAAGGCATCCGGTTTTATGTGGCAGCTCAGGTCAGGCCGTTTGACGTGTAGGGTCCTCGTTGTGCGGCGGGCGGTGGCTCGACGCAAGGCATCACGATTCGCGGAATGCGCGAGCCATACTGTCGACGAGCGGGCGCATTAGATAGTCAAGAAACGTGCGCTCGCCGGTCTCGATAAAGGCCTCCACCGGCATGCCGGGGATCGGACGAAAAACTTTGAGAGTGGCAACTTTTTCCGTCTCGAGCCTGATGCGGACCACGTAAGCGCCCGGATCGCTACCGCCCCTGCGGTCTTCCACCGTATCTGCAGACACATAGACGACATGTCCGGGTACTGTTGGAGTGATGCGCTGGTTGAGGGCGGTGAGGCGCACCCGTGCGACCTGTCCATTCTCGACCTTGTCGATATCACGCGGCTGCACCCGGGCCTCAATGATTGGTTCGTCGTTTACCGGCACGAGTTCCATGATCTCGCCACCCGGTTTGACCACAGCGCCTGGCGTATGATGCATTAGCTTGACAATCACGGCGTCGACGGGAGCCGTGATATTGATACGTTGAAGCACATCCCCTGCTTTGCGCTGCTGTTCCTGAATATCATCCAGCTCTCCTTCGACCCGGCGCAGTTCCCCGACCGCCTGGTCGACCGCCACAGCGCGCAGATGAAGGATCTGGTCGCGCGTCTTGATGATCCCCTTCTTTTCCTCGGCTATGTTGGATTTCAGCCGGGCAGAACGGCCCATCAGTTGCGCATGTTCTCTTTTGAGTTCCAGAAGTTTGGGCAAGATTGCCAGCTTTTGTTTGTATAGCTGTGTCTTGTTTCTCAATTCTTCATCGATCAAAAGAAGTTGTGTGCTGATCGTCTTGATCTCTCCGTCAAAGCCTGTGATTACTTCTTCCCGGATAGCGATCTCCTGATTAAGAATCGCTGTCTCAGCAATCAGCTTTTCGCGACGCGCCTTGAATTCCTCGCGCTGGCGCGAAATGATTAGGCGCACGTCATCATCACCTCCCTCATAAGCATTCGTTATCAGGTTGGCGGGGAACCGTATTTCGTCGGACCATTTGCTTTCGGCGATCAAGCGCGCTTGCTGCGCCTTTAACCGGTTATGGCGATGGTTAAGCAGCCGCAGATTGGCCTTCGATCCCGTGTCGTCGAGAGAAATAAGCACATCGCCGCGCTTCACATGATCGCCTTCTTTGACCCTGATGTGCCTGATAATGCCGCCTTCAAGGTGCTGGATGACCTTGTTCTGTCCCTTGGCGACAAATCTGCCCGATGCAACGACCGCGCTCTGCAGCGGCGCCGTCACGGCCCAGATCCCAAAACCGGCCATGCTGACGATGAGAATGAAAAGGCCAAATAGCGTGGGGGTGCGAAGACCGGTCGGTACGGTGTTGGACCAATCCTTGCTCTGAGCGTGCGTGCCTGACATATCATTATTCCTTTGCGCATTTAACCGCATCAAGTCCTTTGATCAGCCGTTGGCCGCCCGGTGGGCTGCTGGCACACCGGATACTGAATGGGCGTTTCAGTTCGCATCGGCACGTTCGGAATTGAACAGTCTGGTAGAATATTCTGGCGCGTGTCGAATGTGATTAGCCTTCCGTTTTGAAGCTCCAGTATCTTGTCAACACTTTCCAGAATTGCTGGGCGCTGGGTCACAATCACTGTCGTGATTTTTTTCCTCTTACCGCGCTTCAGCGCTTCGGCCAGTGCCGCCTCGCCAACAACGTCAAGGTTCGAATTGGGTTCATCGAGTACGACGAAGGCCGGATCACCGTAGTAGGCACGGGCCAGCGCCACACGCTGTCTCTGGCCGCCCGAAAGCGGTTGGCCGTCCATGCCGATCTCGGTTTCATAACCTTCGGGAAAAGCGCTGATCATGTCGTGCACGCCGGCCAACTGCGCGGCGCTTATGATATCAGCATCGTAGGCGCCTTCGGTCATCCGGGCGATGTTTTCCTTGATCATGCCAGGAAAGAGTTCAACGTCCTGTGGCAGGTAGCCGATTGATCTTCCTATCTGTTCCTTGTTCCAGTTCTTCAGCGGCGTCCCATCAAGACTGACTGTTCCCGCTGTCGCCTCCAGACAGCCGACGAGCAGGCGCGCCAAGGTAGACTTGCCAGCCCCCGATGGCCCGATGATCGCCAGAGAGGTACCGGGTTTCAAATCAAATGAAATATCGCTCAGGATTGGCGGCTTGTCCTGCGATGGCGCATAGTGCAGGCCTCCGACTTCGATCCGGCCCTCGAGACGCGGCATATACAACCGCGTTTTTTCCTCCAGATTCTCGGAGATCGTCTCGCTAACACGCTTGGATCCGGCGCGCATACTAACGAAACTGCGCCAGCCGTCGATGGCGTTTTCGACAGGCGCAAGAGCCCGTGCACCGATGATCGAGGCAGCGATCATCATGCCGCCGGTGAGCTGGCGGTCCAGCACCAGATAAGCACCCCAGCCCAGCAGGCCTATCTGCATGACCAGTCTTATGAACTGCGAAAGGCCGGCCAAGTATACATTGCGGTCACCAGCATTCACCTGTGCTTTCAGCGAATTCGCATTATCTGCCCCCCAGAGGCGGACGCTGTCGCGCATCATCCCCATCGCCCGGATAACCTGAGCATTGCGCGCATGGGCCTGGGCCTGCATGTAGGCCTTCATGGAATAGGCGTTGGCCTGATTGAGAATGTTGCCAGTGAGCTTCTGATTGGCGATCGCCGCCAGCGCCAGCACCAACCCGCCGCCGAGTACGATCGCCCCAAGCTGGGGATGAATGAGAAACACGGCGATGAAATATATCGGGGCCATCGCTGCATCGAAGATATTGAGCATCACCGGCCCGGTAACGAACATGCGGATCTGATTGAGATCCTGCAGCCGCTGGATCCCCTGCGCGGCTTTGGTACCTTGTCCTTCGAGCCCCGAGCTCAACAGCGTTCCGCCCAGCAGTGTCTCAAAGCGCATGCCAATACGGATGAGCAGGAGACGCCTGGTGATGTTAATGAGAGCCAGAACGCCAAGCGCACCGACGGCAATGACCGTCAGCATGATCAGGGTATCGATGCTACCGCTCGCTAGCACACGGTCGGTAATCTGGAACAGATAAATCGGCAGAGTCAGCATCAGCAGGTTAACGGCGGCCGAAAACAGGCCGACCGTCCACATTCCCCGCTTGCAGATCGCCAAACCGGCGACCAGTGTCTTTCGAAGCGGAAGTTGCGGTCCGGTTTGAACTTCTGCAACACCTTTTTTGGTAACTTGCTCCGTTTGCACATGCTCACGAGCTGCTGCGCCCATGTTTTGTTTCGCCCGCGTTTTCCGAGGTTTGGCGACAGCACACGGGTTTTCGTGACGGTGCTCCGTCCGCAGAGCGGTCCCGTGCCTGAAGCCGTTCATCTCTGATGGTGCATTCATAAGTACTCTTCCTCACGCGCTTGACTGTAGGGACCATGCCGGAACAGGCTGGCGACCCTGCTACGACGTAATCAGATCGCTCGTCATATCGCCGGACTGGGCGCCAATGCCCAGCGGTAGGACCATCGGCGGTCCGGCCACATTTGGTTCGGCCGGACTGTCGGCGGCTGCGTTATTGTCGCTTGCTTCGGCAGAAAGCACCGGTCCGGCATTCGCACCTGCGTTTGCGAAAAAATCACTCAACGCAAATGGAAACAGTTGATCGATCTGCGACAGATAGTTGGCCTGTGAGATGGCATTGATATCGTATTCGTCTCCGCCTACGAACTGATGCATGGCGACGCCGTCGAAATCGTTGATCACGGCACTGTTAAGTTGAGTGTTGCCGCCGTCCTGTGCCGCCAGTTCGGATATCTGAAAAATTACGTTGATCTCGTAATAGGTTCCGGTGACGTGCAGAACCGAAGAATTCAGTTCGGTGCTGATCGCCGACATGAGGTCATCGTGATACGCACCAAATCTGCTGACCAGGGCCGAAAGACCGTCCGATGGTGTATTTCCGCAGGCGCCATCGAGAATTGCCGCATCATTGAACTGAGCAGCGGAACTGACGCCTGCAAGATAATTGATCTGCTGGACAGAAGCGACGTTGATGACTTCGCCCATCGTCACTTGGAACCCGCTGCAATCGGTGTAATCAACAATGACGGCCTGGTTGGTCTGCATATCGAGGCCTGAGGCGGAAGTTCCGACGGCGCCGATGTTGAGCTGCAGGATGACGTTTATCTCGACCAGATCCTGATCGATCACGATCAGATCATATCCACTTGCCGGGCTGTGCAGCACGGATCCGAACGAGATCTCGGCGCCACCCGCGGGGGTCGCCGCAGAGTTGAACGAACCAAAGTCAAAACTGATCTGAATGTCGTAGTAGTCGCCAGCAATGATCGTCACGTTTCCGCTGGCAGACGCGCCCATTTCAAGGGCAGCGGGTTCGGGCCAAGACGCGACAATATGTTGAAGGGCGTGAATTTCTGTGAACACCGCAACATCAGCGGGATATTGTTCTCCGACCGGTTGCGTGCCTTGCATCTGGGACGCTGCTGGCCCAGCACCCGGAAGGGAAATTTCCGGACTGCTCGCAGACGAGTTTTGCGCGCCTTCAGCCACCTGACCGGTCGTATCGCTCACGCGGGAGTTGCCAACCGCATGGGTTTCCTGTTCTCCGAGCGCCATTGCCTGTCTTGCTGTCGCGGCATCCGGCTCAAAGTCTGTTTTCGTGATGTACGGATCACTTTCGCCAGACTTTTGTTTGAGGTTGTCATCTGCGCTCGGCTGGCCGGTCTTCTGTGACTGCGGCTCCGCCCCAGTGTGCAGCGTGTCCAGTTCCGACGGTTTGCCGTGTCCTTGTGGTATGTTGGTGTCTTGTCCTGGATCGAATTCTTCAGCCTTGGCGCGCTGCGGTCCCAATATCCAGTCAACGCTGACCCACATCCCATAGACCGCGAGGCCATATGATTTAACGGTGTCGCCGGTATGTTCCAGCGCCTGATAGAGCCGCCCCGCGTCACCCACCGGCTGCTGATCTTGCAAGATTTTCATTTTCTCTGTTTTGTTGGTCATGGTCTGGGCCGGTGTCGGGGCAGACGTTTTCACGATCGGACGATGCAATCAGTGAGACCGGTGGAATTTGTGATCGCCCATGAACTGCAACGATCCGGGTGGCAATAAATCCGGGCACATCGCCTGCGGGAGATCTGATACCGCACCGGGCCCCAGCGCCATGAGGATCCGCACAACGAGTAATCAAGTGCGGATCCTCCAAACGACTGGTCGGGTTAGAACAGCCAGTCGAACTGGCCGAGGCCGAGGCTGTTGTCGAACGCAAGGCCGTTTGACTCGTCGGCAAAATTCAGTTGTCCAATCGACGCAGCGTTGCCGAACGGAGCGACAGAGATTGGAGTCTGCAAGACGATGTTGGGCGTATCGATATCGATATCAAACACGGCACTCTCCATGTATTAGGCTATTCCAAGTTGTATGGGCGTACATTGCCCGTCGGATAGCCCGGACCCGCTGATGCTGAATGTGGGCTGTTCATGGTCACGCCATGAACAGCCTCTTTCGTCGCGAAATCGCGACGGCTTGGTCTCCTTAGAAAATATCGAAGACGTCACCGGTGTTCTGACCGATCACCGAGCCGTTGCCCTGGGCCACGCCGGCCGAGAACGCAGCGATGTTGCCCTGCTCGACGGTCGCCACATTGGCTTCCGAAAGAAGATTGCCGGCAACTATTGGAAGGTTGAGGTCGAGAAATGAAAACATCGTGCTTCACCTTTTCTGTAAAACGGTTGAGGGGACTTGCAAGAGCAGTGCAAATGACAAAGCTCTAGAAGAAGTCCACGCCGTCACCGGTGCTCTGTCCGATCCACGAACTGTTGCCCTGCACCACGCCGGCCGAACCAAGGGCAATATTGCCCTGTTCAACGGTCGCGATGTTGATCTCGGAAAGAGCGTTTCCGGCAACGACAGGAATGTTGAAGTCAAAGAGTGAGAACATTGTACTTTCCTTTCTGGCTCTAGTGGGTTTGCAGCGAGATAATGCAGTCGATTTGCATATGAGCCGGTCGGCTTGGGGTTAAGATCCGGCTGTCACACGTTTGACGCGGCACAGGTTTGCCGAATTCCGCAAAAGACCTCCACGGTCATCTTTAGGTCAATTCCGCCGATCGGCATCACTCAACGATATTCATCTTGCCAGCAGCGCGATGCGGACCGCAGAACGTAACCGCTCGAGAGATCAGGCATGACTCCGATCGGCACCAGCTCACAGGCGTCAGGGTAGTCACGGTTGGTGAGCGTGCCATCAATCGGCAGGATACCGATATCGGGAACATCAAAAACGGGGTGCCAATAGTCGCGGAACGGATAGCCGATCGCCAGGCTGTCGTGAGCCCTATAAGAAAAAGCAATAGACATCCTACATAACTCCTATGAACAACTGCACTCTTCCAACGTCACGTCCGGTTGTTTGAGTCAAAAAAATGCGTTTCACTAGTACGCATCTTGGTGTTTCAAGTACCGCTACGTGTTGTCAACAACGTCAGGCTGACAGAAATATTCAAATCAGGCAATAAATATTAGGGATATAATTCAGAGGTTGTATGATATCTTTGGATACAAAATTTTTTAACAAATCATTAATCATTATATCTTTTGGTTCATACGTAATTCGGCTTCTCATTTGTATATTATCGAGAAGAAATGTTCAGAGACCAGCTGCTGCTGTTGCCGTCTGAAGCGGTCGCACGTTCTGATCGTCATATGCTCGCCCGGTATCAAACGTCTCGCGGACAACGACGGCTGGGCGCATCGAGACATTGCCTGGTGGCTGGAAAATCAGAAAGTTTCACCGGTTCTTATTGATCCTCTGGGCACAGGCTCAAGATGGTTACGCAATCGATTGCCCGGAAATGCCTGGACGCCAAATCGATCCAGATTATCGAAGGCGAATAGGATGGATTTACCGCCACGGAATTGAGTTTGCTGGAAGGGCTGATACGAGAGCAGTTGCTCAACACCATCGCTTTGGACTTGCCCCGGTTTTGTGGAGAGCGATCAAGCCAAAGCTTGGACTATTTGTATGCGCCCCAGCGAAAGTGGTATTTATCGAAAGGCGTAGCCGTGCTCGCCGATGGGGGGACATCACTTTCGCTGGCTTGTGCCGCAGTTGCCCATATGGCCTGACGACATCGTGATCTGCGGGTCACGGATCTGCTTTGAGCTATCGACGGAATGGAAGATCGTTGGAGCACAATTTCCGCCAAGGCTTGGTGGAGGACCAGCTTGCACGTGCCGGTTAGTGCGAGGCGGAGTGTGAGAAATCTCATTTAACCGGACGTTAATTTCACCGGGTGTAGTTCAATATGGCAGAAGGGGTTGGCTGGGCGCGCTTTGTTGAAGAGAAGCGGCCATGTTCGATTTTTTTGAGTGTCATCCTCCAAAGGTTGTACCCAACACCTTGTCTGCCGGTTCGTTGTCAAAACGGCTTACCTTCCCGGATTGCAACAGTCACGAGCACATCGGTCCATCGATTTCGACGCGGATTGAAGGCAAACGATTGCCCTTGTTAGAAGACCGCCTCCCAAGCATTCATCTCGAGCTTGGTTTTGCCGGCGTTGTCGACAATCGGTTTGCCTGTCGGCGCGACATTGGCAAATTGTCGATGCACCGACATGCGGCCATTGCGGTTCGACCATCAAGCTGGCGCCAGGATGTCGTGTTCTCCGGTCTTAGCGTTGCGCTCCCTGCCCATTGGTTGGGTTGCATTGACTGGACGTGACGGCTGTTGGCGGTCATCGGTACAGGCAATCAAGTCTATTTGTTTATTTTCCACGTGCAATATCCGGGATCGTAATCATGGAAAAGCCCAAGGCAGATGCATTCGAATATTATAGACGAATAAAAAAAGTAAAAAACCACATCGAAGCAAACTATTGTTCGCACGTTTCTCTCTCGGGCGCGGCAAAAATGGCTGGTTTGGAGAAGAAATATTTTTCCCGCTTCTTCAAGAACAAAACTGGAATATGCTTCAAGGATTGGGTTGCCGTAGTTCGCATCAAGCAATCTCAAGCGATGTTAATGGAACAAGACTACACAGTTACGGAAACATGTTTTGCGGTCGGATTCAGGGACCTTCGGACTTTTGAGCGCACCTTCAAAAAGCATACCGGAATGACACCGAGCGAGTTCAAAGCATCGGTCGCACCGTCCGTACACGGACAGAATCAGACCACTCTCCTTAACGGTGCGCCCACATCCGCTGAATAACGGTCGCATTCCGATTCAGGCGAAGGTATACGGACAATTTGCCGCTAGACTCACGAAAACTGACGCATAAAGAATAATTTCTGCCGGGCACTGCATACTTCACTTAATATAAAGTTAATCAACAATATAATTTCCGGACGTTCAAACTGGAATAGATTTTCGACTGGTGCAGCACGATTTGCGCAGCATTTCACTGAACTGAACAAATGGCGATTTTGTTTCCACTGATAGTTGCCGAATGTTCAATTTGTTTTCGAGGATTCATGCAGATTGAGAGATAATCTTAACCATGAAAATCGTTGACTTGAACACGTTCGTTACAGGGTCAACCGAGGCATATCCGACAGATTGTGGATCCAATGTCTCGCGACCCAATAGCGGTGAAACGATGGGGCAAACAACTACCACCATCGATTAATGAATGCGGCGTGGAGGCGTTGCGATGTCTATGTGTGCCAAGGAACCCCAGGTACTACTTATCGATCAAAATGCCTTTCGACGGGCTGGCTTCCTAAGCTTGCTCGAAAACTGGGCACAATCATCAAACGTAATCGTTAAGGCGGTGACGCCAGAGGCAGCGGCGACGGATCTTGAAAAACTACACAGTTGTTATCTGGTGCTTCTTAGTCTTGGCAGCCAGTCCATTGACGAAGAAAGCACGCGCCAATTGATGAAACTGCTGCGTGCGCTGATCCCCGATACGCCTCTCGCCATAGTTTCCGACAACACCGATCCTCGGGAAGTCGCTTCGGCGTTCAGATCAGGCGCCAGAGGATTCATACCAACGAGCCTGAAACCCTCGGTCGCGCTGCAGTCCTTGACTTTCATCATGAAAGGCGGCGCTTATTTTCCGCCTTCTGCGCTGCTTCAAAGTGTCGAACTGCAGGAATGTGAACCCGACAAAGGAGGCGGCCATTTCGGCGGCGGCGAAGCTGAAGACGAGGAAACCGAAGATCGCACACCCTGTCACGCGAAGAGGCGTGGCAAGTCCCAGATCGTGCGATTGACGACGAGACAGCATGAAGTGCTCGAACAGCTGCGTTATGGCAAATCGAATAAGGTGAACGCCGGCGCACTCAATATGACCGAGGCCACCGTCAAGGTGCACGTACGCCAGATCATGCGCAAGCTTGGTGCCGCAAACCGGACCCAGGCCGCGGTCCACGCCGTCGAAGCTGGCCTGAACGGAACGCTAGGCACCAACGGCAGTGGCGGTTCGGTTGACGTCAAACGCGAACACTACCTGCACAGCTCGCAAGGTTTGCACACGACGGCGGTCGGTTCGGCGTAGCGAACGGCATTGAAGCATCCATCCGAACCGCACTCAGTTGCCGACCCGGTATTGTCGTAGGATGCAGAATATTTCTTATGCCCGCTACCGTTTAGCAGAACTCAACAAAATGCTGGACGTGCAGATGTAACTGATAAGCTCGGGGTGAAATCGGGCCAACGACTCGGGTCGGAAGGTCGCATTTCGGAGGGCGAGAACATGACGCGGGGAAGGTCAGGAAAATTTTCTGAAATGTGCCGCGCACAGCCGATTTGACGTGAGCTAGCGGCCGTCCGGCGTTCTGAGGCCGAACCATTTGTCCTTGACCGCCACATAATGGGCGCTCGGATCATGGCGCTCAACCGGCAGGTTGAGATTTTCCGCGCTTAACAGGCCGGCCGACGACAACAGCAGGAACGAGGCGACGATGCTGTCGCGCTGCGCAATGATCTGATTCCTACGGGCGTCGACGAGTTCTTGCTCGGCATCCAGCACATCGAGCGTTGTGCGCTCCCCGACCCGCTGCTCTTCCTGCACGCCGCTGAGTGCGATCCGCGCGGCGTCCACTTGAATGATGGCCGCAATGACCGCCGCATATGCCGCTTCGAGCTGGCCCCATGAGGACACGACAGCGGCGCGGACCTGGGCGCGGCGAACATCGACCTCGATCTGCCGCAGGCCCTGCGTCTCCTTGGCCTGGCGCACCCGCGCCGAAACCCCGCCGCCCTGGTAGAGCGGGATGCTCACC
>CALZIL010000007.1 GCA_945787495.1 uncultured Afifella sp. | reverse complement strand
CGACGCGCTTGGCCGATGGTGAGACGCGGTCAAGTAGGGCCAGAAATCCGGCCGCCATCGACCTGAGATCTTTGATCTCCAGGGCGCAGGCGTGTTTGACGAAGGCTTCAGGACCGCTGCTGACAAAAGCCAGGCGATTGGAAATCCGGTTGAAATAGGTTATTTCGCCGCCCGAATCGGCTTTCGGATGGCTGGCGATGATCTGTTCGGTGAGCGTGGTTCCGGAGCGCGGCATGCCGAAGACGAAGACCGGCCGGCTGCTTGGATGCGCCGCCTCTTTGCGCTCCTCGAAGAACGAAGCCGTAAAGGTCTCCTTCATCGCCTCAGCGATTTCGATCTGACGGCCGATATCGTACTCCTGATAATCGAGCCTCTTGCCGGCGACGAAATGCGGCCAGGCCCGGTCATATTGGCCGCTGTCATCGGCGATCTTGCCGGCGGCCCAGTGCAGCATCGACTGGCTCTTTTCATCCAGCGAAGCATTGCTTTCAAGCAAAGCCTCGATTTCATCCAGCTCCGCCGGATCATCCTTGAACGTGCGCTGTTGCGACAGGCCGCGCCAGGCCGGTGGCAGGTCAATCCTCTTCTCGATCGCTTCGCGGAACGTGGCCTCGGCGCCGGTATGATCACCCATCTGTTCCTTCGATTGGCCGATGCCGAGCATGGCCTGAGACATATTTGAATCCTGAGCGAGGACCGCCTCGTATATCTCGATCGCCTTGGCCGGCTTGCCGCCAAGCGCGTAACAGCGGGCAAGGTCAATCATCGCATCGGCCCGGTCGGGCACCAGTGACACGGCCTTTTTCAGATGCCGCTCGGCCCGCTGCGGATCGGCATCTTCCAAATGGACCTTGCCAAGATAATGGCGGATCGTTGCATTGTTCGGCTGCAGTTTCATGGCTCGCGTCAGATAGTCGATCGCCATGTCGAAGACTTTTTTCTGCGAGGCGATCAGACCGACCAGGAACAGCGCTTCCATATTTTGCGGCTCGGCCCGCAGCACCGCTTCGATGCGGTCGATCGCTTCCGCGCCCCGGCCGGCATGGGCGAGCCGCTGCGCCTCGTTCAACATCGACTTTATCACCACTGGGTCGGGCGGGCCGGCAGGGTGGTTTGGCGCTCGGTTCTTTGCGCCGGGAAATGGGGTCTGAAGTGGATTGGCCATGTCTCTACCGGGTTCTCAAATTTGCCAGTGGTTCGGGCTTGACCAGGACGGCGCTGCGTTGCCATTTCGCAGCTGCTCGCATGCGTCGCTGCCCACCCTGATCCTGAGCGTCCAGAATTCCATGCCACACAATGACCGCCCCGGCAAATCACCTGCCAAATGGTGATCGCCACCCACCGGTCAGGTGTTCGTTCAGGGATGGGCCTTGTCGCAGCGCAGCGCGAACGCCTTGATCCGCTCAAGGCTCATCGTGTCGCGCAGCAGCGGCGCATGGCCCTGGCCGGGCACGGTGAGCTGCTCGAAATGATGATGGCGCGCCGCCATCTCCGACACGGTGTCGGCGCTGAGGATATCGGAATTCTCGCCGCGGATCGACAGCACCGGCATGCCGCCCAGGCTATCGAATTGCGGCCACAGCACCGGTATGGAGGTCTCAAAGTCGATATTCCTGACCGTGTTGACGAGCTTTGGGTCGAAGTCCGGCCGGATCTCGCCGTTTGCCTCTACGAAAATCGCTCTGGTGAAGGCCTGCCAGTCATCATCGCCAAGCGCCGAGAAATGCGCTGAATTGATGCGATGGACGGCCTCTTGTGCCGCGTCCCAGGACGAAACGGCGCCATTGCCGGTCAGATAGCGCTTGATCCGCGCCAGGCCAATTCCCTCAATAACCGGGCCAATGTCATTGAGCACGACGCCGGCCATCAGCCCCGGCCTGAGCGCCCCGAGAATCATCGCAATCAGCCCGCCGCGTGACGTTCCCACAAGCACCGCTTCTGCGATGCCAAGCGCCGCCACCGCCGCCATGACATCATGGGCCTCCGTCAGGTGTGTGTAATTGTGCCAGTCGCGATCATGATCGGAACGGCCGCGGCCACGATAATCAAGCGCAAAGACCTGCCGTGGCTGGCCGGCGTCTTCGCAGAAAAAGCGGCCAAGGGCGACGAAATCACGGGAATTGCGCGACAGGCCGGGAAGGCACAGGATCGGCAGCCGCTGCGGCTGATGCACGCCGAACACCCGGGCCGCCAGAATCAGCCCATCCTGCGCGGAAAACCGGATCACCCGGCCCTCCGCCGCACCGGCGTTTTCGCCCCCGTTCGTCGCCATTCAACTCGCCGCCATTCAGCTCGCTGGTCTGCCGCGCTTCAAATCGGCGCTGATCGACAGCGGATAGCCGAGCCGGGACTTGTAGGCCTGCAGGTTTTCCATGACTTTTTGAACGTAATCGCGTGTTTCGTCGAACGGAATCCGTTCAATCCAGTCGATCGGATCGGTCTGGCCGCCGCGCGGATCGCCATAGGCCTTGACCCAGCGCAGCGCCCGGCCGGGTCCGGCATTGTAACCGGCAAAGGTGAGAATGTAGGAGCCGCGCAGGTCGCCGAGGAGTTGGCCCAGATGCGCGGCGCCCAATGTGGCGTTGTAACTGGCATCGCGCGTCAGCCGCGGCAGCGAATAGGGCAGGCGAGCCATCCGCGCTGTCGCTCGCGCCGTCGCCGGCATGAGCTGCATGAGACCGCGCGCGCCGGCATGGCTGACGGCGCCGGCGGCAAAGGCGCTTTCCTGCTTGGCAATGGCGTAGACGAGCGCCCGGTGGATGCTTTTTGGAACGGCGATGCCGGATGGAACGCCGAAGAAGGGAGCATAAAGAGCGCCAACGGCCATGCCGCGCCGCTCGGCTCGCTTGGCGACCGACAGCGCCGTGCCGGTGCGTCCGAGCCGGCGGGCCAGTAATGTCGCCAGCGTCACGCCGCCGGGGCTTGGGCTGGTTTCGGCGATCTGCCTGAAAAACGGAACCGTCCGGTGGCTGTGGCCTGCCGCCGCCAGACGTTTGATGACATCGACGGTCTCGCTGCCGGCAAAACGCAAACGATCTGTGGCGGTGGCGCCCGGCGGCGTCTCAAGGCCGGTCGTCGTCAGGCCAAGTTTCTCGCGCGCCAGCTGGCCGTAGAAATTGGACCCATATCGGCCGGCGATTTCATAGCTGGCCGTGGCTTGCTGATCATCGCCGGCGGCTTCGCGCGCCCGGCCGAGCCAGTAATGCGCGCGCGCAATGGAGCGCGATTTGGTTGCCACCCGCACAATCGCGGCAAAATGCTTTAGCGCGAGATGCGGATGGTCGAGAAATCTGAGGGCGATCCAGCCGGCGTGAAATTCCGCCTCGGCGATGTCCTTTGCCGAATGCGCCGAATGCCCGGCGGCAACACGATAGGCCTGCGCCGGATAGCCCTTATCCAGAAGCGCGCGCGCCAGGTCGCGGCGTTCGTCCCACCAGCGGCCTTGATCGACCTGCAAGCTCGGATCACCGGAAACGCCGAGCACGATACGGGCCGCCTTGACCGGCTTGCCGGATCGGCGAAACACCCGGACGCGGGCGAGTTTATAGGACGGTTCGCTGCGCAGGTTCGGCGGCACATCGCTCAACAGCTTCGCCGCATGATGCCTGTTCTTGCCGAAGGCGGTGACCGCCGCGCGTGCAAGCTTGTCAAAACCGGGGCCGACCCGCTTGGCTTGTGCGGTTGCCGACTGCAGCTTGCGGTCATAGACGAGCCGGTGGAAGCGAATCCGATGGTCGTCATGCGTGAACACAGCCACGTAGCGTGTCGCGATCTTCGCCACTTGCGAGTCGCTCAACACGTCGTTTCGCCAGACATCGCGTATCAGGGCCGTGGCTTCTTTTTTGCGCCCGGCCGTCATCAGGGCGTCGGCCAGTGCGATCCGGCCCGCCGATGTGACCGGGTCATGAGCGGTAAAAAACCGCAGGACGGACTTTGTGCCTGGAGCATGTCTCAAAAACACCTGCTCGGCGCGAAGCTGAAGCCGGCCCGAATCCGGCCAGTCGGCATGACGGGCTTTGATTTTCAGGATGGCTTCGGCGCTGAGACCGGAATTGGGCGCCCGGGCAATCACCCAATCGGCGATCTTCTTGTCGAGCGGGTCTTTAAGCCGTCGCGCTCTCCGCCTCGCCTCGACATAGCGGTCGGCCTTGACGGCATCGAGCACGCCCTTCAGGAGCGGCGCCGGTTCAAGACCGAAGGGATGGCGCAATTTGCTGGCCACTCTTGGCACGCTTGCCAGACCGTATGTCGCCGCGATTACCGGTCGCGCCTTCGGCAGCAAGTGCGTGCCGGGCCGGGGGCGCGGCAAGGCCATGCCGGGGCCGGCGAATGCGACGACCTTGGTTATTGGCTGCGGATCGGAAAGAACGACCGATTTTGCGGTCTCGCCGGCGACGCTGCCGGTCACAAGGCCGATCGGCGGCAAAACAACCGCGACAAATCGCGCTGCGCGCAGCAGCTGCGCGCGCATCAAATTGGACCTTGGTTCAACTGCTGTCATCATTGCGTTCTTAGAATAACGTTGCGTCAGTGTATCATTCGTGAAGATTGCTTGCTCTGCAACCGGCTCGGCACTATCGTCCGCCGCCAGCAGCAAAACCGTTCAGCTGAGGCTTTTTTATGTTCTCCGGATCAATTCCCGCTTTGGTGACGCCCATGCGCGGCGGCGAAGTGGACGAGAATTCATTACGCGCCTTCATCAATTGGCAGATCGATGAAGGCAGCGACGGCCTTGTGCCGGTCGGAACGACCGGCGAATCACCAACACTGTCACACGATGAGCATAAGCAGGTTGTCGAGGTTTGTATTGAGGTGGCCAACAGCCGTGTTCCGGTCATTGCCGGCGCTGGCTCAAACAACACCCGCGAAGCTGTGGAATTGGCGAGCCATGCCGAGGAGGCGGGCGCCGATGCGGTCCTGGTCGTCACGCCCTATTATAACAAGCCGAGCCAGAAAGGGCTTTATGCCCATTTCCGCGCTGTGGCCGAAGCGATCTCCATACCCGTCATCATCTACAACATTCCGCCGCGCTCCATCATCGACATGAGCGTTGAAACGATGAAGCAGCTCTTTGACGACTGCGAGAATATTGTCGGCGTCAAGGATGCAACGGCGAACCTGGTGCGCGCCAGCCAGCAGCGTCAGGAAATCGGACCGGAGTTCAATCAGCTCTCCGGAGAAGATCCGACGGCGCTGGGTTTCATGGCCCATGGCGGCCATGGCTGCATTTCGGTGACCGCCAATGTCGCGCCGAAATTGTGCTCTGAGTTTCAGGCTGCTTGCCGGGCCGGTGATTTTGCCAAGGCGCTGACCTATCAGGACCGGCTCATGCCGCTGCACACCGCCTTGTTCGCGGAGCCGAGCCCGGCGCCGACAAAATATGCGCTATCGGTGCTGGGCAAGATGGCCGAGGACGTGCGCTCGCCGATCGTTACGGTCGGCCAGGAGACACGGGCCGCCGTCGACGGTGCCATGCGCCATGCCGGACTTCTTAATTGAGGCCATGGCCAAGAAGCCCGATCGCAAACGGACCATCATCGCCGATAACAGGAAGGCCCGTTACAATTTCGAGATCGGCGAGGTCATGGAGGCCGGCATTGCTTTAACGGGCACGGAAGTCAAAAGCCTCAGGCAGTCAAAGGCGAACATCGCTGAATCCTATGTCAGCCCGGAAGGCGGCGAGATCTGGCTGATCAACGCCAATATTCCGCAATACCTGCAGGCCAGCCGCTTCAATCACGAGCCGCGCCGGCCGCGAAAGCTGCTTTTGCACAAGCGCGAGATTGCCAAGCTCATCGTCGCTGCCCAGCAGCGGGGCATGGCAATCGTTCCGCTGAAGCTCTATTTCAATGATCGCGGCGTCGCCAAGGTCGAGATCGCCCTGGCGCGCGGCAAGAAGCTGCACGACAAGCGCGAAACCGAAAAGAAACGCGACTGGCAGCGCGAGCAGGCACGGCTTTTAAGGGAGCGGGGATAATGGTTCTTGATCCGACACAATTTCCGGACGATCTGCCGGTACCGGAGGATGACGGCGGCGCGGCGCATCTGACCGCAATGGCCGTTCCGGACATCACCCTGCCGGCAACCGACGGCGGCCGGGTCAATCTGGCCGCTCTTTCCGGCCGCACCGTCATATATGCCTATCCGCGCACGGGTCAGCCCGGTCAGGCCTTGCCCACCGGCTGGGACGACATACCGGGCGCGCGCGGCTGCACACCGCAATCGTGCGGCTTTCGGGATCATTTCGCCGAACTGAAGCAATTGGGCGCGACGGCTGTTTTTGGCCTGTCCACCCAGGACAGCGCCTATCAGCGCGAAGTTCGCGACCGGCTGCAACTGCCCTTTGAATTGCTCTCAGATGAAGACCTGGCCTTGTCGAAGGCGCTGGACTTGCCGCTGTTCGAGACCGACGGCATGACGCTGATGAAACGGCTGGCCCTGATTGTCCGCGACGGCCGCATCGAACATGTCCTCTATCCGGTCTTTCCGCCCGACCGCAACGCTGCCGATGTTGCCGCCTGGCTCAAGGACAATCCGGTCTGACTGCGATCAAGACGCCGAAAGGTCTTTGCCGATGGCGGTGAAAACGGTCTCGAACATGACCGGCGTCAGCCGCCGCGTATTGGTGTTGTAGCGCGAGCAGTGATAGCTGTCGTAAAGCCTGAGGCCGGCACTGACCTCGTGCACGGCGCCGTGACCGAACGGAGCGTCCTTCATCTTCAGACCCAAGGTTCGCACGACACTGTCATGGGCGATCCGGCCAAGCGCCAGCATCGTTTTCAGCTTCGGCATCTGCCTGATCGTTGCTTCAAGAAACGGCCGGCATTGCGCAATTTCCTCAGCTGTCGGCTTGTTCTGCGGCGGCACGCAGCGCACCGCATTGGTGATCGCCGCGTCGACGAGTTCAAGGCCATCGTCCGGCCGCGCCTCGTAGCTGCCTCGGGCAAAGCCGAACTTGATGAGCGTTTCGTAAAGCAGGTCGCCGGCAAAATCGCCGGTGAACGGCCGGCCTGTCCGGTTGGCGCCGCGCAGGCCCGGTGCAAGACCGACGATCAGCAGCCTGGCATGTGCCGGGCCGAAGGTCGCCACCGGCGCGTTATGCCAGGCCGGCTCGGCCGCCCGCCATTCATCGCGGAACGCGGCAAGCCGCGGGCAAAGCCGGCAATTAGGTTCAGGTTCGGCGACTACCACCGCCATCTCGATCACGCCGCCTCGGGCTACGGCCTGACGTCATCACCATCTTCGCCATCGTCAATATCTTCGTAGTCGTACTCGTCATCGTCATAGTCATCATCGTCCGGCTCGCTTTCCGGGCCGGGGCGTGGCGGACGCTCGGCAGGGGCGCGGCGCACCGATTCCGGCAAGCCGGCCAGTTCCAGGAAATGGTCGGCCTGGCGGCGTAGGTCGTCGGCGATCATCGGCGGCTTGGTCTTGACGGTCGAGGCCACCGTCACCTTCTTGCCCTTGCGTTGCAGCGCTTCGACGAGATAGCGGAATTCGCCGTCGCCGGAGAACAGGACGAAATGATCGATATGCTCGGCCAGCTCTATTGCATCGACGACCAGTTCGATGTGCATATTGCCTTTCGTCCGGCGCCGGCCTTGGCTGTCGGTGAATTCCTTCAGCGGCTTGGTCACCACCTTGTAGCCGTTATAGTCCAGCCAATCGATCAGCGGCCTGATCGATGAATATTCCTGGTCCTCCGCCAAAGCGGTGTAATAGACGGCGCGCACGAGATAGCCCTTTTCGCGAAAATCATCGAGAAGCCGGCGGTAATCGATGTCAAAACCAAGGGTCCGTGAGGTCGCGTAGAGATTGGCGCCGTCGATGAAGACGGCGACTTTCTCGCGTGGATCGAACATGGTGTTAGCTCCGCAATCAGTATGAATATGTCAGGCACAATATGAAATGTGTGCGGTGTGCTTGGATTAGGAGATTGCCGCGGCGCTTTCAAGGTGCTTCGACAACAAATGGCGTTTAACCCGATAACAGGTTTGGCAGGAAAAACACGATCGCCGGAAAGGCGAGGATCAGGGCGACACGGACGATTTCGGCCAGAAAGAACGGCATGACGCCGAGGAAGGTCTGGCGCATCGGCACGTCCTTGGCCATTTCGCTGATGACAAAGACATTGAGGCCGACCGGCGGCGTGATCAGTCCCAGTTCCACGACGATCAGCGCCAGGATGCCGAACCAGACCTTCAGGTCTTCACTGGTCATGCCGTAAGCGGCGTCGGCGGCCGAGACGAAATCACCGCCATTGATTTCCACCAGCACCGGCCAGAAAAACGGGATGGCGATCAGGATCATCGACAGGCTGTCCATCAGGCAGCCAAGCACGATCAGCGCGGCAAGCAGGATGATCAGAATCATCATCGCCGGCAGGCCGGAATTGGCCATCCACTCGGCCATCGCCTGCGGCACGCCGCCGCGCGACATGAAGATTTTGAGCATCTCCGCACCGAGCAGGATGAGATAGATCATGCCGGTGGTGCCAGCGGTCTGCAGCAAAGCCGACCGCATCTCCGGCAACCGCACCTTGCCGCGTACGGCGCCGTAGATCCACACCAGGAACACGCCGATCGCCGCAGCCGGCGTCGGGTTGAAAAAGCCCAGATAAATTCCGCCGATCACCAGGCCGAATATGATCAGCACCGGCAGGACGCGCACGGTGGCACTGAGAAATTCCTCGCGGCTGGCCACCTCGCCCTTGGGACCGGCCTCCGGGTTTATCGCCACATAGACGGCGATGGTGATCAGGAACAGGACCACCGCGATCAGCCCGGGAATGAAGGCCGCCATGAACATGGCGACGATATTGGCTTCCACGATGACGGCGTAGATAACCAGCACGACGGAGGGCGGAATGAGGATGCCGAGCACGCCGCCGGCGGCCAGCGTTCCGGTGGCGAGCGCGCCGGAATAATTGTAGCGGCGCAGTTCCGGCAACGCCACCTGACCCATTGTCGAGGCGGTGGCCAGCGAAGAGCCGCAGACCGAGCCGAAACCGGCGCAGGCGGCGATCGCCGACATCGCCACGCCGCCGCGCATCCAGCCGAGCCAGGCATTGGCGGCGCGGAAGAGATCGCGGCTCAGTCCGGCCTTGGTGGCAATGTTACCCATCAGCACGAACATCGGCACGACCGACAGGTCGTAGATGGAGAACTGGCCATAGGCCAGCGTCTTCAACTGGCTCATGAAGATCGCCGGGCCGTTGAGGATCGTTACGCCGATGCCGCCGACAAGAATCATCGCATAGGCGATCGGCATCCTCAGCGCGATCAGCGCGACGAGAACAGCCATCCCGCCAAATCCGATCAGCAGCGCATCGACCACCCTCAACCCCTCTTGGCGTCGCCCGCCGCTTTGCTCAACGTCATCAGCGCCGCGACGGCCAGGAGCATCAGCGAGATCAGAATCGGTATGAAAGCCACCCAGTGCGGAAATTGCAGGATCGTTGTCGTGTAGTCGTAAGCGCGCTGATCAAGCATCCCGTACCACATGCGCCAGGCCAGCAGCAGCGCAAAGCCGAGCGCCAGCAGCGAGGCGGCAAGCGCGAAGATCGCCTCCCAACGTTTGCTGACGCCGGAAGTAAAGATGTCGGCTGTCACATTCGCGCCGGTCATCTGGCAATAGGGCAGAAAGGAAAAAGCGGCGACGGCGACGCCCACTTGCGTCATCTCAAAATCGCCGGGGAAAGGCGTGCTGATGAGCGCCGAGGCGACGACGGACCCAACGTTCATCAGCACCAGCGCCAGAAGAACGCAGCCACCCAAAAGCGCCCAGACCTCGATAACAATACGGGCGAGACCCGAAAGTCCCGCCCGCAAAGTCGCGTCATGCGCCGTCATTCGGTCACTTCGAATGTTTGGCGATGAGCTCCCGGGCCTTGGCGACCAGTGCGGCGCCGTCGATACCCTTTTCACCCACTTCCTTGACCCAGCGCTCCACCACCGGTTCCGTCGCAATGCGGAAGGCCTCGGTTTCCTCTTCCGTGAGCGTGATGTGCGTGTTGCCGGCGCCGGTTGCGACCTTGATGCCGCCCTCATCGCCAGCGCGCCAGATATCGCCGACCTGGCCCCACCAATCGCCTCCCGAAGCGTCCTTGAAGGCTTTCTGGATGTCGGCTGGCAGGCCGTCCCAGCGCGCCTTGTTCATTGACACCTGGAAGGACGTGGTGCCGAGGCGCGCCTTGTTGGCGCCTTCGATCTGATACTGGGTCTGCTCCTGGATCTTCAGCGGCGGAATGATTTCCCACGGGATGAGGGCGCCGTCGACGACCTTCTTGGAAAGCGCCTGCGGCAGATCCGGAACCGGCATGCCGACCGGCGAAGCGCCCAGCGCCTCCAGGACCCAGGCGCCGGTGCGGGTCGGGATGCGCATTTTCAGGCCTTTGAAATCATCCGGTTTGCGCACTTCCTTGTCGACCATGTGAATGCCCTGGCCGGCATGGACATGCAGGAACATCACCTCAACGCCCTTATATTCCTGCTTGAGATCGCTCTCGAACATGTCCTGCATGGCAAGATTCGTTGCCCGCGGGTCGTTGACAAAGACGAAGGGCAGTTCGAACACTTCCGTGCGCGGGAAAACGCCGGGCGTATAGCCGTTCACCGTCCAGACGATATCGACAACACCGTCACGCGCCTGCTGGATCAGTTCCGGTGGCTTGCCGCCAAGCGACATGGCGGGAAAGATCTCGATCTTGACCTGGCCGCCGGAATTTTCTTCCACCTGCTTGGCCCATGGCGTCAGCATCTGGGTGTGGGCCGGCGCTTTTGCTCCCAGAAGATGATGAAGCTTGAAGGTGAATTCCTGCGCCGCGACCGGCGAGGCAAAAAAGGCGAGGGCGCAAACAGGTGCGACCCAGCGTCTGGCGTAACGAACAATCTTCATTTTTGTATTCCTCCCATTCAGTCCAGTTTCGATCCGGTCATTATTGTCGATTTCAGGTCCGGTTCACTGCGTTAGGCCTCGATCTTGCGGCGGTTGGCGCTGACGGATTTTCCGGTTCTCCCGTTTCTCCTCATTTCTGAAGAATACGTCGCAGGGACCAATTTCGCCTATTTTTCCGGGGATTGCCACCACCCAGTTGCCGCATGCCTGCAATTACTCGCTCGCCGATATCCGCTCGCCATTGCATGGCAGGCCGCGCGCTGGCATGTGTTCGGTGGACAATCAGCAAATTTGCCCCGGCGAATTATTCCTGGGCAACGGGAGGACACGGGACATGGCAAACAGACCACCGTTCAAAGCCGATCACGTCGGCAGTTTCCTGAGGCCGGAGCGTCTTGCGACGATGCGACAGCGTTTTGCTGATGGCGAGTGCAGTGCCGAAGATCTGGCCGCCATTGAGGATGAATGCATCCGCGAAGTGGTGAAGAAGCAGGAGGATGTCGGCCTTCAGGGCATCACCGATGGCGAGTTCCGGCGCACTTATTTCCATGTCGACTTTCTGGAAAAGCTCGACGGCGTCAGCGTCACCTATGGCGAGTTCAAGACCGCTTTCCGCAAGGATGACGGCACCGAGGTCGGCTTTCGCCCGCCGACCATGCATGTCACCGACAGGATTCGCCACGCCCGCTCGATCCAGAGTGAGGATTTCAGGTTTCTGAAGGCCGCGGTGACGCGCACCCCGAAAGTCTGCATTCCGGCGCCCTCCATGCTGCATTTTCGCGGCGGACGGCAGGCGATCTCGGACACGGCCTATCCCGATCTGGAAGCGTTTTATGACGACCTGACGGCGGCCTATCGCCAGGAGATTGCCGAACTGGCGGCCCTTGGCTGCCGCTATCTGCAGATGGACGACACCAATCTGGCCTATCTGTGCGACCCGGATATCCGCCAGACCACGATTGATCGCGGCGACGATCCCGACGAGCTGACGCGGCTTTATTGCCGGCTCGTCAACGATTCCATCCGCGAGCGGCCGGACGACATGGTGATCTCCGTCCATTTGTGCCGCGGCAATTTCAAGAGCGCCTGGGTGGCGCAGGGCGGCTATGAGCCGGTCGCCGAAATTCTCTTCAACGATATGGCGATCGACGGCTTCTTTCTGGAATATGACGACGAGCGCTCCGGCGATTTTGCGCCGTTGCGTTTCATGCCGAAGCAAAAGACGGTCGTGCTCGGCCTGATGAGCTCCAAGCGCCCTGAGGTCGAAGACAAGGATGCCCTCAAGACCCGCATTGATGAAGCCGCGCAATATGTGCCGCTCGAGCAATGCGCGCTCAGCCATCAATGCGGCTTCTCATCGACCGCCCACGGCAACGAGCTTGGCGAGGACGACCAGTGGAAAAAACTGGCGCGCTGCGTGGAGGTTGCGGGCGAGGTCTGGGGGTGACGTCTGGGTGAGGCTTGACACCGGCTGAATCCCGGCGGTAGACGGCGATTGGCGTTATCCTTGATATTGCGCCGCAAAACGCGTATCTGACCGCCAGATTTCCCAACACAGCCTTTTGGAGGTGCTTATATGGCGCGCGTCACTGTAGAGGACTGCGTCGACAAGGTCGAAAACCGTTTTGAGCTGGTGCTTCTGGCGGGCCATCGCTCGCGCATGATCTCAAATGGTTCGCCACTGACCATTGAACGCGATAACGACAAGAACCCGATCGTCGCCCTGCGCGAGATCGCCGATGAGACCGTCTCGCCGGAAGATCTCAACGAGGATCTCATCCATTCCATGCAGAAGTTCGTCGAAGTTGATGAGCCGGAGCCGGAATTGGAGACCATCGAGGCGGGCGCGCCGGCGGGCGACGAGGAAATGACATTCGATCGCATGTCGGAGGAAGACCTGCTGCGCGGGCTGGAAAGTCTCGATCCGCCGGAACGCCGTGACGACTGAGTGACACGGGCGGCGTTTTGCCAGGCAGGATCGCTCCGCTGAAAGGCCCCGCATTTTGCGGGGCTTTTTCGTTTCCACTCATCAATTCGTGATGACATCACTATATGATAACGGGGATAACCAACAATCGAATTGAACAGACTACGGACATGTAACGACCGGGATACCTGGGATAGTCGCCGATGATGCGCCAGTATGAACTCGTCGAACGGGTTCAGGCCTATAACGCGCAGGCAGACGAGGATCTGCTCAACCGCGCCTACATCTATGCCATGCAGAAACATGGCACCCAGACGCGCGCCTCCGGCGATCCCTATTTCTCCCACCCGCTGGAAGTCGCCGGCATTCTCACCAGGCTGAAACTTGACGACGCCTCCGTTGTCGTCGCGCTTCTTCACGACACGATCGAGGACACCAGTGCGACGGGCAACGAGATCGAGCGCCTGTTCGGCCCCGAGATCGCCAAACTCGTCGAAGGCCTGACCAAGATCGACCAGCTCGACCTTGTCTCGCGCGAAGCCCAGCAGGCGGAAAACCTTCGCAAACTGCTTCTCGCCGTCTCCGACGATGTTCGCGTATTGCTCGTCAAGCTCGCCGACCGGCTTCACAATATGCGGACCATCGATTTCGTGCGCGAGGACAAGCGGGCCCGGATTGCCGAGGAAACCATGGAAATCTATGCCCCGCTGGCTGGCCGCATGGGCATGCAGGGCATACGCGACGAACTGGAGGACTGTGCCTTCAAGGTGCTCAATTCCGACGCCTACAAGACGATCTTTGAAAAGCTGGCGGAACTGCGGGCGCGCCCCGGCGACGATATTGAAGCCATCAAGGCCGATTTGAACGACCGGATGGACGCCGTCGGCATCAGTGCGACGATCAGGGGCCGGCAGAAGCGGCCCTATTCGATCTTCTCCAAGATGCAGAGCAAATCCGTCGGATTTGAGCAATTGTCGGACATTTTCGGCTTCCGGATCCTGGTTGAGACGGAAGAGGATTGCTATCGCTCTCTCGGCGTCGTCCATACTGCCTGGCGCATGGTGCCGGGCCGCTTCAAGGACTACATCTCCACGCCCAAGCAGAACGATTACCGCTCGCTCCACACCACCATTATCGGGCCCAAGCAGCAGCGCGTCGAACTGCAGATCCGCACCTTTGACATGGACCGCATCGCCGAATTCGGTATTGCCGCGCACCCGCTTTACAAGGACGGTCTGGTTTCCGACCGCGAACGCCTGGCCCGCGAAAGCAGCGCCTATGCCTGGCTCCGCCACACCGTCACGCATATTGCCGAGAGCGATGCGCCGGAGGAATTCCTTGAAAACACCAAGCTTGAGCTGTTCCGCGACCAGGTTTTCTGTTTCACCCCGAAGGGCCGTCTGATTGCCCTGCCGCGCGGCGCCACGCCGATCGATTTCGCCTATGCCGTCCATACCGATGTCGGCGACACCTGCGTCGGCGCCAAGGTCAACGGAAAGCTCTCGCCGCTGATCGAACCGCTCAAGAACGGCGACGAGGTGGAGATTATCCGTTCCCAGGCGCAACGCCCGCCGCCGGCCTGGGAATCGATCGTAGTGACCGGCAAGGCGCGCGCCGCGATCCGGCGGGCGACACGGGTCCATGTCCGCAACCAATATACCGGCCTTGGCCGCCATATCCTTGAGCGGGCCTTTACGCGGGTCGGCAAGACCTATTCCGACGGCGCGCTGATCAGCGTGTTGACGCGTCTTGGCCACAGCGAATGCGAGGATGCGCTTGCCGCCGTGGGCCGCGGCGAGGTCGATTCCGCAATGGTGCTCAAAGCGGTATTCCCCGACTACCGCGACGAGCGGGCGCAAAAGGTCAACGGCAAGACCGAAGAGGGCTGGCTGGCATCGGCCCGCTCGAGCTTGAAATTCTATATCCCCGGACGCCAGCAGAAGAAGAAAAGGCAAAAGACAGGCAACAGCGAGGATTCGCTTCCGATCCGTGGCGTCCAGGCCGATATTCCGGTTCGTTTCGCGCCGGACGGCGGCGCCGTTCCCGGCGACCGCATTGTCGGAATCATGACCCCGGGCGAGGGCATCACGATCTATCCGATTCAGTCGCCGATGCTGGTCGAATTCGACGACGAACCCGATCGCTGGATCGATGTGCGCTGGGATATCGCCGATGGTTCCACCGAGCGGTTCGCCGCAAGAATCAAGGTTTCGGCGATCAATGAACCGGGCACGCTGGCCGAAATCGCCGAGGTGATCGGCAGCAGCGACGGCAATATCGACAATGTGAAAATGCTGGAACGCGGCCTGGATTTCACGGTAATGGAGATCGAGCTTGAGGTCTGGGACCTCAAACATCTCAACAGAATTGTCTCAGAGCTGCGGGCAAAACCCGTTGTCAGCAACGTTGATCGGGTCAATGGTTGATTTTAAGCTTTGAATTTAACCGGGCGACAACCGCCTGTCATGTATTGTCAAGTGAGTGATCTGTGCGATTGAACGAAAACGGCTTTGATTGATGCTGTTCAGGCGAAGGGAAAGGACAACCCACATTGAACGCGCCAGGCTTTGGGTCTGGCCGCGGGTCAGCTGGCGTCGGTCCACGCTCTATTACGTCAAGCGGATTTTGCGCTTGTCGGCAACGCCTTATGCGATCGCGGCCGGCTGCGCCGTCGGCGCTTTCATTTCCTTCACGCCCTTTATCGGTTTCCACATCGTGAGCTCCATCGCGCTGGCCTGGCTTATCCGCGGCAACCTTATCGCTGCCGCCATCGGCACCTCGGTCGGCAATCCGCTGACATTTCCCTTGATCTGGGCCTCCACTTACAGGCTGGGATACGCAATTTTGAGCGGCGAACCGGTAGTGGAACCACCACCGATCGGCCACCATTTTCTCGAACGGTCGATTGAAAATCTGTCGCCGATCGTCAAGACCATGTCCGTCGGTTCTCTCCCGCTTGGTTTTCTGGCCGGGCTTGTCGTTTACGCCATTGTCTATAAGAGCGTTGCGGCGTATCAGGCGAACCGGCGAAAAAGGCTGCACGGTCGTCGTGTCGCTCATCGGCCGCCGGCCAAGAATTCGGTGCATTCGCAAGCCTGAACGCGCCACCGGACTTGGGTCATGACCTGGAGGCATATACGCATGCCGGGAACACTGCGCCTCGGCGTAAACATCGATCACGTTGCCACCGTTCGCAACGCCCGCGGCGGTCGCCACCCCGACCCCGTGCGCGCTGCAATTCTGGCCGAAAAAGCCGGCGCCGACGGCATTACCGCACATCTGCGTGAGGACCGCCGCCACATAACCGACGCCGATATCGCCCGGCTGTCCTCGGAGATCGCCGTGCCGCTCAATCTGGAAATGGCGGCGAGCAAGGAAATGCTCGCCATTGCCCTCCGCCACGGGCCGCATGCGGCGTGCATTGTTCCGGAAAAGCGCGAGGAGCGGACGACGGAGGGCGGGCTGGACGCCGCCGGCGGCCACAATCACCTTGTCTCTTATGTTGCGGCGCTGCGCGAAGCCGGCATTCGCGTCTCCCTGTTCATCGAGCCCGATCCCGTTCAGCTTGACGCCGCCGTGACACTTGGCGCGCCGGTCGTCGAACTCCACACCGGATCTTATTGCGAGGCCTTCAATCGCGGCGACATGACGGCGTTTGACCGCGAACTGCATCGGCTCGAAAAGGCCGCAGCCTACGGTCAATCGGTCGGACTGGAAGTCCATGCCGGTCATGGACTGGGCTTTGAAACGGTCAAACCGGTTGCCGCGATTGCGTCAGTCGCGGAGCTCAATATCGGCCATTTTCTTGTCGGCGAAGCAATCTTTGTCGGCCTGTCTGAAAGCGTCGCCACCATGCGGCGGCTGATGGACGAAGCGCGTGGCGCGATCTCCGGAGCGGCGGCTTGATCATCGGGCTTGGCAGCGACCTGATCGATATAAGGCGCGTGGAACGCACGATCGAGCGCTATGGCGATCGCTTCACGAACCGGATATTCACCGAAGTCGAGCGCAAGAAATCCGACCGCCGCAGGGAACGTGCAGCCTCCTACGCCAAGCGTTTTGCCGCCAAGGAGGCCTGCTCGAAGGCTCTGGGAACCGGTCTGCGGCAGGGCGTGTTCTGGCGCGACATGGGTGTCGTCAACCTGCCGTCGGGCAAGCCGACCATGGAACTGACGAATGGCGCCGGCCGGCGGCTTGCGGCGATCATGCCGGACGGGTTTGAAGGCGCCATTCATTTGACGATTACCGACGACTGGCCGCTGGCCCAGGCTTTCGTGATTATCGAGGCGGTTCCGCTCCACTCGCAGTGATGGGCCTGGAGACCGCGCCGGCCCCATTTGCGCCGCAATGTTTATGCCAATGCCGCAACTCTCGGCCGCTGCGCCATTGCGGCGGGCAGGGCATCCGGCTAAACCGGACGGCGTTGAAGGTGGAACGGAGCCATGAACGTGGCGGAGCAGGGTACCGATATCAAGGTCAAGCCGGAAAAGAAGTCCGGCGGGATCGGCGAGACGGTCAAGGTCATCATCCAGGCGCTGTTGATCGCCCTGGTTTTCCGGACGTTTTTCTATCACCCCTTCAACATTCCGTCCGGATCGATGATCCCGACATTGCTGGTCGGCGACTATCTGTTCGTTTCCAAGTTCAGCTATGGCTACAGCCGGTTTTCATTCCCCATAGAGCTGCCATTTCTTGAAGGCAGGTACTGGGCTGACGAGCCCGAGCGCGGCGATATCGCCGTTTTCCGCCTGCCGCGCGAAACCAGCACCGACTATATCAAGCGGGTTATCGGCTTGCCGGGCGACAAGATACAGGTGACCGACGGCGTGCTGACGATCAACGGCGAAGCGGTCAAGCGCGAGCGGGTCGCCGATTATATCGGCGAAAATGCCTTCGGAACGCCTCAGAACATCGAACGTTACAAGGAAACGCTGCCCAACGGCGTCTCCTATTTCACCCTCGATCTGACCGACAGCGGCGCCAAGGACACAACCGGTGTCTATGAGGTGCCGCCGGACCATTATTTCATGATGGGCGATAATCGCGACAATTCCACCGATAGCCGGTTTCTGCAGATTGTCGGCTTTGTGCCGGCGGAAAACCTTGTCGGCCGGGCCGAGGTCATTTTCTTTTCCGTTAATGATGAAGCGTCGGCCTGGGCGTTCTGGCGCTGGCCATGGACGTTGCGGTTCGACCGTTTCTTCTCCGGACTCTAATGGCCACAAAGGGTGATCCGGCCGGCTTTGAAAAAACGCTCGGCTACACATTTCGCGATTCCGGCCTGCTGCATCGGGCTCTGACCCATGCCAGTGCCCTTGCCGAGCGGGGCAATCACGATCCTGCCGCGACCTATCAGCGGCTTGAGTTTCTCGGCGACCGGGTGCTTGGTCTGGTCGTCGCCGACATGCTGATCACCGCCTATCCCGATGCCGTTGAAGGCGAGCTGGCGCGCCGTCTGGCGCGGCTCGTCAGCGGCGAGACCTGCGCCGAAGTTGCCATGGATATGGGCCTTGACGCTTTCGTCAAGCTTGGCGGAAGCCTTGCCAGGAAACGCTCCGGTGCGGCATCGGGCGTTCTCGCCGATGTCTGCGAATCGGTGATCGGCGCGCTGTATCGCGATGGCGGGCTTGAAGCCGCCCGTCCGGTCATCGAGCGCTATTGGCGCGAGCGCATGTCCGCCATGAGCGGCCCGCTGCGTGACGCCAAGACCGAGTTGCAGGAATGGACCCATCGCAAGGGCCTTGAAACGCCGAACTACCGCGAGATTTCCCGCAGCGGTCCCGACCACGCCCCCGACTTTGAGATCGAGGTCGTCGTCGATGGCGTTGAGGGTGCCATCGGCCGCGGCAAATCCAAGCGCGAAGCCGAACAGGCAGCGGCCGAGGCGGTGCTGCGCCGTGACGGCATATGGTCGCAGACATGAGCGACGAGCCGCAGCCGGCCGAAGACGAAACCGGTCCGCCGACCCGCGCCGGTTTTGTCGCCCTGATCGGCGCGCCCAATGCCGGCAAGTCGACATTGCTCAACCGGCTTGTCGGTTCCAAGGTGTCGATCGTCACCCACAAGGTCCAGACGACCCGGACCCTGGTGCGCGGCATCGCCATCCACGGACAAGCTCAGATTGTCTTCGTCGATACGCCGGGCATCTTCGCGCCGCGGCGGCGGCTCGACCGGGCCATGGTATCGGCGGCCTGGAGCGGCGCCGGCGACGCCGATCTGGTGGCGCTGCTTGTCGATGCGCGAAAGGGCCTGACCGAGGAGGTCACCGCGATCCTCGATAGCCTGGTGGAGCGCAAGATGCCGCGCGTCCTGATCCTCAACAAGATCGACACGGTCAAGCGCGACACGTTGCTGGCGCTCGCCGCCGCGGCCAACGAGACCGTCGCCTTCGATCTAACCTTCATGGTCTCCGCGCTGAACGGTGACGGCACGGCGGATCTCATCGACTTCCTCGCCGATGCCATGCCGCAAGGCCCTTGGCTCTATCCGGAGGACCAGAGCGCCGATTTGCCGATGCGCTGGCTGGCCGCCGAAATCACCCGCGAAAAACTGATGATCCGCCTGCACGAGGAACTGCCCTATCAGACGACGGTCGAAACCGGAGATTGGAAGGAGACGAAGGACGGCGGCCTCAGGATCGAGCAGACGATCTTTGTGGTGCGCGAAAGCCAGCGCAAGATCGTGCTTGGCAAGGGCGGCGAGACGATCAAGGCGATTTCCATGGCCGCCCGCAAGGAGCTGTCGGCCATGCTGGAACGGCCGGTGCATCTTTTCCTGTTCGTCAAGGTGCGCTCCAACTGGGCCGACGATCCTGAGCGTTACCGCGAAATGGGGCTGGAGTTTCCGCGCTGAATCCGCTTGTCTCCCGTAATGGAATGGACGGCGCAAGCGATTGTCATAGGTACCCGCCGCCACGGTGAGACCAGCACGATCCTTGAGGTTATGGCCCGCGAAAAGGGCCGCCATCTCGGCCTTGTTCGCGGCGGCCGCTCGCGCCGTCTGCGGCCGGTTCTGCAGCCCGGAAACACCTTGCGCGTCACCTGGCGCGCCCGGCTCGACGAACATCTGGGCGCATTTACCGTCGAACCGTTGCGCGAGCGCGCCGCCGGCCTGATGGACACGGCCGCCGCCACCTTCGGCATCCAGCTTGCCGGAGCGCATTTGCGGCTTTTGCCCGAACGCGATCCGCATCCGCGCCTGTTTGACGCTTTGGCGGTCATCGTCGATACGTTCGACGACAAGGCGGTTGCCGCCGAACTGATGGCGCGCTTTGAACTGCTGCTGCTTGACGAACTGGGCGTCGGGCTCGACCTGTCGCGCTGTGCCGCGACCGGCGAGGAGACGGGGCTCGCCTATGTCTCGCCGAAAACCGGCCGCGCCGTCAGCCGTGCGGCCGGCATGCCCTATGACAATCGCCTGCTGAAGCTGCCGCCATTCCTCATCGACCGGCGTCACGGCGAACCGCCGTCGCCGGCTGATCTGGAAAGCGGCTTTCGGCTGACCGGCTACTTTCTCGACCGCCATATCTTCGAGCCGCGCGGGCTGGACCCGGGCGAAGCGCGTGCCGGCTTCCTGCGCGCGGTTCTGCCGGACCCGGTTTTGCCCGATGCCGGCCCGTCGATTGAATTGCCCGGCTGACGGCCCGCCGATTGCCGCGCGCCGCGGCGGACTGATAGAACCGGTTCACAGCAAACAGGGAGACATGCCATGAAGATCACCTGGCTCGGCCATTCCGCCTTTCGCGTTGCCTTCGGCGATGCGGTGATCATGATCGATCCGTTCCTGTCGGGTAATCCGACATTCGACGGTGATGCGATGGAAGCGGCGGCCGGCTGCACCCATGTGCTGCTGACCCATGGCCACAACGATCATGTCGGCGACGCCCTTGCGATCCTGAAGGCGACCGGCGCGCAACTCGTCAGCACCTACGAGATCTGCGTCTGGCTGTCGGGGCAGGGGGTGGAGAACGCCAATTTCACCAACCATGGTGGCACGGTCGATTGCGGCCCGTTCACCACCTCGGTTGTTCAGGCGATCCACTCGTCGTCCGCCGACGTCGACGGCCAGATCACCTATCTCGGCAATCCCGCCGGCCTGATCGTCAAGGCGCAGGGCGAACCGATTCTCTATCACATGGGCGACACGGATATTTTCGGCGACATGGGCCTGATCAACGAGATCCATCAGCCGCAGATCGGCATCGTGCCGATCGGCGACCGCTTTACGATGGGCGCCAAGACCGCCGCCATGGCCTGCCAGCGCTTCTTCGACTTCAAGACGATCATTCCCTGCCACTACGGCACCTTCCCGATCATCGACCAGACCGCCGACGCCTTTCTGGCGGAAATGGGCGATGACGCCGACAAGGTGACCGCGCTGGCGATCGGCGAGGCGTTCGACGTCTGACGCGTGCTGGCTATCCGCCTTCGCAGATGCCGGTCATGATGTGGACCATGGCGCCTGGCTCGAGCGGCGTGTCAAGCGGCACGCGCCGGCCTTCGACAAAGACGTTTATGCGCCGCCGCAGTTTCGGCGTCGAATCGCAAAGCCGATCGCGCATGCCCGGCCAGCGAGCCTCAAGGTTCTCGATCACCTCTACAACATTCGCCGCTGGCATGTCGATCCGCGGCAGCGAACCCGGGAACAGTGCCGTCAGGGTTTCCGGAAGGGTCACCGTGACGGCTGGCGGTTCAGCTCCCGTTTCAGGCATTGCAGAAACCTCGTGTCAATTTCCTAGTCGTCCATGACCAGCGTCTCCACCGATGTAATCGTCGGCAGGTGTTCGGCGATCGCCGTCCAATGGTCGCCCTCATCGGTGCTGGCATAGAGCGTGCCCGTGCCGGTGCCGAAATAGACGCCGGCCGGGTCGAGCCGGTCAGTCGCCATCGCTTGGCGCAGCACGCCAAAGAAAGCGTTTTCCTGAGGCAGGCCGGCGCGAAGGTCGCTCCACGTCTTGCCGGCATCGCGGGTGCGCCAGACGGCGGCCTTGCCGTCGGGCACATAGCGGCCGAGGATATCGCCGTTGAGCGGTACCAGATACAGCGTGTCGGGATCGCGCGGATGAACTGTCGCTGGAAAGCCGAAAGCCGATGGCAGCCCCGCCTCGATGCTCTGCCACTTCCGTCCGCCATCATCGCTGCGGTACATGCCGCAATGGTTTTGCTGGTAGAGCCGATCCGGCAGGCCGGGCGCGGCAACGACGCAGTGCACGCACTGGCCGAATTCCGGGTAGTTCTCCCCTTCCGGCAGGAAGTCGGCGCGTGTCCCCTGGTTGCGCGGCTCCCAGGTCTTGCCGCCATCGGCAGTGTGAAACACGCCGCCTGTCGATATGCCGACCCATAGGCGTTGATCATTATCCGGATGCGGCACCAGTGAATGCAGGATCAGCCCGCCGCCGCCAGGCTGCCAGTGCGGCCGTGACGGGTGGTCGCGCAGCCCGGCAATATGGCTCCACCTCTGGCCGCCATCCTCGCTGCGGAACAGACCAGCGGGTTCGACACCGGCATAAAGACAGCCATTGGCCGCCGCCACGCTCCACACCGATTTGATGGGGTCGGCGCCGGCCTCATAGGCAAGGCCCTCGCTTGAATGGCTCCACGTTGCGCCGAAGTCGCCTGATTTCCAGACCGCGGGGCCGTACCATTCATTGCCGCCGCCGGCATAAATGATCCCGGTCCCAGGATCGGCGGCGACATGATTGATCGGCCAAGCCTCGCAAAAAGGACCGTGTAGCGCCCAGGAAGAACGCGCCGCGTCGCTCCTGAACACAAAAGCACCCTTCTTGGTGCCGACCAGGACATGGACTGTTTGTGCCAATGATGCCTCCAAACCGGCGACCCCAACTGACGACCCCGAGGGGCGGCTGACGACCGATGATGGTGATGCCAACTTCATGCATTGTCGAGTGGCATTTTTTCGACGTGC
>CALZIL010000006.1:36730-42485 GCA_945787495.1 uncultured Afifella sp. | reverse complement strand
CCAATCGCAAATGCACACACCGATGCGGCGCGGCTCAGGCGGCCAGCGGATAGGCTTCTTCCATGACATAGGGGCCGCCGCCGCGCGAGGCTTTGGAGGACAGAAGCACAAAACGGCCGACCGGGAAGGGTGCGGTCTGGAAATTGCCGCGCAGGCTCAGATAGGTGGCGACATCCGGCTCGCTGGCGCCGCGCAGGCGCGCCAGGGTGATGTGCGGGGTGAAGCGGCGGTGTTCCGGTTCAAGGCCAATTCGCTGCAAGTCGCGCTCAAGTTCGGCGTGCAGGTCGTGGAGGGCCGGCGCCGGTTTGAGGCCGGCCCAGAGCGAACGCGGCCTGCGACTCCCAAACGCCCCAAGACCGTCAAGCGCCAGTTCGAAAGACGGCCGGCTGATCTGGTGAAGGGCGTCGGCGATATCGTTTGCGACGGGTCCTTCAACATCGCCGATAAAACGCAGGGTGATGTGATAGTTTTCTGGGTCGATCCAGCGGGCACCGGGCAGGCCGCCGCGCAGTAGCGACAGCGAAAAGGCGATGTCAGCGGGGATTTCCAGTGCCGTGAAGAGACGCAGCATTACCTCCTCCGGGAATGATTGGCGAATCGGGACCAATGCCGTCCGGCACCGCGATGATAGGCGGTCTTCAAAAAATCCGGGAGAAAAAAATAGCGGCGGGCGGCGGCCCGCCGAACCGCAATGTTTGTTGCCAATCCCTGGGCCAATCACGAGCCGGAATATCGCAGGGTGGAGCAGAGAAAAAGGCCGGCTCAAAAGAGCCGGCCTTAGGGGATACCTCTGGGGGATTGAACCATACTCGGAACATATCGATCCAGCGAGTTCGGACCTCGGGGGGCTGGGGGGCTGATAACCTTAGCCCGTACGCCGCCGGATCGTTGAGGCAACGATGCAAATGTCGGGGTGGACGATGGCGCGTCCAAGGCCGAACTTTGGCGAGAATGAGGAATTTGCATTTTTCAGCTTAAAATTGTCGTCCCGAAACCGGCATTTCCAGCGATCTTGTCGTCGACCTTGCCAGGAGGGCGGGATTTGGCGTTAAAATGGGAAAATAACAGGAGGAGCTATTGAGCGAATCAGAAGACTGGTCTCGGTCCGGGCTGTGGAGACACTCCGCAGCCCTTCACCCGCAGACAAATGCGCCGAGCCCGAAAATCGTCGCGTTCAGCCGCAGCGAACTCAATTCCATCTTGCGCGTTTATGGCCGGAAAGTTTCCGACGGCACGTGGCGCGATTACGCCATCGACCACTTAAGCGATCGCGCCGTCTTTTCAATCTACCGGCGGACCAGCGAATTCCCGCTTTATCGGGTGGAAAAGGTGCCGGCTTTGGCGCGCAAGCAGGGCGCTTACAGCCTCACCGCCGCTGGCGGCGCCGTTTTGAAGCGCGGCCATGATCTTGCAACGCTCATGCGGTTCCTGGACAGACCGAAACTTTCAGTCGTCCCGTCCTGACGTCGGTTCGCGCTCGCGTGGCGGTGTGGCAACGCCGGGGCCCAGAGCGCGCTGCATCAGTAGGGTGTCGAGCCAGCGGCCGAACTTGTAGCCCGATCCCTCAATGACGCCGATCGGCCGGAAGCCGAGCGCCTCGTGCAGGCGCACTGAAGCGGTATGGCTATCGGCGCCACCGATGATGGCGATCATCTGCCGAAAACCGCTTGCTTCTGAGATTTCGATGACGCGGGTCAAAAGCGCCCGTCCTATTCCACGGCGCTGGGCCGCAGGGGCAATATAGACGGAGTTCTCGACGCTGAAACGGTAGCCCGGGCGACCATGATAGGGTCCGGCATAGGCATAGCCGAGAATGGCGCCGTCATCTTCCGCAACGATATAGGGAAAATTCCCGTCGGCAAGAGCCTGCCAGCGCCGTGTCATTTCGGCAAGATCGGGCGGTTCGACCTCGTAAGACGCCGTGCCGGTGCGTACCGATTCGGCATAAATCGCCGTTATCGCCGGCAGGTCGCGGCGTTCAGTGTCGCGGATGATCAGTTCGGCCGTCATGGCTGCCCGATAGGACGAATGACAAGGCCTGTCGAGCCAAATGGAAACGGCGCCGCCCTTTCAAGGACGGCGCCGCACCGACGAATCAGTGAATCTAAAGCGGTTCCTTATTCCCGGCCGCCCATGAAATGCAGCAGGAACATGAACAGGTTGAGGAAATCCAGATAAAGCCGCAGAGCGCCGATCACCGAGACACGGCCTGCGGCCGTGTCGTCACCGGCGACGAAGTCATAGGTGTTCTTCAGATTCTGCGTGTCATAGGCCGTCAAGCCGGCGAAGATCAGGACGCCAAGCGCCGAAACGGCGAATTGCAACGCCGAGGATTGCAGGAAGAGATTGACGACCATGGCGAGGATCAGGCCGATCACGCCCATGATCAGGAACGAACCCCAGCCGGAAATATCCTTCTTGGTCGTGTAGCCCCACAGGCTTAACCCGGCAAAGGCCGCGGAGGTAACGAAAAAGGTCTGGGTAATGCTGGCGCTGGTGTAGACGAGGAATATCCAGGAAATGGATATGCCCATCACGGCTGAAAAGGCAAAAAACACCAGACGCGCCGTGGCCGGCTGCATCCTGTTGACCGAGGCGGAAAAGCCGAACACGAAAGCCAGCGGTGCGAACATGATCACCCATTTGAGCGGGCTGCCGTAGAGCGCCTGCGCGACCGCCGGGTTGGTCTGCGCCATATAGCTCGTCGCCAGCGCGGCAATCGCCGTAATGGCAAGGCCCAGCGCCATATTGTTGTAGATGCCAAGCATGAAGGCGCGAAGGCCTTCATCAATGCCTTCGCGGGCCGTTGTGCCCGTGCGAACAGCGGCTCCAAACCGCCGGTCCGGTTGAACCATAGGTAAATCTCCTGTTGAAACGCTCCAAATCAGAAGCTTCGTTGCCAAATATGGCGTTATGACGCGGCGATAACAAGGCCATTCTCGCCGGAACCGTTAACTAACGGGGATACATCTAAAGATTGCGTAACAGCGGCGCCGCCTTGACCGACAGGATACGCCAGGTGCCGGCAAGGCCGAGGCCGAGCGTGACGACAAGGGCAATCAGTGCCGCGCCGGCAGCGACGCCGGCCATGGCGGTAAACTCCAGCGCCATCATCTGCGAAACAACATACCAGGCGGCGCCGGTGCCGGCGGCGACGGCAAAAACCGCCGTTGCGACGCCGAGAAGACCGTATTCCAGGACGAAGGCGGTCAACAGCCTGGCCCGGGTGGCGCCGAGGGTTTTCAGGATGACGGCATCCTGGCGGCGCTGACGATGGCCGGCGGCCAGCGCGCCGCCAAGCACCAGCATGGAGACGATCAGCGCCAGCGAGGCGGCGATGCGCACGGCAAAGGCGAGATCGCCGATCAGCGCATTGACGGCGTTGAGCGCGTCCTTGACGCGGACGCTGGTAACGGCGGGAAAACGCGATGTGAGAGCCGCAAGCACCTGTCGCTCGGCCGCCTCGCCGGCGCCGGCGGGCAGGCGCAACGTCGCCAGATGGGCATGCGGGGCGCCGGCGAAGGTGTTGGGCGAAAAAACCATGACGAAGTTGATCGCCAGGGATTCCCATTCCAGTTCGCGGGTGTTGGCGAGGCGCGCGGTGATGGCGCGGCCGAGAACATTGACCGTCACCGTGTCGCCGATCTCAAGGCCGAATGCGTCGGCAATATCGTCTTCAAAGGAGACCAGCGGTTCGCCGTCATAGTCAGCCGGCCACCATGCGCCGGAAATCAGCCTGGAATTGTCCGGCAGACTTGCCGAGTAGGTCAGGCCGCGGTCGCCGTGCAACGCCCAATGGGCATCTTCCCGCGGATTGATCTGGGCGGCGGGTACGCCATCGACCGACGCGATCCGGCCGCGCAGCATCGGCACCGTCTGGAAAACGCCGTCCGGCGTAATCTGCGCCAGTTCCGCCGCGAAGGCGTCCCGTTCGGCATTCTGGATATCGACGAAGAAGAAATCCGGTGCTTGTTCGGCGATCGACCCGGTCAATTGCCGGCGCAGATTGGCGTCGATCAGCGCCAGTGCGACCAGCAGCGTCAGGCCGAGGCCGAGCGATAAAACAACGCTGGTGGTCAGGGCGCCGGGGCGGTGAATGTTGCGGATGGCGAGCCGTAGGGTCGTGCCGCGTACATGACCCGTCCGGCGGGCGAGGAACGTGATCGCCGCCGCGACAAGGCGCAAAACGACGAAAGTGACGATGACCGCGCCGACATAGGTGAAGGCAATGCGCTTGTCGGCCGACAGCCCTGCGGCGAGGCCGGCAAGGCCGACGAGAGCAGCGACCTGCGCGATGCGGTAGAACCATCGGGCATGGACGGCGACGGGTGTGGCCCGGTCGGCGAACAGGCTGGTCGCCGGCAGATCGCGGGCGCGGCCAAGCGGCGTGAGCGAGAAAGCGATGGCGACGAGAAGCCCGTAGACGACCGCCAGCGCCAGTTCGGCGGGATAGAAATCCGCCGCCGCGGCTATCGGCAAAAGATCGGCGAGCAGCGACTTGGCGATGAAAGGCAGGGCGGCGCCGATGGCAAGGCCAATGGCGATGCCGAGGCCGGCGAGGATGAGAATCTGCAGCATATAGACCTGCAGGATCAGCCGGCCGCTGGCGCCCAGGCATTTGAAGGTGGCGATCGCCGGGCGCTTCAGATCGACGAAGCTGGAGACGGCATTGGCGACACCGACACCGCCGACGACCAGTGCCGTCAGGCCGACGAGGGTCAAAAACTGCGCAAAACGCTCAATGTTGCGGGCCAGGCCCGGTGAGGCATTGGCACGGGTGCGGATGCGCCAGCCGGCCTGCGGAAATTGCGCCGCCGCCGCCGCCGATACCGCCTCAATCGCCGCCGCTTCCGGATCGGCAAGGGCGAGGCGGTAGGTCCATTTGATCAGGCTGCCGGGGCGGACGAGGCCGGTTGCCCTCAGCGTATCGAGCGAGACCATGAGGCGCGGGCCGAAGCCGATGCCGTTCGACAACCGGTCCGGCTCGGTGCGGATGGTGTCGCGGATTTCCAGTTCGATGGCGCCAAGCGCGATACGGTCGCCAACGCCGAGTTGCAACCGGTCGAGCAGTTCGGGTACGGCAAGTGCGCCATAAACGCCATCCTTGCCGGCAAACGCGGCATCGACGGCGGTACCGTCCTCAAGAACGAGTTCGCCGGCATGGGGATAGGCGTCATCGACGGCCTTCAGTTCGACCAGCGTCTGTTCGGCGCCATCGGTGCGCCGGGCCATAGCGCGCATCGTTGCCAGCGTGCTGACTTGTCCTGAGCCAGCCAGGAAGACGCGTTCGGCCTCATTCACCTCGCGGTGGACCAGCCTGAAGGCGATGTCGCCGCCGAGAATGACGCGCCCTTCTGCGGCAATGCCTTGCGTCAGCGCGCGGGAGACGGAATTGACGCCGGCAATGGCGGCAACGCCTAGCGCGATGCAGGCGAGAAAGACATAAAAGCCGCGCAACCCGCCGCGCAGTTCACGCAGCGCCAGGCGCAGCGGCAGCGGCATGGTCCGTCGTTTCGGCACACTCTTTGCTGCCGGCATCGGACTTATGCCGTCCGAAGGGCGGGGGTTGCACCATCCGACTCTATCAGCCGGCCGGAATCCATGCGTACGGCGCGGCTGCAGCGGCCGGCCAGCGTTGCGTCATGGGTAACCAGAAGCAGCGTCGTTGCCTGCTCAGCCGCCGCCTGGAAGATGAGATCGGCAATGTCGCCGCCCGTGCCGGCGTCGAGATTGCCGGTCGGCTCGTCGGCGATCA
>CALZIL010000006.1:0-36667 GCA_945787495.1 uncultured Afifella sp. | reverse complement strand
GACAGCCGCTCGCCAAGGCCGACGCGGCCAAGCATGTCGCGGGCGCGGTCGAAGGCGGTATCGACGCCGGCCAGTTCCAGCGGCACGGCGACGTTTTCCAGCGCCGTCATGGTCTGCATGAGATGAAAGGACTGGAAGACGAAGCCGATATTGGCACCGCGAAATGTCGCCAGTTCATCCTCGCCAAGACCGTCATAATCGGTGCCGGCAATGGCGATCTTGCCGGAATCGATGCGTTCCAGCCCGGCGACGATCATCAGAAGCGTAGTCTTTCCCGATCCGGACGGGCCGACAAGGCCGACGGTCTCGCCGGCGTCGACGGTGAGATCGACGTTGCGAAGCACGTGCACGCGCGCGGCGCCTGATCCCAGCGTCAGATCGACATTTTCAAGCTTTACGGCCGGTTCACTCACGAGATCGCGCCCTATATAGCGGTTATGGCGTTTGTAGCGGCTGCACCCCTGCGGCCCGATATGGGACTTGTGGCATGACTGTCAAAGCCAGAGCGGTGCTTTTGGGCATTTTGAGCATCATTGCTTGCCAGTTCGTGACCATGAGCGCCACCGCCGGTTCGACGATCGTGGCGCTCGGCGACAGCCTGATGGCCGGTTATGGCCTGCCGCCGGGCAAGGGCTTTGCAGAGCAATTGCAAGATGCGCTGAGGGCGCGCGGCCATGATGTCGACGTCATCAATGCCGGTGTTTCCGGCGATACGTCGACCGGCGGCCTCGCCCGGCTCGACTGGTCAGTCCCGGAAGACGCCGATGCGGTGATCGTCGAACTGGGCGCCAATGACGCGCTGCGCGGCCTCGATCCGTCGATTACGCGCAAGGCGCTGAGCGACATCGTCAAACGGCTGAAGGCGCGCGGCCAGGCGGTGCTTGTCGCCGGCATGAAGGCGCCGCCCAATCTCGGCGATGAGTATGCGGCGCAATTTGATGGCATTTATCGCGAACTGGCGACGGTCGAAGAGGTGCTGATTTATCCGTTCTTTCTGGACGGCGTTGCCGCCGATCCGGCGCTCAACCTGGCTGACGGCATCCATCCGAGCGCCGACGGAGTCGCAAGGATCGTGGAAAAAATCCTGCCATCAGTCGAGGCGTTGATTGCGCAGACCGGCAAGCCGGCCAGCGGCAAGGCGGATTGAACCAGCCAAACCGTCGCCGGGCGTCGTTTCGTGATTGAGGATATCAGGAAGTAGGCCGCATCCAGGAAGCGGCGCCGAGGATCCGGCCGGGACCGCCTTCGGCATCCTCTTGGACGATCACCGCGCAGCCGTCGATATCCTCACCCAGAATTTCGTCGCGCGGCAGCGAGACGGTCATCGCCTTGCCCTTCCACATGCCAATGGGGCGCATCGAGCGGACGATGTTGTTGTAGGTGATGGAACGGCCATGGTTTTCGCCGCGGCCGATAGCGACCTTAGCTGCAGATGTATAAGTGACGAGGCGGACCGTGGTGTGGCCGGTTTGAAGATCGGCACCGCTGATGGTGATGTTGATGGACCCGTCTTCCGACTTGATCAACACATCGAGCGGAAGCTCGGTTTCGCCGATGGCTTTTTTAACCGCAGAGCGATGGCTGCCGACATAGTGATCGCCGCCATTGACGATGATTTGCGGCGTATAGACCCGGCGGTCGCCGCGGGCGCGCGAATAGGCATATTGGCGCTCCGAGTGCTCCGGCTTGCCAAAGGTGTCCTTCCAGCCGAGATAATCCCAATAGTCGACCGGCAGCGACAGGACGATGAGATCATCGCGGTTTTTCAGATCGCCGAGGAATTCGTCGGCAGGCGGACAGGACGAACAGCCCTGGCTGGTGAACAACTCGACGACAGCTTTCGGCCCGGACTGAGCCGGGCCGGCGAAGCCAAAACCGGCAAGCAGTGCCAGTCCGGCGAAGAGGAATCGTGACGTTTTCATGGCGCGGACCGTATGCACAGGCCAGTTAACATGCGAGTCACAAGCCCGTGCACTCACTCGTTTGTGAAATGCGGGATTTGCGAAAAATCGCCACGCCCGGCCAGACCGGGCGCGACGGCATTATCGATCATCAGGCTGCCGCTTTTTCACCGACCAGATTGCGCAGGACATAATGCAGGATGCCGCCGTGGCGGTAATATTCCATCTCGTCCTCAGTATCGATGCGCACTGTCAGCGGCACGGTCTTCACCGTGCCGTCGGCATAGGTGATCGTTGCCTCGATGGTCTGGCGCGGCCTTAAATCGTTCAGGCCGGAAATTGAGACTGTTTCGTCGCCGCGCATGCCCAGTGACTGCCAGCTCGTGCCCTCCTCAAAGACCAGCGGCACGACGCCCATGCCGATCAGGTTGGAACGGTGGATGCGTTCAAAGCTTTGCGCGATGACGGCGCGGGCGCCGAGCAGAAGGGTGCCCTTGGCGGCCCAGTCGCGCGATGACCCGGTGCCGTATTCCTTGCCGGCAATGACGACCAGGGGCACGCCCTCATCGGCATATTTCATCGCCGCGTCATAGATCGGCATCTGTTCGCCGGAGGGATGGTGGATGGTCACGCCGCCCTCGATGCCCGGCACCATCTGGTTCTTGATGCGGATATTGGCAAAGGAGCCGCGCATCATGACCTGGTGGTTGCCGCGCCGCGCGCCATAGGAGTTGAAGTCGACCGGCCGAACCTGATGGGAAACCAGATAATCGCCAGACGGCCCGTCGCGCTTGATGGCACCGGCCGGGGAAATGTGGTCGGTGGTGATGGAATCAAGGAACAGGCCCAAAACGCGGGCGTTCTCAATATCCTCAACCGGCGCCGGCTCCATTGTCATGCCCTCAAAATAGGGCGGGTTCTGAACATAGGTCGATCTATCGGACCAGCCATAGGTCAGTTCGGCGGAGACCTCGATCCCGCGCCACTTTTCATCGCCCTTGAAGACGTCGCCATAGCGGGTCCGGAACATCTCCTCGGTGACGACATTGCGGACGATTTCGGCGATCTCGGCCGAGGACGGCCAGATGTCCTTCAGACAGACCGGGTTGCCGTCGCCATCGGTGCCGAGCGGTTCCTTGGCGATGTCCACCTTCAGCGACCCGGCCAGGGCATAGGCGACGACCAGAGGCGGCGAGGCGAGATAGTTCGCCCGCACGTCCGGATTGACCCGGCCCTCGAAGTTGCGGTTGCCGGACAGCACCGAACAGGCGACAAGATCGTTATCGTTGATGGCGTCGGAAATTGCCTCCGGCAACGGCCCGGAATTGCCGATGCAGGTGGTGCAGCCATAACCGACAAGGTCGAAACCGAGTGCGTCGAGATCGGTCTGCAGTCCTGATTTTTCAAGGTAATCGGTGACCACCTGCGAGCCCGGCGCCAAAGATGTCTTGACCCACGGTTTGACGGTGAGGCCCTTCTGGCGGGCGTTGCGGGCGAGCAACCCGGCGCCGATCAGTACGCTCGGATTGGAGGTGTTGGTGCACGACGTAATCGCGGCGATGACGACATGACCGTCGGCGAGCGTGAAGTCCTCGCCCTTGACCACGGCGACCTTGTCGAGCGCCGGCACGGAGCCGCCGCCTTCTTCGTCCATGTCAGAGGCCGCATTGCTGGCATTGACGCCGCGGATTTCGCTCAGCGCCCGTTCAAAGGCCGGCGCGGCATCGGTCAGCGGCACCCGGTCCTGCGGCCGTTTGGGGCCAGCCAGCGAGGTCTCGACATCGCCAATATCAAGCTCCAGCGTGCTGGTGAAGACCGGATCGGGCGTCTCGTCGGTGCGGAACATGCCCTGCGCCTCGGCATAGGCCTTGACCAGCGCGATCTGGTCGGGCTCGCGGCCGGTCGCTTTCAGATAGGCGAGCGTATCGCCGTCGATCGGGAAGAAGCCGCAGGTTGCGCCGTATTCGGGCGCCATGTTGGCGATCGTCGCCTGATCCTCCAGCGACAGATTGGAGAGACCGGGGCCAAAGAATTCGACGAATTTGCCGACGACGCCCTTCTTGCGCAGCATTTGCACGACATAAAGCACCAGGTCGGTGGCGGTCATGCCTTCCTTTAATTTGCCGGTCAGCCTGAAGCCGACTACTTCGGGAATCAGCATGGAGATCGGCTGGCCGAGCATGGCCGCTTCGGCCTCGATACCGCCAACGCCCCAGCCCAGAACCGACAGGCCGTTGACCATGGTGGTGTGCGAATCGGTGCCGACTAGCGTGTCGGGGTAGGCGTAGGTTATGCTCGCGCCGTCCTCGCGCTCCTCGCGCGTCCAAACGGTCTGTGAGAGATATTCCAGATTGACCTGGTGGCAGATGCCGGTGCCGGGCGGCACGACGCGGAAATTATCGAAGGCTTCCTGACCCCAGCGCAGGAAGACGTAACGCTCGCCATTGCGGGCATATTCCATTTCGACATTCTTCTTGAAGGCGTTGGGGCCGCCGAAATAATCGACCATGACGGAATGATCGATGACCAGATCGACCGGCACCTGCGGATTGATCCGGCGCGGATCGCCGCCCAGCGCATTGCTGGCGTCGCGCATGGCGGCCAGGTCGACGACAGCTGGCACGCCGGTGAAATCCTGCATCAGGACGCGGGCCGGGCGATAGGCGATTTCGCGGTCGGAACGTCGCTCCTTCAGCCACTCGGCGACGGCGCGGATATCGTCGGCTGTCACCGTACGGCCGTCTTCATGGCGCAGCAAATTCTCCAGCAGAACTTTTAGCGAAAACGGCAGCCGGGCGATCCCGTCAAGGCCGTTTTTCTCCGCTTCGCGAAGCGAGAAATAGGTGAATGTCTTGCCGCCGGCCTCAAGGGTCTTGCGGGCATTGAAGCTATTGAGGGATTGGCTCATGGTCGGCTCCTGGGTCTTTCGGGCCGGTAACGCGCGCGGCGCCACGATTTTCACGTGGCAGCGTCGCCAATTTGGTGCGTCATCGGCCGATTACAGTTGACCGACGTGGAGGAGCGCCTGCCGCCGCCGGGTTGCCCGCGACATAGCGCATCCTGTAACGGGTGGCCAGACATTCACTTTCCGCAAGGCCTTCACCCTTGGAAAAATCCACTTCGCGTTTTGCGCCGCTGACGCTCGCCGCCGCCGATCTGGCCTGCATACGTGGCGGCCGGCCGGTCTTTTCCGGCGTTGAATTTTCCCTCGCCTCGGGCGGGCTGCTGGCCCTGACCGGCCCGAACGGCTCGGGAAAATCGAGCCTGCTCAGGGTTCTGGCCGGACTTCTGGACCCAGCCGGCGGGGCGATCAGCCTGTCATCAGGTACGCGGAGCGTCGGCGATGGCGAAGCGGCCGCGGCGGAGGCCGCCAGGCAAGTCGATGGGCAAACCCAAGACCTGATCCACTATTTCGGTCATCTCGACGGGCTCAAATCGGTCTTTACGCTGCAGGAGAACCTGGCGTTCTGGCGCGCGCTTTACGGCACCGGCGAGGCTGATGGTGCTATCTCCATCGGCGAAGCGGTCGCTCAGGTCGGCCTTGGCCATATGAGAGACCTGCCGGTCAGCATATTTTCCGCCGGCCAGAGGCGGCGGGCCGGGCTGGCCCGGCTGCTCACCGCGCCGCGCCCGGTATGGCTGCTCGACGAGCCGACGGCGGCGCTGGACAGCGACGGCGAGGCCATGCTCGGCGGATTGATGGAGGCGCATCTTGCCAAAGGCGGGATTATTGTCGCGGCAACCCATCTGGCGCTGCCGGTGGCGCCGACCCAGACCCTCGAATTGGCGTTTGATAGGACGTTCGATATGGGGGCGGCGGCATGAGTGGCTTTGTAGCCCTCATTGCGCAGACGGCGCGGCTCGGCCTCAGGGCCGGCGGCGGCGCACTGATTGGACTGATTTTTTTCCTCGCCGTCGTCACGGTGATCCCCTTTGGTGTTGGTCCGGACCAAAACCTTTTGGCGCGGATCGGCCCGGCGGTCTTGTGGATCGGCGCGCTGCTCGCCTCGTTGCTCGGCCTGGACCGGCTGTTCGGCGGCGACCGCGAGGATGGCGCGCTTGATCTGCTCATCGTTTCCGGCCAGCCACTAGCGCTTGTCGTCCTGGCGCGGGCGATCGGCCACTGGCTGGCGACCGGCCTGCCAATCGTCATCGCCGCGCCGCTGCTCGGCCTGCTGCTCAATGTCGAACCTCTGGGGTTGGCCGCGGTGACGCTGACGCTGCTTGCCGGATCGCCGGCGCTGACGCTCATCGGCACCGTCGGCGCCGCCCTGACGGCCGGCCTGGCGCGCGGCGGCGTAATGATCGCCGTGCTGGTCCTGCCGCTGACCGTTCCGGTGTTGATCTTCGGCGTCTCGGCGGTCAATGGGGCGATCGCCGATCCCGATCCCTTCACCGCGCCGTTCCTGATCCTGTGCGCATTCACCCTTGGTGCCGGCGTGCTTGGCCCGGTCGCCGGCGCGGCGGCGCTGCGCCTTGCACTTGACTGACGGCACTTGACTGAGATCAAAGCCCACACCAGTTGACGATGCTGTAACAATTGCTTGCATTGCAGACGATGCATGCCGGACGTAAAAGAGAGCCATGCCGACAACCAAAGCCACTGCCGGTACTGCCGGCGAATCGGCGGCCAAGCCGACAATCATCGGCCAATTGGCCAATCCGACCCGCTTTCTCAGCCTGACCGAGGCGGTGCTGCCGTGGCTCATCAGCCTTGCGGCTGCGTGTCTTGCCGTTGGCGTCTATCTGGCGTTTTTCGTCGCGCCGGCGGATTATCAGCAGGGCGACAGCGTGCGCATCATGTTCATCCATGTGCCGGCCGCCTGGCTTGCCATGTTCTGCTATTCGTTGATGGCTGTCGCAGCGCTCGGCACGCTTGTGTGGCGGCATCCGCTCGCTGATGTCGCGGCCAAGGCGGCGGCGCCGCTGGGCGCGGCGTTCACGCTTTTGGCGCTGTTCACCGGTTCGGTCTGGGGCAAGCCGATGTGGGGCACCTGGTGGGTGTGGGATGCCCGGCTGACCTCCGTCCTGGTGCTGTTCATCATGTATCTCGGCCTGATCGCGCTGTGGCGCTCTTTTGACGATCCCGGGCGCGCCGGGCGCGTGGCGGCGATCCTGACGCTGGTCGGCTTTATCAATATTCCGATCATCAAGTTTTCGGTCGACTGGTGGAACACGCTGCATCAGCCGGCGAGTGTCGTCAGGCTCGATGGCCCGACGATCCATCCGACCATGCTGTGGCCGCTGCTGATCATGGCGGTGGGCTTCACGCTCAGCTTCATGGCGCTGCATTTCGGTGCCATGCGGGCTGAGATTTTCCGCCGAAGGGTGCGCACCGCGCAGATCATGATCGCCCAGCAACGTGCGCCCGCAGCGGCGTCTGCTTCTGCCGTGACGCCTGTTGCGGAGTCCGCTGTGAGCGGGCCACGATAGGGACTTGCCATGACCCATCTCGGCTTCATACTCGCCGCCTATGGCGCCACGGCCGCGGTTTTTACCGCCCTGATCATCTGGGTGGTCCGTGACACGCGCGAACAGAAACGCAAACTCAGACAGCTGGAGGCGGACGGTGCGGTGCGTCGGTCCGCTCAGGTAAAACGATGACCGAGACGGACGCGAAGATCGAAGCGCCGCCGCCCGGTCCGTGGTCGCGCAAGCGGCTTGTGCTGTTCCTGCCGCTGGCGATTTTTCTGGGTCTGGCGCTGCTGTTTTTATCGCAGCTGGGCGTCCGCGATCCGTCAAAGCTGCCATCGGTACTGATCAACAAGCCGGTGCCCGATTTTGAGCTGCCGCAGCTGGATGGTATTCCCGGCGACGGACTAAGCGACGAAAAGCTCGCGAAGGGTGTCCATGTCGTCAATGTCTGGGCGTCGTGGTGCGGGCCATGCCGGGAGGAGCATCCGTTCTTGATGACATTGGCTGAGGATGAGCGGTTCACGCTTGCCGGCCTCAACTACAAGGACGCTGCGGAAAACGCCCGCCGGTTTCTCGGCGCGCTGGGCGATCCCTATGCGGCGATCGGCGTTGACCGCAAGGGCCGCACGGCAATCGATTGGGGTGTTTACGGCGTGCCGGAGACCTTCATCGTCAAGAACGGCACGATCGTCCACAAATTCGTCGGGCCGCTCTCGGCGGCGGCGATGAAAGAGAATTTCAGCCCGGCGTTGGAAAAAGCGCTCCAATAGACCCGGCTTCGATCGCGATTTGAGCAGCGCGACCTGACAGCGCGCCCGCCGCGCGCTACATCATCTGCATGGCGTCGCCCAAGACACCCCGGCCTTCCGCTGCATTGGACCCGAACTTCAGGGTCACCATTCCCGACGGCGACGATCGCCAGCGGCGCATTTGCGGCCATTGCGGCTTCGTCGATTACGATAATCCGCGCATCGTCGTTGGCTCAGTGGTGCGGCATGAGGGCCGGATCCTGCTGTGCCGGCGCGCGATCAACCCGCGAAAAGGCTTTTGGACCCTGCCGGCGGGCTTTCTGGAAACCGGTGAGACACCGGCCGAAGGGGCGGCGCGGGAGGCGCGCGAAGAGGCCAATGCCGCCCTCACCATTTCTGGCATTCTGGCGATCTATACGATCCGGCGGCTCGGACAGGTACAGATCATGCACCGGGCGCAACTGGCCGATCCGGTGATATCGGCCGGGGCGGAAAGCCTGGAAGTCGCTCTGTTCGCCTGGGAGGATATTCCCTGGCCGGAGCTGGCGTTTCCCTCCGTCGTGTGGGCGCTCAATCACGATCTGGCGGTGGAAGCAGGTGATGCCGCCATGCCATTTTTCAATCCGGTAGGCGAAGACGGCGACATGCAACGTTTTCTGGACCCAACCGGCCCGGAATTCTGAAATCCGCTGTTTTTCCGGGAAATATCGCCGCGTAACGGCCAGTGCATAAAAACTGTCTCAAATGTCGATTGTCACGTGCAAAAAGCATAAAGCTTACCGGTTTACGACGATCGGATGAGTTTGTTGCTGTTCTGAACGAATTCTTCATCATGGCGGCACGAATTTGCGAGGCGACACCATGACGATCGACATCAATGCCATTCCATCCTTCGGCAAAGCCCGACGCGATGAAGCCTGGGCGCGGGTCCGCCGCAACCAGGCAACGCTGTCCTTTTCGCCGTTTCGTTTCAGTATGACGATCGGACTGATCGCGGGGTTCATCGTTCTTCTGGGACTTGATGCGCTGGCGCTGCTGATCAATGATGGCGAGCAGGGCCTGTGGCTTCTGCCGCGCGCCGGCGAAGGGATGCTTGCCGGCCTGCACCCGGCGGTTATTGGCGGCGTCATGCTGGTGACAATGATCGTGCTCGTCGATTTCATCGCCGGGCTGATGTCGCTGTTTTCCAATGACGAGCCGGTGGCGATTATCGACTATACTGGCGGCATCGTGCTGACCCGTGACGGCCAGACCGGTTTCCGTTGGGAAGATGTGGAGCGCATCCGCCGGCGGCCGGGCTATGTGATCGTCGAGCGTCCGCGCCGTGGCATTGGCCGGCCGGGTCAGAGTTCGGTGTGGGAGCCGATGCGCGTCAGCATACCGGCCTTCCTGATCGAGGGCGGCGTTCACCAGTTCCTCGACGCATTGCGCAATGTCCGGCCTGACATCGTTCGCGCCAACGGGCTTTAGGATCTTCACCCCGTTTCCGTCTCATTGACGACGACAAGCCATCTGGCCGGCTGCGAAACAGCCGGCCACTTTTTCAGGGTTCTTTGTCGTCCAGCGAATGGCGCTGGATGAGCGGCATCTGGGTCAGCGTGAAGATGATCGTTAGCGGCATCATGCCGAAGACCTTGAACGACACCCAGAAATCGGTGGAGAAATTGCGCCAGATCACTTCGTTGAGGATCGCCAGGGCGAAAAAGAACAGGCTCCAGCGCAGGGTCAGTTTGCGCCAGCCTTCGTCGGTCAGATGGAAGACGGAATCAAAGACATAGCCAAGTAGCGCCTTGCCGAAGAAAAGGCCGCCGATCAGCACGCCGCCGAACAGAGTGTTGACGATCGTCGGCTTCATCTTGATGAAGATCTCGTCCTGCAGGGCCAGCGTCAGGCCGCCGAAGACGAGGACGACAATACCGGTGACCAGCGGCATGATCGCCAGCCGCCGGGTCAAAATCCAGGAGGCGGCGAGCGCGACGGTGATGGCCAGCATGAAGGCGCCGGTAGCGGCAAAAATCCCGAATTTGGCGTTGGCGAAGAAGAAGACGCCGAGCGGTCCAAGCTCCAAAGCGAGCTTGAGGATTGGGTTGACCTCCTTGCGGTCCGGCGCGTTGGGCGGGCGTTCAAAGACGGTCATTGTCCAGTTCCGGGCGCAGTTCCGGCAATCGCGGCGGCGAAGTCTTGCGCGGCGAATGGCTGCAGATCGTCAATGCCCTCGCCGATGCCGATGTAATGCACCGGCAGGCCCGTCCGTTCGGCGATCGCCACCAGAATGCCACCACGCGCGGTGCCGTCGAGCTTGGTCATGACAAGGCCGGTGACGCCGGCTTTTTCGCGGAAGACATCGACCTGCGACAAGGCGTTCTGGCCGGTCGTGGCGTCGAGCGTCAAAAGCACCGCATGCGGCGCGCGCTCGTCGTGCTTGCCGATGACGCGGATGACCTTTTCCAGTTCGGCCATCAGTTCGGACCGGTTCTGCAGCCGGCCTGCAGTGTCGATGATGAGAATGTCGGAGCCGGCGCTCTTCGCCTGCGCCATGGCGTCGAAGGCAAGGCCGGCCGCATCGGCGCCCTGATCGCCGGCGATGACCGGGCTGCCGGTACGCTCGCCCCAGATCTTCAATTGTTCGATTGCCGCAGCGCGAAAGGTGTCGCCGGCGGCCAGCATGACCGAGCGGCCTTCGGTGCGGAATTTGGCGGCGAGCTTGCCGATGGTCGTCGTCTTGCCGGTGCCATTGACGCCGACCACCAATATGACGAAGGGCTTGTAAGCGGTATCGATCGTCAGTGGCCGGGCGACCGGCGCCAGCACCTTTTCCACTTCGGCGGCGAGAACTGCGCGGACCTCCTCGTCGGTGATCGTCTTGTCATAACGGTCTCGAGCCAGGCTTTCGGTGATGGCGGCGGCGGTCGTAACGCCAAGATCGGCCTGGATCAGCAGGTCTTCCAGGTCCTGCAGAGTCTCCGCGTCGAGCCGGCGTTTGGTGAAAACGTCGGTGATGCCCGAGGTCAGCGCATTGGAGGATTTCGACAGGCCGCCGGTGAGGCGCTGCAGCCATGTGGTCTTTGCCGCCTGGGCCTGTTCAGGCTCCGGGGCGGGCGCCGCCTCGCCGCCAGCCTCCGCCTCGCCCAGCAGCCGGCCGAAAAAGCCCTTCTTTCTCTCGGCTTTTTCGCCGGTCTCGTTGTCCATTTCGGCCATAGGTCAGGCCGCCGCGCCGAGGTGCGGCGCCAATGGTGTGGCGGTCAGGGTCTTGCCGTCGCTTGCCACAATGCGCGCCATCACGATGCCGCCGGGCACTCCGGCGGCGATTTCCACCGGAATAAAATGTTCGGTGCGGCCAAAGCCGGGCTTTTCAATGAGCACGGCGCGGGTCTTGCCGATCTCACTGGCCAGCGTTGCCTTGAGCGCGGCCGCGCCGCCAGTGCGCAGACGCGCGGCGCGGTGCTTGATGAGGGCACGGTCAAGCTGCGGCATCAAGGCCGCCGGCGTCCCCTTGCGCGGCGAGAACGGAAAGACATGCAGGAAGGTCAGGCCGCAATCGGCGATGAGTTGCAGCGAATTGTCGAACATCGCCTCGGTCTCGGTCGGGAAACCGGCGATGATGTCGGCGCCAAACACGATGTCCGGGCGCAGGCGGCGCGCTTCACTGCAGAATTCGACCGCATCGGCCCGCAGATGGCGGCGCTTCATGCGCTTCAAGATCATGTCGTCGCCGGCCTGCAGCGAGAGATGCAGATGCGGCATCAGCCGTTCCTCCTCGGCCAGCGCCCGCAACAGGTCATCGTCGGCCTCGATGGAATCGATCGATGACAGACGCAGCCGGGCAAGACCGGGCACGTGACGCAAAATGGCGCGCACCAGCGCACCCAGCCTTGGCGCACCGGGCAGGTCGGCGCCCCAGGAGGTGATGTCGACGCCGGTCAGCACGGCCTCGCGATAGCCGTTTTCGGCAAGCCGGTGGACCTGGTCGACGACCGCGCCCATCGGCACGGAGCGGGAATTGCCGCGGCCATAGGGGATGATGCAGAAGGTGCAGCGATGGTCGCAGCCATTCTGCACCTGGACGAAAGCGCGGGTTCTTCCTTCCAGGCCATCGACCATATGCGGCGCGGTCTGCGTCACGCTCATAATGTCATTGACGCGCAGTTTTTCCTCAGCGCCGACACCGAAATCGGGCAGAGCGCGATAGGCATCGGCGGTCAGCTTTTCGGCATTGCCGAGGACGGCATCGACCTCGGCCATGGCGGCGAAGGTATCCGGTTCGGTCTGCGCCGCACAGCCGGTGACGATGATGCGCTTGGCCGGATTTTCGCGGCGCGTGCGGCGGATCGCCTGCCGGGCCTGGCGCACGGCCTCGCCCGTCACCGCACAGGAATTGACCAGCACGGCGTCCTCCAGCCCGGCCTCGGCGGCGCGGGCGCGCATGACTTCCGATTCAAGGGTGTTGAGGCGGCAGCCGAATGTCAGGACGTTGATGCTCATGGGTCGTCTCAAACTTCGCTTCAGGCGGCTGCGTCATTGATCGAAAACTGACCGGTCTCAGGATCGAATGCGCCGGTGAAATCGGTCTCGGCCGGGCCGGTCATCCAGATATGGTCGTTGTTGTCCCAGCGGATCATGAGATCGCCGCCGGGCAGGCTGACCGTGGCGGCGCGACCGGCCCGGTTGGTGCGGGCGGCGCAGACCAGCGCCGCGCAGGCCGCCGTACCGCAGGCGCGCGTCAGGCCGACGCCGCGTTCCCAGGTGCGCACCTTAATGGCGTTCGGCGCGGTGACCTGGGCGAGCGAGATGTTGGCGCGTTCGGGAAAGACCGGATGGTTCTCCAGAAGCGAGCCGAATAGATGCAGGTCATGAGCGTCCACGTCGTCGACCCAGAAGACGGCATGAGGATTGCCGACATTGACCAGCGAGGGCAAATGCAGCACCGGATTGTCGATCGGGCCGACCTGCAATTCGACATAGCGCGTATCGGCGAATTCTTCCGATGTCGGGATGTCCTGCCAGCCGAACTTCGGCACGCCCATATCGACGGTGATAGTGTCGGGTTCTGATCCGGCAGAGGCCAGCAGCCGGCCGGCGCGGGTCTCTATGCTCACCTTGTCCTTGCCGGTCTCGTCCATGAGCACTGTGGCGACGCAGCGCGTGGCATTGCCGCAGGCCGCCACCTCGCCGCCATCGGCATTGTCGATGCGCATGAAGGCGTCGGCGCCCGATGACGCGGCCTCAATGGTGATGAACTGGTCGAAGCCGATGCCGCTCGTCCGGTCGGCAAGGCTGGCGATGATCTCCGGCTTCGGGCGCACCTTCCCCGCCCGCGCGTCGACGACGACAAAGTCGTTGCCGAGCCAGCCCATTCATCTTGGCAAAGGGGATCATCGATCCGGTCATGGCGCGCCGTTTGAACTCCTGACCCCGCTATATGGCGGAAGCAACGCGGTTTTGCCAGTGTGGGTGACTGCGGTGGCTCTCGACAGTGGCGCCATTATCCGCACCACGCGCACCACTTGGATTGCAGATCGTAGGATACGATAGCGAAGCGTATCGCGTCTTTTTAGATGCTTTGATTGCCAGCGGCGGTATGCGCTTCTCTATTCCGCCCTCCGGGCTTGCTGTAAGCTCCTGAGTCGTTACTTGAGTGGCGAAAAGACTCAGATCGCAGATGTCCGACTATGCAATGGCCTCGCTCCTTGTTCCATTCGACGAGATTGATGCCTTCCGGGAAAGCAAGCATGTCCAATCTGCTGAAATATCGGATGCTCTTATAGACGCTGTCAGAAGTCTGGACGAGCGAGAAGAATTTGAGCCGTTTATCAGAGCAATTCTCAGTGATTCATCTGATACGCCCCATGGCCCTGCTGAGATCGCCGACATACTCACGCACAAATTGATTGTTAAAGGTCAATCCGGCTTGGCAGCATTTATCCTTAAAGGTAAGTCGTCCAAGACTGTTCGCCCAAAGCACGTTGCTCACCAGATTTATCGACTCGAAAAGATCGCAGGGCTTCGATATGCGGCATTAGCCGCCAGTGGAACCGTCTTGGATGCTGCAAAAGAACAGTTTGTCGCCACAGCGGAACGACTGGGGGCAAAATACTCGATCTTTGATGCAATGGACCTGGCACGGTTGTTCGTCGCATATGGGTTCCTTTGTCCTCGAGACGCTCGAAGAATTATTGCCGGACGCTGCCGCTGTGGATACTCACCCAGTTACCGAATACTCAACATATTACAACAAGAAGCGCTGAGGGAACTGAAGGATGCACATTCTCTTGAACACAGCGCAGGTCTGGTGGTCTTGCCTCCCGGATCAGGCAAGACACGCATAGCCGCACAGGACGCCAAAGCCTTCAAAGCGAAAAGCGTCCTATATGTGGCTCATACCGACGAAATCCTCGATGGCGCCGAGTCTGAATTTGATGCGGTGTTCAGGAAGTCGGCGGTGTTTCGCACCTCAAATGCCAGTAACCTGCTGAACTCGTCAAAGGTGACGCTAGCAACAATTCAATTATTGAGCACCAATCTCACGAGATTAAGAAGTGATGCGTTCGACTACATTATTATCGACGAATTTCACCATGCCGCAGCAAGTACCTACCGTCGACTATTGCGTCAATTAAGGCCAGATTTCCTATTAGGTTTAACAGCCACGCCATTCCGCGGTGATCGACAGAATATCGTGGAATTGTGCGGGGGTAACATACTTATAGAGTTCGAACTTCGGACTGGGATCGAAAGTGGAATCCTCTCACCCTATCACTATTTCGGCTGTTTTGATGACGTAGACTATTCGAAATTTAGTCATAATGGAACCTCATACAATATCAGGGATCTTGAGAAGGCACTCATTGTTCCTGAGAGAGATGAAGCCATCGCAAAGCAGTGGCGCAAGCTTGCCGAGGACAAACCTACCTTGGCATTCTGCTGTTCTCACAAGCATGCAGAGAGAATGCGCATAAATCTTTCGGAACTTTGAATTCCGACAGAAGTATATTTGTCAACAACTGCTAGAATGAAGCGCGATAAATTAACTCGCAAATTACAAGATGGGGAGATAAAAATTCTTTGCACTGTCGATGTTTTGAATGAAGGTGCGGATTTCCCATTCGTCGAATGTTTGCTTTTCCTACGCCCAACAGATTCCAAAAGGGTGTTCTTTCAGCAACTCGGGAGAGGTTTGAGGAAATACGTTGGGAAATCTCACTGCATCGTAGTTGATTTTATTGGCAATTTTCAGAATGCTTATAGGATAGTGGATTATCAGGGACTCAATCCGGATTTAGAGGATCGCCCCGCATCTTTATTGTCGAATGCCGTAACAACGAGGGAAATTTTCAATTTGCCCTTGGGCTGCGAAGTGCATTTCGACGAAAAAGTAATTGATTTGTTCGCAAGACAGACGCTTGATCCTCGAAGGGCGACACGTCACAACATAGGCCGAATTCTTATCTATCAATACGAAAAGCTACAAAGAGCGCTCGATCGGCGGCCATCCAAAAAGGACGTTGATCGATATGCGCTGCTCAACAGTGGACTCTATTCTCTAGTCTTCGGAAGTTGGAAGAAGTTTGAAGAACTTCTTTCTGAGGACGAGCAAGCATAGCCCGGATGCAATCCGGGATCACGCTGCTCCACACGCCGGGGATTAGCCTTGACTTCGCCCCGCCCGCCGCCTAGGTGACGCGCACTCTTTGATAGAGCCATTTGTCATCCGCCGACCGGGCCCCGCAAAGGTCTAAAGAGAGCCCGGAGGTCACCACCTGTCAGCGCGATGCGCCCGCAGGTGCGTAAACACTTTGGAGCGCCATGTTCGAGACTCTGTCCGATCGCCTGTCCGGCATCTTCGACACCATCACCGGCCGCGGTGCGCTGTCGGAAAAAGATGTCGGCGAGGCTTTGCGCGAGGTGCGCCGGGCGCTGCTGGAGGCCGATGTCGCGCTCGACGTGGTCAAAAGCTTCACCGACAAGGTGCGCGAGCGGGCCGTCGGCGCAGAGGTGGTCAAGGCGGTCAAGCCGGGCCAGATGGTCGTCAAGATCGTCCACGACCAGCTTGTCGAGATGCTCGGCGCCGAGGCGGTGCCGGTCGATCTTGCTGCGCCGCCGCCTGTGGCGATGATGATGGTCGGCCTGCAGGGTTCGGGCAAGACGACGACGACTGCGAAAGTCGCCAGACGGCTGCAGGAGCGGGACAGGAAAAAGGTGCTGATGGCCTCGCTCGATACGCGCCGGCCGGCGGCGCAAGAGCAGCTGAAGGTGCTCGGCGAGCAGGTTGGCGTGGCAACGCTGCCGGTGGTTGCCGGCCAGACGCCGGTGGAGATTGCCAGGCGCGCGGCCAATGCGGCGGAACTGGGCGGCTATGACGTGGTCATGCTCGATACCGCCGGGCGTACCCACATCGACGAACCGCTGATGGCGGAAATGCAGGCGATCAAGGCGGCGGCGGATCCGCACGAAATCCTGCTCGTCGCCGATGCGCTGACCGGTCAGGACGCGGTCAATGTGGCGCGCTCGTTTGACGAGAAAGTCGGCATCACCGGCATCGTGCTGACGCGGGTCGACGGCGACGGGCGAGGCGGCGCGGCGCTGTCGATGCGGGCCGTCACCGGCAAGCCGATCAAGCTGATCGGCACCGGCGAAAAGATGGACGCGCTGGAGGATTTCCACCCCGGCCGCATCGCCGACCGCATTCTGGGCATGGGCGATATCGTCTCGCTGGTCGAAAAGGCCGCCGAGACGATCGATCAGGAAAAGGCCAAGGCCGCCGCGCGCAAGCTGCAAAAGGGTGAATTTGACCTTTCCGATCTCGCCGATCAGCTCAAACAGATGCAGAAAATGGGCGGCATGGGCGGCATTATGGGGATGATGCCCGGCATGGGCAAAATGAAAACCCAGATGGCCGCCGCCGGGCTCGACGATTCCATCGTCAAGCGGCAATTGGCGATCATTTCTTCGATGACCAAACGGGAAAAGCAAAAGCCGGCGCTGATGAACGCTTCGCGCAAGAAGCGCGTAGCGGCCGGGTCCGGCAACAAGGTCCAGGATGTCAACAGGCTTTTGAAAATGCACCGGCAGATGTCGGACATGATGAAGAAGCTCGGCCGCAAGAAGGGCGGGCTTGCTGGCCTGTTCGGCGGAAATATGCCGGCCGAACCCGATCCGCAAATGCTGGAAGATATCCAGAAGGGCGGAATAGGCAGTCTTCCCGGTGGCCTTCCAGGCGGCATGGGCGGATTGCCAAAAGGCCTGCCCGGCCTGCCGGGTGGCGGCCTGCCTGGCGCAGGCATCGGCAAACCGAAATTCAAGAAATAACCGAACGCAAAGTTGAACCTGAAAGGCAAGATCAATGGCAGTGAAAATCAGACTGGCGCGCGGCGGCTCCAAGAAGCGGCCGTTCTACCGGATCGTGGCGGCGGACGAACGGGCGCCGCGCGACGGGCGCTATATTGAACGGCTGGGCACCTACAATCCGCTGTTGCCGAAAGACAGCGGCGAGCGGGTCGTCATGAACGCCGAACGCATCGAGCATTGGCTCTCGCACGGCGCCAAGCCGACCGACCGGGTGCACCGTTTTCTCGATGCCGCCGGTATCCTGACGCGCCCGGCGCGCAACAATCCGAACAAGGCCAAGCCCAGCGCCAAGACACTGGAGCGGATCGAAGGCAAGAAGAAAGCCGAGGAAGAGGCCAAGGCGGCCCCGGCTGAAGAAGCAGTCGTTGAAGAGGCCCCGGCCGACGAAGCCCCGGCCGAGGAAGCCGTTGCCGAGGAAGCTGCTGCTGAAGAGGCGCCGGCTGAAGAGGTTGTCGCCGAGGATGCGCCGGCGGAAGAAACTGTGGCCGAAGATACTGCTACTGAAGAAGCTCCTGCCGAAGAGGCCGGCGAGAACGACAAACCGGCGGAGTAGCGGATATTCCTCCCCGCAAGGGGGCAGAAATGGTTGCCGACGACCTGATCCTTATCGCCCGGATTGGCGCGCCGCATGGCGTGAAAGGGGCGGTGCGGGTCAAGGCCTTTACCGGCGATCCGGTGGCGATCGGCGAATACGGCCCGCTTGTCTCAAAAGACGGGCGGGTCTTTGCCATCAGCCATTTGCGGCCGGATAAGACCGTGGTGATCGTCAGCTTTGCCGGTGTCGATGACCGCGATGCGGCGCAGGCGCTGAACGGCACCGAGCTTTATGTCGCGCGCTCGGCGCTGCCGGCAAGCGATGACGCCGACGAGTTTTATCACGCCGACCTGATCGGGCTTGCCGCACTCACGCCCGATAGTAAGAGGCTCGGCACTGTCATTGCTGTGCATGATTTCGGCGCCGGCGATATGTTGGAGATCGAACACGAAATCGAACAAGCGCGCGGCAAGACGCTGCTTTTGCCGTTCACAAGGGCCGCCGTGCCAGAGATCGATCTTGCCGGTGGCCGGCTTGTCGTCGTTCCGCCACCGGAAGTCGAAGTACGGGGCGAAACCGAAACGCCGCAAGGGGATGAACAATGATCATTGTTGCCGGAACCATCCGGATCGATCCGGACAAGAGGCAAGCGTTTCTGCCGCATGCCCAAAAGATGCTGACGGCAACGCGAAAAGAGGCCGGCTGCCTGGTCTATTCCTATGCCTTCGATGTCGAGGATGCCGGGCTTGTGCGAATCTACGAGGAATGGGACTCACGGACCCATCTGGAAGCCCATTTCAAGGTGCCGCATATGGCCGACTGGCGGGCGGCGCTTGAGGCCATTGGTGCCCATTCACGCTCCATCAAGGCCTATGAGAGCGAAGGCGGCGAGGCCGTCTGACACGATGACCTTTCGCGCCACCATCCTGACGCTTTATCCGGAAATGTTTCCAGGGCCGCTCGGCGTCTCGCTGGCCGGCAAGGCGCTGGATGCCGGCACCTGGTCGCTGGACACGTGCAATATCCGCGACCATGGCGTCGGCGCCCACCGGGCCGTTGATGATACGCCGGCTGGCGGCGGGCCGGGCATGGTGATGCGCGCCGACGTCCTGGGTAATGCACTTGGTGCGGTTCTGGAGGAAAACGACCCAAGACCGCGGCTGTTGATGAGCCCGCGCGGCACGCCGCTGACGCACGATATGGTCCGGGATCTGGCGGCCGGGCCGGGCGCGCTGATCGTCTGCGGCCGCTTTGAGGGCGTCGACGAACGGGTGATCGAGGGCCGCGGCCTCAAGGAAATCTCGATCGGCGATTATGTGCTGTCCGGTGGCGAGATCGCCGCCATGGTGCTGATCGACGCCTGCGTGCGGCTTTTGCCCGGCGTCATGGGAGCGGAGGACTCCGGCACCGAGGAAAGCTTTGAGACCGGCCTGCTTGAATATCCGCATTACACCCGCCCGCAGGAATGGGAAGGCCGGGCGATCCCCGATGTCCTGACCTCAGGCCACCACAAACAGATAGCCGACTGGCGGCGCGCCGAGGCCGAACGGCTGACAAGGGCGCGGCGGCCGGACCTGTGGGCGGCCTTGCAAAAAAGCCGCGGCAGCGATGCGTCGGAGAAGCCGTGAATTTTACCCCGGGGCGTCGACAGGCGTTCGCAAAGCGTGTATAGGCGCGCCAACTTCCAGAAGATGGAATTTCATATCAGGCCGCGCCCCGGCTGACCCGTATTGTGCAAGCTCGCGCAGGCGCCCGCTTTATGAGGATTGAGTGATGAACGTGATCGAGGAATTAGAGAAGGCCGAAATGGCCTCCGTCACGGCCAAGCGGGGCGTCCCGGAATTCGAGCCCGGCGACACGATCCGCGTGCATGTGCGCGTCACCGAGGGCACCCGCACCCGCGTGCAGGCCTATGAGGGCGTTTGCATTGCGCGCAAGGGTGGTGGGCTCAATGAGAGCTTCACGGTCCGCAAGATCTCCTACGGCGAGGGCGTGGAGCGCGTCTTTCAGGTCTATTCGCCGATGATCGAGCAGATTGAGATGGTGCGGCGCGGTTCGGTGCGGCGGGCCAAGCTCTATTATCTGCGCGGCCGGCGCGGCAAGTCGGCGCGGATCGCCGAATCCACCAATATCAGGGCCAAGCGGCTGAACGATGCCGATCGCCAGAGCGCCGCCTCCGCCAAGGCGAGTGCGGAAGCGGACAAGACCGCCGCCAGGCAGGCCGCCGAAGAGGCCAAGGCCGCCAAGGCTGAGGCCGAGGCCGCCGAGGCCGCGGCACAGGAGGCTGAAGTCGCCGAGGCGCCCGCCGAATAGGCATCGCGTTTGTCACGTTTTGAACACGGCGCCCCTTGCGGCGCCGTTTTTGTTTGCGTTCAGGCGCTTGATCCGGCGGCAAGGCCACGCCCATAACAGCGCATGTCCATATCATTTGAAGAATTCGATCTTGATATTGTCGATCTCGGCGCGGTGAGCGTGCGTGTGCGAAGTGGCGGCCGCGGCAAACCGCTCCTGCTGCTGCACGGCCACCCGCAGACGCTGATGATGTGGGAGAAGGTGGCGCCGGCGCTGGCGCAGGATTTCTTCGTCGTCGCGCCCGATCTGCGCGGCTATGGCAAAAGCTCCAAGCCGGCGTCGGACGCCGATCACATGCCCTATTCCAAGCGGGTGATGGCTGAGGACCAGATCGCGCTGATGGCGCATTTCGGTTTTGAACGCTTTGCCGTTTGCGGCCACGACCGCGGCGGGCGGGTCGGCTACCGGCTGGCGCTCGACCATCCGGGCGCGGTCAGCAAGCTCGCCGTTCTCGACATCATTCCGACCTATGAAGCCTTTGCCCGCGCCGACATGGCCTTCGGGCTGAATTACTGGCACTGGTTCTTTCTGGCACAGCCCTTCGACCGGCCGGAACGGGCGATCGGCTCCGATCCCGATCATTGGTTCCTGTTCCGCTATGGCGGCGAGCGGCCGGCCTACTTTTCGGAAAGCGCGCTGGCCGATTATCTTGCCTGCTACCGCGACCCGGGGACGATCCATGCGACATGCGAGGACTACCGGGCGGCGGCGAGCATCGACTTCGCCCTCGACGCGGCCGATCACGGTGTCAACCGCATCGCCTGTCCGCTGCTGGCGCTGTGGGGCGGCAAGGGCTTTGTCGGCCAGAATTACGACGTTTTGGCCATCTGGCGCGACTGGGCCGGCGATGTTGCCGGTGAGGCACTCGATTGCGGCCATTATGTCGCGGAGGAAAAGCCGGAAGAAACGGCGGCTGCGCTGGCGGAGTTTTTCGGCCGCTAGGTCTGTTTTAATTGCCACATGCGGCTTTTGGGTTTCGATCTGAGGCGCGCAATATGGACATACAATGGACGGGAATAAACGGACGCCGTCACTATAACTCTCTGACCCGACGCCTCGTGTCGAGGTTTGCGCCTAAACGGATGCAAATCGTGGCCGCCGACATTTCTCCTTGATTAGTTCAACATTAAACTATATAAGGTTTAACGGTGAACTAAATAGAGGCCAATGTGGAGAGATGGATATGAACAGGCGTACATTTCTCAAAATCGCCGGGTCTGCGAGTGTCATCGTCGCTGCGGGCGGTGTAGGCTTTGTCGCTACGCGGACGCCAACCGATGCTTTAAAGCCCTGGCTGAAAGCCGGGTCGCTTTATTCCGACCCCATGCGGCGGTCCCTTTCGTACGCCATCCTGGCGCCGAACCCCCACAACCGCCAGCCCTGGCTCGTCGAACTGAAAAGCGACACCGAGGCGGTGCTGACGTGCGACCTCGACAGGCTGCTTCCGGCAACCGACCCGTTTAGCCGGCAGATCGTGATCGGACTTGGCTGCTTCCTGGAACTGTTCTCGCTTGCTGCTCGGGATCAAGGCTACCACGCCGTAATCCGGGTCTTCCCCGAAGGTGGATCGACTGACGCCTTGGACGATCGCCCGATTGCTCACCTTTCGCTGGCGAAAGCGGGTGAGCTGATGCCAGACCCGCTTTTTGCTCAGGTTCTAAACCGTCACACCAACCGGAACCCTTACGATGAAGGCCGGGCCATCGGCGATGACATCTTGCAGCATTTGCACGAGGCGGCTTCGGCCAACGTCCGGGTTGGAACAACCGGGCAAGCCGCGCGCCTGAATGATCTGAGGATGCTAACGAGAGATGCCATGTTCGGCGAAATGAAAACGCCCGAGGCCCACTGGGAGAGCATCCAACTTATGCGGATTGGGCGCGCGGAGATCGAGGCCAATCCCGATGGCATCAGCTTGGGCGGGCCACTCCTGGAAGCCCTGAAACTGACCGGCATGCTGACCCGCGAAGGCCTGTCCGATCCGGCCTCGCGTTCATTTCAGATGGGTCTCGACATGATCGAAAAGGGGGCGATGATATCGATGGGCTTTGTCTGGATCAACACCCTTGGCAATGACCGGACTGCGCAGATCGAGGCCGGTCGGGCCTATATGCGGGTCGCCCTCCGGGCGACCACCGATGGTCTTGCCGTGCAGCCGATGAGCCAAGCCTTGCAGGAATATCCAGCGATGGCGCCTTACTATGAAAAGGCTCATGACTGGTTGACCGACCAGCCCGACGAACGCGTGCAAATGCTGGCCCGGCTTGGTTATGCTAAGACCGTCGGCCCGGCCCCGCGCTGGCCGCTGAAAACGAGACTTAAAGCGAGTTGACGCGTGAATCCGGTTGAAGACCCGCCTGCATTTCGATTGTTCACCGAAATAGGAATAATCGAGCAATTGGCCCGTAACCGACTGGAACGCGGCTTGCCCGATGGCCTGAAAGTGTCACAGTTCGGTGTGCTGAATCACCTGGTGCGCCTGGGTGATGAGTGGAGCCCGTTGCAACTTGCCAATGCCTTCCAGGTGACCAAAGGGGCCATGACCAATACGTTGCAGCGCCTTGAAAAACGCGATCTTGTGAGGATTGTCGCAGATCCACGGGATGGACGGGGCAAGCTCGTCAGTATCACCGAAGCCGGCCGAAAAATGCGGGCGCGGTGTGTGCAATGCGTCGGTCCGCTCGTTGCTGATGTCTCCGCAGAACTGTCAGACAAGGAGTTGGAAATGGCCTTGCCAATCCTGGAAAAAGTCAGACGTTATCTGGAGTCGCACAGATCATAAGTTCCACAAGGCTGCATCACGGCGACGCCTGAACGTCTTTTTGTGGCAGAGGGAATAGTTCACCAACACAATCGGCGCCAAGCGGACCTGAGCGGATATTGCCAGCCTGTCCAATTATTCTCCCAAGCGGTCGTGGGATGTATTGCAGATGAGAATGCTTTTGTGTGCGGCGGCCCTATTCCGCCCTTTCAACCACGCCGATGATCGGACCGACGGGGAAGAGGAAATCGGCACGGCCGATCTCCGGCGCGTGCAGGCTGGATATGGTGCCGTCCAGAAACAGCGCGTTGCGGCAGGCCAGCTTGTCGCGGAAAAGCGTCGCGAAGTCATGGAAGCTGACGGCTGAGTTCGAGATCGCAAAGACGACTTCGTGGCGGTTGATGATGCCGACGCCGTTGCGGCGTTTCTTGAAGTCCGATCCGGCGATGAAACGCGGATGCAGCTTGCCGTCGATCACCAGCATCGGGCCGGACTGGGTGGCATAGTCGGGCCGCCGGTTGCGTTTCAAAAAGGCCCGCGTTTCCATCACGCTGGCGGTATCGCCTTCAATGAAGAAAATGCCGTTCGGCCGCATGTGGAAATTGCCCGGGCCGGGGCCGGTGATCGCCTCCTTCAACTTGCGGCGGCCTTCGACATAATAGCCGACCGGCGAGCGGTCGCGGTGATACATGCCGCCATTCATGGCAAAGGGCAGCGCCATGCCCTGCCTTGAAAGATCACCCTTCAGGGCACGGAACGAGCCATAGGGCGCGCCGTCTGCGTCATTGAGAAAAAGCCGCAAATCGTGCTGGCGAAGGTCGAAGGCGCAGGCGACATAGGAAGCGGATTGGTGCGTGATTTTCCGGCAATTCCGCTCCGGCTCGGCGGCGCTTGCAGGCTCGGGCGCGAATGCCCTCAGGCAAGTCAGGATGGTGAGCGCAATTAGGGTGCTGCGAATGAGCATGCGGTCGACCTCGATACGTCAGCGCACGCCGCTTGACCGGCGCCACGCACCTCATGCATATCAGGCGCAACGTTCCCACTTGCAAGATGAAAGAGCCGCCCGATGAGCGCGCCGAAAACCCTTTACGACAAAATCTGGGCCGACCATCTGGTCGATGAGGCCGAGGACGGCACCTGCCTGATCTATATCGACCGGCATCTGGTCCATGAAGTGACCAGCCCGCAGGCGTTTGAAGGCCTGCGCCTGACCGGCCGCACTGTTCGGGCGCCGGACAAGACGCTGGCCGTCGTCGATCACAATGTGCCGACGACCGACCGCAGCCACGGCATTGACGACCCGGAATCGGCGATCCAGGTCGAGGCGATGGCCAAGAACGCCGCCGATTTCGGCGTCGAATATTTCAACGAGACCGACGAACGCCAGGGCATTGTCCACATTGTCGGTCCCGAACAGGGCTTCACTCTGCCGGGCATGACCATCGTGTGCGGCGACAGTCACACCTCCACCCATGGCGCCTTCGGGGCGCTGGCGCACGGCATCGGCACCTCGGAGGTGGAACATGTGCTGGCGACGCAGACGCTGATCCAGAACAAGGCCAAGAACATGCGCGTCACCGTCGACGGCGCATTGCCGGTGGGCGTTACGGCGAAAGACATCATCCTGGCGATCATCGGCGAGATCGGCACCGCCGGCGGCACCGGCCATGTCATCGAATTTGCCGGCGAGGCGATCCGGGCACTGTCCATGGAAGGCCGGATGACGGTCTGCAACATGACGATCGAGGGCGGCGCGCGGGCCGGCATGATTGCGCCGGACGAAAAGACCTTCGCCTATATAAAGGACCGGCCACGGGCGCCCAGGGGCGCGGACTGGGACAAGGCGCTGGCCTACTGGCAAAACCTGCCGAGCGATGAAGGCGCGCATTTCGACGCCGAAGTGCGGCTCGACGCAGCCAATCTGCCGCCGATCGTCACCTGGGGCTCTTCGCCTGAAGACGTCGTCGCCATCACCGGCACCGTGCCCGATCCCGATGAGATCACTGACGAAAACCGGCGCAATTCAAAGTGGCGGGCGCTGCAATATATGGGCCTGGCGCCGGGCACGAAAATGACCGACATCCGGCTCGACCGGGTGTTCATCGGGTCGTGCACCAATGGCAGGATCGAGGATCTGCGCGCCGCCGCGGCGGTGGTCGAGGGCCGGCACGTCAATGAAAACGTCGGTGCCATGGTCGTGCCCGGTTCCGGTCTGGTCAAGGCACAGGCGGAAGCGGAGGGCCTGGACGCGATCTTCAGGGCAGCCGGTTTTGACTGGCGTGAGCCGGGCTGCTCCATGTGCCTTGCCATGAATGCTGATAAGCTGGAGCCTGAAGAACGCTGCGCCTCGACATCGAACCGCAACTTTGAAGGCCGTCAGGGCTTCAAGGGGCGCTCGCATCTCGTCTCGCCGGCCATGGCGGCGGCGGCGGCGATCGCCGGCCATTTCGTCGATATCCGCGAGTGGCAATAAAAAAAGACCCCGCGGCGGAGCGCGGGGCAGTTGGACGGGAGGGGGAAAGCGTCTTCGCCGATATTCGCCGGACAACCTCCGGATTCGTTCCAACCATGGACAAGCCAACCAATGTTGAATGTGAGATTCCGCACATTCGTATCGAATATCTCATCCGATATCCCCATTGGCGCTAAAACCGATTGTGGCGTAACCCGTTGACCTGTCGCGCGATTTCCCGAGGTGGGTCTCGCCGGCCAATTCGCTGATTTCTGCCAGTGGCGATAAAAAAACCCCCGCGCCGGGGCGCGGGGCAGTTGGACGGGAGGAGGAAAGCGTCTTCACTCTCTTCGACGCGGTGAATGCCGGTTTGGTTCAAAGCTGCTGAAATATTTTTTGCGATGGGCCGATTGCCCGTGGCAGACTGGCGCCATGGCAAAGCCCGACCACGACAAAACCGCCGCTGAGGCGCGAAAGGATCTGGAGCGGATCGGCGATCAGAGCGAGGTGATCGGCACCTCGTCTTTTGTGCGCACGGCCAACCGCGCCCGCGACCATTTCGCCGGGGCCGATGCGCCTGAGGACGATGCCGCCGAGATCTGGGGCCGGCGGGTCGGCCGCGGGCTGGCGGTGATCTTCGTCATCGTCCTGATCTGGTATCTGGCCAGGACCTATTTTTGAGCCATGATTTCCGATCCGATTTTGGACTCCCGGGACTGGAGCGGCCGCCAGGCCCCCACGCTTGACGAATTTTCGGCGCTGGCGGAAGCTGCCTTTGCAGCGCTGCCGGACGACTTCAGGGCGCTGGCCGGCGTCGTTACCTTCGCCGTTGCCGATTTCCCCGACGACGACGTGCTCGCTGACCTGAAGGCGGAAACGCCGTTCGACCTGCTCGGCCTGTTTGAGGGCGTCGGCCTCGCCCATGCCGATGCGGTGCCGCCCTCCGGGGCAATGGCCAACCGGGTCTGGCTCTACCGCCGGCCGATCCTCGATTACTGGGCCGAGCACGAGGAGACGTTGAGCGCTATCGTGACGCATGTGCTGGTGCATGAGATCGGCCATCATTTCGGTCTGTCGGACGCCGATATGGAGGCGTTGGAGGCGAAAGCCGGATAGTTCGGGGGCCGTGACAAAGGTCCCACGCAAATGATAGACAGCGCCGATCCGGCCGCCTGGTATTACCAACGATCGCGGCCAAGGGATTTTTTTTGTGATGACCACGGTCTTTATCGATGGCGAAGCCGGCACGACCGGCCTGCAGATCCGCGAGCGGTTGGCGGCGCGCTCCGACGTGTCGCTGATCGCCATCGATGCCGAGAAGCGCAAGGACGACGACACGCGGCGCGAACTGCTGAACAGCGCCGACATTGCAATCCTGTGCCTGCCGGATAAGGCGGCGCGCGCGGCGGTGGCGATGATCGAGGATGCCTCAACGCGGGTGATCGATGCCTCCAGCGCGCACCGGACGGCGCCGGACTGGGTCTATGGCTTTGCCGAAATGACGCCGGACCAGGCCGCGCGGATTGCCGGGGCGCGCTTCGTCGCCAATCCCGGCTGCTATCCGCAAGGGTTGATCGCGCTGGTGCGGCCGCTGGTCACGGCGGGCATCCTGCCGGCCGACCATCCGGTCGTCTATAGCGCCGTTTCGGGCTATTCCGGCGGCGGGCGGCAGATGATCGAAGCCTATGAGGCGGCCGGCGCGGACGCCAATCCGTTCATGCCCTATGGCCTGACCTTCGCCCACAAGCACCTGCCGGAAATGCTGTATTATTCAGGCCTTGGCCGCGAGCCGCTGTTCGCCCCGGCGGTCGGCAATTATGCGCAAGGCATGCTCGGGACCGTGCCGGTCTTCCTCGGTGACCTGGCCAAACCGGCCACCGGCAGCGATCTCGCCGCCTGCCTGGCGGAGCATTTCGGCGACGATGGCTTCGTCAGTGTGGCGCCTTATGAACCAACTGAGCGCGCCGCCGAACTTGACCCGCAGGCACTCAACGGCAGCAACGGCATGCGGCTGCATGTTTTCGCCAATGACGAGCGCGGCCAAGCGCTGCTGGTGGCGGTCTATGACAATCTCGGCAAGGGCGCTTCGGGCGCAGCGGTGCAGAACCTCAACATCATGATCGGCGCCGACCAGACGGCCGGCCTCGAACTGCCGATCGCGGCGTAACAAACGGAAAGAAGCACAGTCATGGACAAGTTCACCACGCTGACGGCAGTCGCCGCGCCGATGCCGATCGTCAATGTCGACACCGACATGATCATTCCCAAGCAGTACCTCAAAACCATCAAGCGCACGGGCCTGGGCAGCGCGCTGTTTTCGGAGATGCGCTACAAGGATGACGGCTCGGAGAACCCGGATTTTGTCCTCAACAAACCGGCCTATCGTAACGCCAAGATCATTGTCGCGGATGATAATTTCGGCTGCGGCTCGAGCCGCGAACACGCGCCTTGGGCGCTGAAGGATTTCGGCATCACCTGCGTGATCTCCACCTCGTTCGCCGATATTTTCTACAACAACTGCTTCAAGAACGGCGTTTTGCCGGCGATCGTATCGCCGGAAGATCTGGAAAAGCTCATGGATGACGCCGAACGCGGCGCCAATGCGACGCTGAGCGTTGATCTGGAAGCCCAGGAAATCCGCGGGCCGGATGGCGGCGTCGTGACGTTTGAAATCGAAGCCTTCAAGAAGCACTGCCTGCTCAACGGCCTGGACGATATCGGCCTGACCATGGAAAAGGCGGAAAAGGTCGATACATTCGAAGCGGTCATGAACGAGGAACGACCGTGGGTGTAGGGAAATGATTGAGACTTGGATTAGCAATACCAATCTCGGCATGCTTTTCGCGGTGATTTTGCTGGTAACCGGAATTGCGATTGTCTGGCGGAAACAAAAGACCGGATGGGGGCCCAGGAATATCCAGGCACTTGGGCTCGCTTTGGTGTTGCCTGTGATTGTCGCCTTGGCCTCGCTCGACTATATCTCGCGTGAGGTCATTGCGACGCTTCTTGGCGGCATAATCGGTTATGTCCTTCGCGGATTTGACCCGGGCAAGAGCGAGCGCGCTGAATAGCCGCGCGGCCAGCTCGGTTGCCGCTGCCTGGCTTGATGACGGGAGAAACAGGGGGGCGAAACGCATTGCTTGAATTCATCCTCGTTGGCCGCTCGCCGCTTGGTTCAGCCATCCGGGCCGCGTTGCTTGGTGTCGTCGTGACGATCTTCTGGCGGTTGTTTTTCTCCCAGACCTGGCAATTGTTCGTCGTCAGCCTCGTCACGGTGCTGATCGCCGTGATCGCGGCGCACTGGATATCGCGGCGCGACGATGCCTGGAAATCCGATTATTCCGGCCCCGGCGGACCGCCGAGCGATAACCTTGATGGCTGAACGGCGGCTGATTTCCACCGGTTCGCCGTTTGAAAAAACCGCCGGTTACAGCCGCGCGGTCGTTGTCGGCGAATGGTGTTTCGTCTCCGGCACGACCGGTTACGATTATGCCCTGATGACCATGCCTGAGGGCGTCGAAGACCAGACGCGCAACGCGCTGGCGACGATTGAGAGAACGTTGACTGAGGCGGGCTTGGCCATGAGCGATGTGGTGCGTGTGCGCTATATCGTCAGCGACTGGGAATTTGTCGATCGGGTTTTTGCGGTGCTCGGCGAGGTTTTCGGCGATATCCGGCCCGCCGCGACCATGGTCATTGCCGGGCTGATTGAGCCGGAAATGAAAATCGAGATCGAAGCGACAGCCTACCGGCCGACGTGAGCGGTGCTTACAGACTTTAAGGCCGGTTTTCCTCGATGCGCACATTGCCGTCGATCCATGCGACCGGGTCGTCGCCGAAAATCCGTGACGCTTCGCCATAGGCGGAGGCAAATGAGGCGAAGGGCTGGCCGATGACCGTCTGTTTGCGTGTCACGATAATGTAGGTCATGGCGTTCTCCGCTGGTCCGGCAGGCGGGTTTTGCGCTGCCTATGACAATTGGACGCTGCGGAGCGCTTGAAGGTTCACCGCGCGGCCTTTAGAGCCTTCTGCGGCAGACATTTTCTTCACAAGGCAGGCGTTCCATGACCACCCACAAACTGTTCCTTCTTCCCGGCGACGGCATCGGCCCGGAGACCATGCATGAGGTGAAGGAAATCATCGCCTTCATGAACAGTGAGGGCCTTGCCGCCTTCGAGATCGACGAAGGGCTTGCCGGCGGCGCCGCCTATGACGCCCATGGCGTCGGTATTTCCGATGATGACATGGCCAAGGCGGAGGCTGCCGATGCGGTGCTGTTCGGCGCGGTCGGCGGGCCGAAATGGGACAGCGTGCCCTATGAGGTGCGGCCGGAAGCCGGATTGCTGCGATTGCGCAAGGACCTGCAGCTCTTCGCCAATCTTCGGCCGGCCATCTGTTATCCGGCGCTGGCGGCGTCATCGTCGCTGAAGCCTGAGGTCGTGGAGGGCCTCGACATCCTGATCGTGCGCGAACTCACCGGCGGCGTCTATTTCGGCGAGCCCAAGGAGATCATCGATCTGGGCAATGGCCAGAAGCGCGCCATCGACACGCAAGTTTACGACACCTATGAGATCGAGCGCATCGCTCGTGTCGCCTTCGATCTGGCCAAAACGCGCAAGAACCACGTCACCTCGATGGAAAAGCGCAATGTGATGAAATCCGGCGTCTTCTGGAACGAGGTGGTGACGAAGGTCGGCGCCGAGGAATATCCGGAGGTGGAACTCGATCACATGCTGGCCGATGCCGGCGGCATGCAGCTGGTGCGCTGGCCCAAGCAGTTCGACGTCATCGTCACCGACAATCTGTTCGGCGACATGCTGTCGGATGTTGCGGCGATGCTGACCGGCTCGCTCGGCATGCTGCCATCGGCCTCGCTGGGCGCGCCGGACGCGCAAACCGGCAAACGCAAGGCGATGTATGAGCCGGTGCACGGTTCGGCGCCCGACATCGCCGGCCAGGGCATCGCCAATCCGCTGGCGATGATCGCTTCTCTGGCAATGTGCCTGCGCTATTCCTTCGGCATGGTCGCCGAGGCCGGCCTTTTGGAGCAGGCGATATCCAAGACGCTGGACCAGGGTATCCGTACATCGGACATCATGTCGGAGGGCATGACCGAGGTCGGCACCAACGGCATGGGCACGGCGGTTCTGGCGGAGTTCGAAATCCTGCTCGGCGAAGGCCAGGAATGAGACGGCCAAGGCACCTTGGCGAGCGAGCGGCGCGCGGGGCGCCGCCGCCATCATTGACTTCACCGGCAAACCCGATAGAACGCGGCGACGTTCGTGGAGCTTGGGAACGATGGCTGTTTTCGTTTCGAACCTTGTTATGCCGGAGGCCGCAATGTTGGCGGCCGGTTCGGTGCGCGCGGTGTCCACGACGCACCTTACGACCAAACCGACCACCGCCTGATCCGCTCTTCCGTCCCGCCTCTCTCCCCGGGGACCGGAAGGGGAGACAAGCCCGCAGGACAATGATCTGAAGCGGGTTGACGCGGAAGGGAGTTGAGGACCGGATCCATGGGTTACACAATCGCAATCGTCGGGGCGACCGGCAATGTCGGCCACGAAATGCTGGATATCCTCGCCGAAAGGGGGTTTCCGGCCGATGAGGTGATCGCCCTTGCCTCGCGCCGCAGCCAGGGCACGGATGTCTCTTTCGGCGAGAAAACGCTGAAAGTGCAGGCGCTGGAGGATTTCGACTTTTCCGGCGTCGATATCGCGCTGATGTCGGCCGGGGGCGCGGTGTCGAAGGAATGGTCGCCGAAGATCGCCGCCACCGGCTGCGTCGTCATCGACAATTCCTCGGCCTGGCGCTACGACGCCGACGTGCCGCTGATCGTGCCGGAAGTGAACGCCGACGCGATCGAGGGATTCTCCAGAAAGAACATCATCGCCAATCCGAACTGCTCCACGGCGCAACTTGTCGTGGCGCTCAAACCCCTGCACGACAAGGCGCGGATCAAGCGGGTCGTCGTTGCCACCTACCAGTCGGTATCCGGCGCCGGCAAGGCGGCGATGGACGAGCTTTTCAACCAGACGCGGTCGGTCTTCGTCGCCGATCCGATCGAGGCGGAGAAATTCCCCAAGCGGATCGCCTTCAACGTCATTCCGCATATCGACGTCTTCATGGAGGACGGAACCACCAAGGAAGAATGGAAGATGGTGGCGGAAACCAAGAAGATGCTCGATCCGAAAATCAAGCTGACGGCGACCTGCGTGCGCGTGCCGGTGTTTATCGGCCATGCCGAGGCGGTCAATCTTGAGTTTGAAGACGAGATCAGCGCCGAGGAGGCGCGCGATATTTTACGCGAGGCGCCGGGCTGCCTGGTCGTCGACAAGCACGAGGACGGCGGCTATGTGACGCCGTACGAATGCGCCGGCGAGGACGCCACCTATATCTCGCGCATCCGCGAGGACGGAACCGTGGAAAACGGCCTGTCTTTATGGGTCGTCTCCGACAATCTCAGGAAGGGCGCGGCGCTGAACACGGTGCAAATCGCCGAATTGCTGGTCAATCGGGGGCTTTTGAAGAAGCAGGCCGCGGCCTGATTGACCCGCAGCGCGCCGCCGTCATAATGGCCGGTGCGTCAGCGGTGGCTGCGGCCGGGGCATCGGCTCCGGCGGCTGCAGGGTGTCCGGTGCCGCTAGAGGTTCGATTCCTCGTCATTGTTGGGTAACAACAAAGCCCCTTCCGCACTGGCCTTCGGGCAAGCCATCGGGCCGCCTTGCGGATTTCGGATCCCCGCAGTCCGGTCGCGGTGCGGAAGGGGTGATATCAGGGTCAATATCAAGGGCGGATTGGGGCATGGGCGGATTTCTGGCTTTTCTGATTATCGTCATCGCCGTTGTCGCGGCGGGCCTGTGGGCGCTCCGGCACGCCGGCGTGACGCGGCTGTTCCAGCGGTTTACCATTTTTGACGGTGAGACCGGCATTCTTCTGGAGAACGGCGTTTTCCAGCGCGACTTGCCGCCGGGCGCGCTGTGGGTCGGCCCGCAATCGGCCGTTGTCCGCGCCTCTTCCGCCGAACAGTTTCTGGACGTGCGCGGTCAAGAAGTGCTGACCGCCGACCGCCTGTCGATCAAGATCAGCGTGCTGGCGACCTACCGGATTGCTGACCTCCGGCAGGTGTTTGTCAACCTCGACGACAAGGGTGCGGTCGGGGACCGGTGGCGGTTCATGGCCGCCATCGAAAACCATCTTCATCAGGCTGTCAGGCTCGCCATCCGCTCGCTCGTCGCGTCCCGCAGCCTGGAAGAGCTGCTTTCCCAGCGTACCGAACTGGACTCGGAGCTTTTTGCCCTGATTGATCCCGATACGGCAAGCACCGGCGTTGAATTGCTCAAAGCGTCGGTCGTCGACATCATGCTGACCGGGCCGATCAAGCGCGCCTATGCCGAGGTTGAACAGGCGCGGCTGGACGGGCTGGCGGCAGTGGAACGGGCGCGCGGCGAGCAGGCGGCGCTCAGGGCGCTTGCCAATGCGGCGCGGATCATCAAGGACAATCCGGAGGTCGGCCGGCTGCGCTTTCTGACCGGTCTTGAAAAGGCCGGCGCAAGCGGCGCGGCCATTGTCGTCAGCGCCGCCGACCTTATCGCGCCGGCCGGCGAGAGCAAGCCGGCGGACGACTAGCCGGATCATGGCGGGATAATGCGCCTCTGGGTGACCGGTTTCGGGCCGTTTCCGGGGGCGCCGGTCAATCCGACGCAATGGCTTGTTGAACAGCTTGACGAGCTTGCGCCCGAGGCGATCGGCGCTTCGGAGCTTTGCTGCGAGGTTCTGCCGACCGAATTTTCCCGCGCCCTGGCGATTGCCGATGAACGGCACCGCACCTTGGCGCCGGATATTGCCGTGCATTTCGGGCTGCATAGGGACGCGAGAGGATTCCGGCTGGAAAGCCAAGCCGGCAATATGATCGGCTGCGAGCGGCCTGATGCTGTCGGCGTCATTCCGCAAGATCGGCAGATCGATCGTGACGGCCGGCGGGCGCTGGACAGCGTCTGGCCTACCTCCGTCGGCAAGGCGCTGCGCGATGGCGGCTTCGATGTCGAACAGTCCGACGATGCCGGCGCCTATGTGTGCAATGCGGTCTATTACCGGTCGCTGGGATGCGCCGCGACCCGGCCCGGCGCCTGGTGCGGGTTTGTCCATGTGCCGCATTCGGAGCGTTCGGACCAAAGCAAGGCCGCCATGAAAGAATCTGATCTGCTTGCCGGTGCGATCGTGATTTTGCGCGCTGTCACCGCGGCCGCCACCTCCGCCGAACTTCGTTGATAGGGACCGCGGCAGCGAGGCGTTCTTTTTTCGCTTGCAATCTTTGAGAAAAAGTGTATATACACCTTATGATGACCACACCAAAGATCAACCTTTCCGATCCGGCCAATTGCCTGTGCTTCAATCTGCGCAAGGCGACGCGGGCGCTGACTCAGACCTATGACGCGGCGCTGAAGCCGGTTGGCGTCACCGCGCCGCAATTCACGCTTTTGACAGCGGTGAAGAGGCAGGGGCCGGTTCCACTGTCGGACTTGGCCGGTGCGCTCGGCATGGACCGGACGACGCTGACGCGCAATCTGAAACCGCTGCAGCGTGACGGGCTGGTGGTATCGGCTGAAGGCGACGACCGGCGCGTGCGGCTTCTCACCCTGACGGCGGCAGGCCGGACGCGGCTGAGAGATGCCGAGCCCTTGTGGCGCGCCGTCCAATTGAAGGTTGCTGGCACTTTCGGACACAAGCCCGCCGATACGCTGCTTACCGAACTCGACCGGATCAGCAGCACAGCCGGTTGAGTTTTTTTAGCTAGAAACATGCATATACACTTGAATGGAGAATGACATGGCCAACCGAATGACAGCGCAGTCCCTGACGATACATCCAACGACCAAAATGCCGGCCGGCGAATCCCGGGCCAGCGAGCAAGGCAGATTGGGCCGGCTCATCACCGGACCAATCGTGATCGGGCTTGCGGTGTGGGCAAGCCTTGCCACGCTGCTTGCGCAGACCGAAATCTTCCAGATCGAGATCGGCGGAATTCCCGTCGCCATTGTTGCGGCGATCGCAATTCCCGTGGCCGCCTTCCTGGTCGCCGTGCGAACGATTCCGGCGGTGCGCGCCTATGTCGAGGCGCAGGATCTGGCGCTGCTGACCGCTTTGCAGGGCTGGCGTGTAATCGGATCGATCTTTCTCGTTTTGTGGGCCTATGGCCAATTGCCGGCGGTCTTTGCCCTGCCGGCCGGGCTTGGCGACATTGCCGTCGGGCTGGTGGCACCGTTCGCCGCCATCGCGGTGGCGCTGAAGGCGCCTGGTTGGCAGCGCGCCGCCAATGGCGTGATCGTCGCCGGCCTGGCCGATTTCGCTGTGGCGTTCGTCACCGGCATCGGCAGCATCGGTGGCAATTTTCTCGATTTCGCCGCTGTGTCGTCCGACGCGGTCCTTAACACGCTGCCGGTCAGCCTGATTCCGAACTTCTTCGTACCGCTCTTCATCATCGCGCATGTGATGGCGATCATCAAAATGCGCTCAATGCGGTGAATGTATACGACATCCTTGCCAATCGGCCCCGTTGCGTCAGTATCGGGGCCGATTGTTTCGCTAGACTGGCGGGCCGTCTTCTTCGTTGCTCGCTTCCTGCCTGATACGCGCAAATTCACCGGTCTTGGGTTGCATGGTCCACAACTCGCCGGTCGAAATATCGAACCAGGCGCCGTGGAGTGCGAGCTTGCCGCGCCTTTCCAGTTCGGCGACGCAGGGAAAGGTGCGCAAATTGGCAACGGAGTGGCGGACCGAAATCCGTTCCAGTGCCATTTGCCGCTCACCCGGAGTCATGATGTCGTTGCCGGCGATTTTTTCCGCTGACGGCTTCAACAGCGCCATCCACTTGCCGATGAAATCACCGGGCGACAGCGGTTCGTCGGCGGGGTTCAGCGCCGCGGCGATGCCACCGCACCGGCCGTGACCCATTATGACGACATGGCTTACCCGCAAAACCTGGACGGCGAATTCCAGCGCGGCACTGGTGGCATGGTGGCCGCCGTCGGGCTCATAGGGCGGGACGAGATTGGCGACATTGCGCACAACGAAAAGCTGGCCGGGGCCGGCATCGAAGACGATTTCCGGCGCTGCGCGGGAATCGCAGCAGCCGATCAACATTGTTGCCGGCTTCTGGCCATTGTCGGCCAGCCTGCGCAGGCGTGCCTGCTCGGCGTCGAGCCTACCGCCGCGAAACCGTTCATAGCCGTCAAGCAGGTCTGCCGGGAAATCCGTCATGCGTGCCTCGCCAAATCTGAAATCATAGCCGGGTCAATATTGCCACCGCAAACAAGCACGCCGATGCGTTCGCCCGGTTGCGGCCTGTAGGCGCCGGTCAACAGCGCCGCCAACGCCGCGGCACCGCCGGGTTCGGCGGCGATCTGCAGGCGGGTCCACAGAAAGGCCATGGCGCCTCGAATCGCCTCATCACCGACCAGCGCGACGTGGTCGACAGGGCGGGCGCACAGAGCGTGGTTGATCTCGCCGACTGAGCGCGCGCCAAGCGAATCGGCGGCGAGCGAATCGATCTCGACATCGACCGGACCGCCGGCAGCGAGCGCGGCGTGCAAGGTCGGCGCACCCTCCGGTTCCACGCCGACGACCTTGATCGCGCCGCCATGCCAGGCGGCGATGCCGGAGATCAGCCCGGCGCCGCCGACGGAGATGAGCACCGTATCCAGGTCAGGAACCTGATCCTGCCATTCCAGCGCCACAGTGCCCTGGCCGGAAATCGTTGCCGGATCGTCATAAGCGTGGATGCCGATGGCGCCGGTTGCGGCTTGGTGGCTTTCACAATGGGCCAGGGCATCGGCGTAGCGGGCGCCGCCGACATGAACGCTCGCGCCGGCCGCCTCGATCCGGCTGATCTTCACGGGGCTGGAAATCTCCGGCACGAAGATGTCGGCGGCATGTCCGAGCCTGCCGGCGGCATAGGCCACCGCCGCGCCGTGATTGCCGCCGGACGCCGCAGCCACGCCGGCCGCCGGTACCGGCTTGGACAACAGATTGTTGAAGGCGCCGCGCGGCTTGAAAGAGCCGGTGTGCTGGAAAAGTTCCAGTTTCAGCGAAACCGGTGTGTCGTGGCAGACTTCGCTTCCGGCGATCCCCATGACCGGCGTTTTGCGGATATAAGGC
>CALZIL010000005.1 GCA_945787495.1 uncultured Afifella sp. | reverse complement strand
GGCCGCCGCCGGGTTGATGATGACGCCGCCATGACCGGCGATGTTGTCGGCCACCTCCTTGATCATCTGGATGCCGGCATTGCTGCCCCAGGAATATTGCATGCTTCGCGATGTGATCAGCCAGAACGGATAGTCGGCAATATCGACGTCAAAGTCCTTGGTGAGCGCTTGCTCCCAAAGTGCCGGCAAATCGCGCCATTCAGGCAGCGGCTCGTATTCCTTGAGCTGCTCGTCCCACCACTCGATATCGTGCTCATGTAGGCGGCGGCCAAGCTGCGTGCCGACGCGCAAAAGCTGCTCCTGGTAGGGGATCTCGAAGCGCAGGTCCTTGGCCACGAGATCCGGGTAGAGATACCAGTGGAGCCGCGAATAGTCGCGCACCATCTGGCCATGCTGGCGAAAGTAATCGAGGCCCTGGGTTTCTGTCCCGTCTGTCAGTTCGGCGCTCGCGGCGCGGCAGGCCGCATCCCAGATGGCCTCGACATCGTGGACGGCGTCGACTGCAAGCGAGAAATCCCAATTCTCGCCGGCCAGCGGCACGCCCGCAGCGCCGCGGTTGATGGCACCATTATAGTCTTCCAATAGCCCGGTCCGGTTCGCCAACTGCGTCGCGATCCAGGTAAAATCGCGCGCTTCGCCCTGTGGCGCACTGGCCGGGTCGCGCAGGGCAAAGCCCTGATAGTCCCAGAACTGCTCGACATATTTGGTGCCGCCGATGCGGATGAGTTGCAGGCCTTCAAGATCCGTGCATTCGGGTAACAACAGGTCGGCGACGTGATTGGTCTCGTCATGGGTGTAGGCGAAGCACACCGTGAACGGAAAATTCGCCATGGCGTCGGAAACCGCCTCGGTATCCCAGAATGAAACCGCCGGATTGGTGCGGTAGACGAACCAGACATCGGGAGGTGTCGGCTCGGGCAGGTGCTCAAAACCTTCCTTTTGCATCATCCAGGCCAGATGCGTCGGGCCGAGCGCCTGGCTCCACGGCGAATTGGCAGCAAGCGGCACCAAAGTGCGATGGGCGCTGCGCACCGGCGGCCGGTCGATCCAGTCGTCCTTGAGTGTCGGGTTCATCGGATAGTGCATGAAGCCGTCCGGGCCCGGCGTGACGCTCGCCCAGCGGTCGCCGGCCGGCCGGTTCAGCCGGACCGTCGTGCCCAGTGTGCCGCCGGGCACCTCCAGGGCGCCGACGAGACAGGCAAGCACGGTGCGCGCCCAGCAGCATTCATAGCCGCCCCAGCCATTGTTGACGGTCTTGCCAAGGCTGATGGAGACCGGCCGCAGCGGCAGTGTTTCGCCTTCGATCTCGATGGTCTCACCGATGCGGGCGTGGTCGAGGAACTCGTTGGCGATGTTGCGGATCGTCTCCGCCCTGACATCGCAGATGGCCGCCGCCCATTCCGGTGTGAACGTTTTCACATGTCCGGCCAGATGGGCGAAAGCCGGCCGGCAGGTCACATCTTTGTGGCTCCACTCGTCATCGTCCGCTCCGGCCTCCAGGCCGCTCACCGTGAAATCACCCTCAAGCGCCGGTTCGGCGCCGGGAGTGTCCTGAGGCACGGCGCTGCCCGATTTCAAATCCCAGATCAGCGGCTTGCGGCTTTCCGGGTCGCGCAGGAAAAAGCCGTTCGGCGCGATCAGATAGGGCGATGAGGTCCGCTCTCTCAGGAAGGGCAGGTCGAGCCGCTCGCGCGCCGCATCGTGCAAAAGCACATGCAGCATGGCGAACATGAAGGCCGGATCGGTCTTCGGCTTGATCGGCACCCACTCGGCCGAACAGGCACCGGTGATCGACAGATGCGGCTCGATCTGGACGCGCTTGATGCCGCGATCGCGGGCATCGGCGTGGCGCTTGACGCCGCACACGCCGCCCGAGGCCTCCACATTGGCACCGAAGGAGACGATGTATTCGGCCAGCGGCGTATCGGGCGACACCGTGAAGGCGCGGTGCCAGAGTTCGCCGTAAAGGTGTTCCGAATGGTAGCATTTGACGCCCTGACCGGAGCCGAAACTCATATCGACCGGGCCCCAGGCGGCGAGGAATGCCGGCAGCGTTCCCATATAGGCGGTCGGCGTGCCGCCGCCGCCGAAACTGGCCGCAACGCGCGGGTAACCGGATTTATCGGTCAGGCCGGTGGCGCGAATATCCTTCAGCCGCGCCGCGATCAGGTCGAGCGCTTCGTCCCATGAGACCGGTACGAAACCGGGATCCTCGCCGCGGCCCTTGCGCGGATTGGTGCGCTTCATCGGGGTGAGGACGCGATGCGGGTTGTAGGTCTTCTGGATCAGCCCGAAGGCTTTGACACAAATCTTGCCGCCGGCCGGATGCACCTCCGCCGCGGCGATGTCGGGCCCGATTTCAGTGGCGACGCCGTCCTCGATCTTGACCTTGAGCAGATCGGGCCCGGCCACACATTGGTAGCAGTAACTTGAGACGTATCGTGTTGGATCGCCGCTTTTCGCGCTCATCGGGGCATGGTCCTACAACGCCCCCGCCGCCACTTTAGCCAATTTTCCCTTCAAGCGCTCAGCCGTCTTGGCGACGTCGACGACGAAGCGCTCATGCTCGCCCTTGCAGATCGGCTCAAGCGGGTCGTTGCCGCTGACCGCAAAGCGCACGCGCCGGCCATCGACAGCCGTTACCGTGACGGTGATCTCCGCCCACATGTCCATAAGGGTCGCGGCGGTATGGCTGAGCGAAACGAACGTGCCAACAGAATCTTCGCCGGCGTCGGCGTGCTCCAGGATCAGGTCGCGGCAGGCGTGTTCGATATCGCGAACGAGGGACGGCGTTGCATAAACCCGGCATTCATCGCCCATGAAATCGATCGTCCGATCACGGTCGATATCGACGCGCCGGGTCAGGGTTACACCGGATTGAAGAGTCGTTTTCATGAGAAATCAGCCTCCCGTTTTTCGCCCTTGCGGTCAACCGTCCAGCCACGCTTGTCGCTTTTTAAGTATCATGGTACCTTAATACATATTTAGCGGCAAGCCGGGCCCGGATCGTGGTCTAAAAGAGGACGTGTCAGTCCCCGCGGCATTGAAAACTCAGTGTGGCCTGGCAGCCGATACGGCAGGCACTCAAAAGGGAGCAGGACAATGAAGATTTGGGACGTTCGGACAGTGCTCGGTTGGACGGTCGGTCTACTGGCGGCGGCGACGATTGCGCTTGGCGCGCAGGCCCAGGAACCGATCAAGCTTGGCGTGTTTCTCAGCGCCACGGGCGGCGCCGCGTTTCTTGGTGATCCTGAGAAAAAGACGATCGAACTCTATGTGGAAAAAATCAATGCCGACGGTGGCCTGCTCGGCCGGCAGGTTCAGTTGACGATCTACGATGACGGCACCAAGGCCAAGGAAGCGCTGACCTTCGTCAAGCGCCTGATCGATCAGGACAAGGTCGATCTGATTATCGGCGGCACCACCACCGGCAACACCATGGCGGTGATCAACGAGGTGGAGCAGGCCGGTTTGCCGTTCATTTCCCTGGCCGGGGCCAGCGTCATCATAGACCCGGTCAAGAAATGGGTCTTCAAGACCCCGCATACCGACCGTCTCGCGGTGCAGAAGATCTTCACCGACATGAAGGCGCGCGGCCTGACGAAGATCGGGCTTCTGGCCGGCAGCGGTGGCTTCGACAAATCCTGCGCCGGCAATGCCAGAGCCCTGATGGAGAGCGAAGGTGTCGAGATCCTCGCCGATGAAACCCACGGCGCCGGCGACACCGACATGACGCCGCAACTGACCAAGATCAAGAACACGGAAGGCGTGCAGGCCTTTCTCTATTGCGGATTCGGCGCTCCGACGAGCATCGTTGCGAAGAATTACAAGCAGCTCGGCATAACCATCCCGCATTACCAGACCCACGGCTCCGCCTCGGTCAGGTTTATCAAGGGGGCCGATGGTGCCGCCGAGGGCGTCCGGTTGCCGGCAGCGGCGCTGCTTGTCGTCGATTCGCTGCCCGACTCGCATCCCCAGAAAGCCATCGCCAGCGCCTACAAGGCGGCCTATGAGGACGGCTACAAAGAGCCGATCTCGACCTTTGGCGGGCACGCCTATGACGCCCTTTTCCTCGCCGCCGAGGCGATCAAGCGGGCCGGCTCTCTCGACAAGGAAGCGGTGCGTTCGGAAATCGAAAAAACCAATGGCTTCATCGGAGTCGACGGCATTTTCACCATGTCGCCGGATGATCATCTCGGCCTCGACAATGATTCATTCGTGATGGTCGAGGTCCACGACGGCGGCTGGAAGCTCCAGGAATAGACGAGGATTTCCTATTGCGCGCCCTTGTTCACATTGGCCATGCAGCCGGGTGAACGGGGCGCGCATCCCCCGGCCGCGCGCCTGAAATCTGGAGCCGACCCGTGTCCTCGCAATTCCTGCAGTTTCTGATCTCCGGGATAACGGTCGGCGCAACCTATGCCCTCGTCGGGCTGGGCTTTTCCATCGTCTACAATTCCAGCCAGGTGATCAATTTCGCGCAAGGCGAATTCGTCATGATCGGCGGCATGGCGACGGTGTTCCTGATGGCCGCCGGCGCGCCCATGCCGCTGGCCATCGCGCTCGCCGTTCTTCTTGCGGTCGTGATCGGGTTTGCGCTGGGAAAATTTGCCATCGAGCCGGCTCGTGGCGCGCCGGTCGTATCGATCATCATCATCACGATCGGCGCCTCGATTTTCCTCCGCGGCGCCGCAATGCTGGTCTGGGACCGCAACCTTCATCACATGCCGGCCTTCAGCGGCAGCGACCCGATTGATATTGGCGGCGCGGCGCTGCTACCGCAGAGCGTCTGGGTCGTCGGCGGCATGGTGATCATCGTCGCCGCGCTGCAAGTCTTCTTCTCCCATGCCCGCATCGGCAAAGCCATGCTGGCGACGGCGTTCAACCCGCTCGCCGCACAGCTTGTCGGCATAAGCACACGCGGGATGTTGCTCCTGAGCTTTGCTCTTGCCGCCGGCATCGGCGCCATCGCCGGCATCCTCATCGCGCCGATCACCCTGACCTATGCCGGCGTTGGCATCATGCTCGGTCTCAAGGGGTTCAGTGCCGCGATCGTCGGCGGGCTGGGCAATCCGATGGGCGCGGTGGCGGGCGGTCTCGTCGTCGGTATCGCCGAGGCCATGACGGCCGGCTACATCTCCTCGGCCTACAAGGACGCGGTCGCCTTTCTGATCATCCTGGCGGTGCTGCTGATCAGGCCGAGCGGCTTGTTCGGCCGTCGCGAGAGTGAGCGGGTGTGAGAGCGCTGCTGGCCCCACGGACCGGAGGACTGCTGGCGCTGGCGATCGTCATCGCGCTGCTGCCGGCCGTGTTGCCCAACAACTTCTACTTCAACGTGGCTATCCTTGTCGGCCTCAATGCGATCGTCTGTGTCGGCCTCAACCTGCTGATCGGCTATGCCGGCCAGATCAGCCTCGGCCATGCCGGCTTTTTCGGCCTTGGAGCCTATGCCTCGGCGCTTCTGACCGGCAGCTATGGCTGGCCCTCGCTCGCCGCGCTCGTCGTCGGAGCGGCCGCTGTCGGTGCGCTGGCCTTCCTGCTCGCCCGGCCGATCCTCAAGCTCAAGGGCCATTATCTTGCCATGGGAACATTGGGCATGGGGGTGATCATCTCGATCGTGCTCAACCAGGAGGCCGGCCTCACCGGCGGACCGGACGGCATGCCGGTGCCGGCCTTTGAAGTGTGGGGATGGACCGCTTATGGCGAGCGCACCTGGTACTGGATTGTCGGCGGCACGCTGCTGGTCACCACCTGGCTTGCGCTCAACCTGATTGAATCGCCGATCGGGCGCGCTTTGCGGGCGATCCACGGTTCTGAGATCGCTGCCGAAGTCATTGGTGTAAAAACCGAGCGCTTCAAGACACTGGTCTTCGTCATATCGGCGGTGCTTGCCAGCGTCGGCGGCAGCATGTTCGCTCATTACAGCGGTTTCATCACGCCCAGCGAAGCTGAGTTCTTCCACTCCATCGCCTTTGTGACCATGGTTGTGCTCGGCGGCATGGCGTCGATCTTCGGCAGCATACTCGGCGCCGCCATCCTGACCGTGCTGCCACAGTTCCTCGCCGTGTTGCACGATTACGAGACGCTGGTGCTCGGCGCGGTGATGATGAGCGTCATGATTTTTCTGCCCAAGGGCCTGCTGCCGAGCCTCGCCGAATTGCTGCGCAGGCGCAGCTTATGAGCGCGCTCACCGTCGCCGGGCTGAGCAAGAATTTCGGCGGCCTCAGCGCCGTCTCCGAGCTCTCCTTCACGGTGGAGGAGGGGCAGATTTTTTCCATCATCGGCCCGAACGGCGCCGGCAAGACGACGGTCTTCAATCTGATCACCGGCGTCTATCGGCCCGATAGCGGACGCGTCTGGCTGCATGGTGAGGAAATTGGCGGCAAGCCTCCTTCCGCACTCGCCGGGCAGGGCCTGACGCGAACATTTCAGAATCTGCAGATCTTCTTCAATATGAGCGCGTTGGAAAACGTCATGGTCGGCGCCGATCGCACCGCCGAGACAGGCTTTGCATCGGCACTGCTGCGCTTGCCGGCCGTCCGCCGCCGCGACGCCGGAGCGGGCAAACAGGCGGTCGCGCTGATGGAGAGGGTTGGCCTTGCCGCCTATTTGGGTGCCGATGCAGCATCTTTGCCCTACGGGGCGCTCAAACGGCTGGAGATCGCCCGCGCCTTGGCAACAAGGCCGAAATTGTTGCTGCTCGATGAGCCGGCGGCCGGGCTCAATCACGCAGAGACCAGAGAGATCGATAACCTCATCCGCTCAATCGCCGAGGACGGCGTGACCGTCATCCTTGTCGAGCATGACATGCGGCTCGTCATGGGTATCAGCGACCGCATTCTGGTGCTCGACCGGGGTGTGTGGCTTGCCGAAGGAAGTGCTGAGGAGGTCGGCCGCAACCCGGACGTCGTGCGCGCTTATCTCGGAACCGAATTTGCGGGCTCTGCCGATGCTGCTTGAGATCGACAATCTTGTCTGCAATTACGGGCGCATCCGGGCGTTGCATGGCGTATCGCTGAGTGTCGAGGAAGGCGAACTCGTGGCACTGGTTGGCGCCAATGGCGCCGGCAAGACGACGCTGCTGCGCTGCATTTCCGGCGTGCAGCCGGCCGGTGGCGGCGCGATCCGCTTTGCCGGTGATGACATCATCGCGATGGCGCCCGAGCGGCGGGTGCGGCTCGGCATCGCCCAGGCGCCCGAGCACCGACAGGTTTTCGGCCCGCTCTCCGTCACCGACAATCTTCTGCTCGGCGGTTACACGCGTTCGCGCGCGGAAGTCTTGCAGGACATGGAAAAGGCGTTCGCCATGTTTCCCGATCTCAAGCAGCGCCGCCGCCAGGCCGCCGGCACATTGTCGGGCGGCCAGCAGCAGATGCTGGCGATTTCCCGGGCCTTGATGGCACGGCCGCGCTTGCTGCTGCTTGACGAACCGAGCATGGGGCTCGCCCCGGCACTTGTCGCCGAGGTGTTCGACGCCATCACGGCGCTGCGCGATGCCGGCGTGACCATCCTTTTGGTCGAGCAGAACGCCTTTGCCGCCCTGTCCGTCGCAAAGCGCGGCTATGTCATCGAGACCGGTCGGATTGCACTGGCCGACACCGGCGCCGCGTTGCTTGAGGACGATTCCGTCAAGAGCGCCTACCTCGGCATCTGAGGGTCACTGCCCCCGGAACGACGAAGCTCAGATATATTGCCCGGCATCCACCTGCAGGACCTGACCGGTGATCACCCGCGCCGCGTCGGAGGCGAGAAACTGCACCGCCACGGCAATGTCGTCGGGCTCGGCCACCCGGTCGAGCGCCGCCTCGCCGATGGCGGCGTCGCGAAATTCTTCAGGCATGGCAAGTGTCATATCGGTGAGCACCATGCCCGGTGCCACCGCATTGACGGTGATGGCCTTGCGGCCGAGTTCGCGCGCCGCAGTCTTGGTCAGGCCGATCAGGCCGGCCTTGGAAGCGGCGTAATTGGCCTGGCCGAATTTGCCGCGCAGCCCGTTGATCGACGTGATATTGACGATCCGGCCGCCGCCCGCCGCCGCCATGCCCGGCGCGACGGCGCGGATCGTATTGAAGGCGCCGGTGAGATTGACCGCGATGACATCAGCCCAGTCGGCATCGCTCATCTTCATCAGGCTGCGGTCGCGCGTAATCCCGGCATTGTTAATGAGGATTGTGGCCGCGCCCGGCAAGGCGCCGACCGCCGCGCCGACGGCCTCAGCGTCGGCGACACTGACATTGTGGAGAGTGAACGGAACGTCGGCGCCAGCTTCTTCAAGGTCGAAGACGTGAACCTCGGCGCCCGCCGCAGCGAACCGCTCCGCGATGGCCCGCCCGATACCGCGCGCGCCGCCGGTCACAATGGCGCGTTTTCCGCTTAGGTCGGACGGATCGAGGCGCTCAGGCATGGGGTGCCGCCATCTCCGTGTCATTGCGGTCACGGACGCGATGAGCGTCGATCAGTTTGAGCATCGTTGCGATGGTGATCGATCCGAGCGTGGCGCGGGCTATGTCATCGATTTCATCGAGAACCTGACGCAAAGCGCGGTCCGTTTCCGTATTGCCGCCGAGCCCGGATTGCTCGCCCTCTTCCTGCACGAAACTTTCAAACAGCTGGACGATGTCCAGAAGGGTCGTGCGTTTGGCATTGCCGCTGAATTGATAGCCGCCGCCGGCGCCGCGCACCGCGCGCACGAGATTGGAGCGACCAAGCGTGTGCATCACCTTGGCCAAATGGTGGGTGGAGATGCCGTATTTTTCGCTGATTTCGGCGACCGAAACCTGACGATCGGGATGGGCGGCCAGATCGAGGAGGGCGTAGATCGCCAGCCGGCTTGCAATCTGCAGCTTCATGATCCTGTCTTGCTCTTCGTCGGTGCCTCGATGGATTTTTCAAGCTGGATATAGGGACCCGCCATCATCCCCTCGCTGCGGAAAAAGGTCATGTGAAGCGGCGTGTCACGCGCCACCATCGTGCGCAATTTGTCGACACCGGCGCGGCGGAACTCGTCTGAAATCGCTTCAAACAGGCGCTCGCCGATGTGCTGCAGGCGCGCGTCGGGATCAACGGACAGCGCAAACACCCATCCGCATGGCGTCGAACCGAACTCCCAGGCACGGATCTCGCCGACGACATAGCCGAGGATTGTCTCCGGATGTTGGTCGGACACGGCGACCAGAAAAAACCGTTCCTCAAGCCGCCGCTGGCGGTAGCGCTCGAAGATGTCGTGCCAGTAATCCGGTTTGGCGAGCCCGGTTATGCGCGCATCGAGCGCAATTACATGATCGATGTCTTCCGATCGCGCGCGGCGGATCTTGAGCGACGAATGCGCCGGCTTCTCGTCCGTTTTCGTTTCTGCATCCATCCGTAGGCGACCTTGCTTGCGACGATGGCTCTGCTTGAATTCTCCAGCGGTCCGAACCGCTTGCCTCAGAATTAAAGCCTACGCGATTCGTGTAAAGGCATTTCGGTGCGAATTTGCCACTTTCATCGGACGACTGGCCTGCATCGCCGTCTGTAACGACGCGAAATTCGCAGCCTTCAGCACCAAAACGGCTTGTCGCATGATAATAAACGTATTAAGGTACCACAATAAGAATTTAAGCCACTGGACACTGTTTGTCAAACCCAGGAGCGCCGCCAGATGACCTTCCGCTACCGCATCAACCAGGTCATGCATGATGAACACATGGCGGCAAGTGCCATGCTGAGGGACGTCGAAGGCCTGCTTGCCGGCGCTGGTCTCAATCCGCCCGATGCCACGATAGCGGAGGTCGCCGCGACCTTGACCAAGGCCGCCGATGCCCTTGAGGGCGAGGTGAAGGATCATTTCGACTTTGAGGAAGAGGCGCTTTTTCCCTTGCTCGCCGAGCATGACGAGACGGAGATCGGCGAGCATTTGACCAGCGATCACAGGATTATCCAGCCGCTCGCAGAACAGGTCATCATGGGTTCGCGGGCGGCGCTCTCCGGCGGCTTTTCAGATGAGAGCTGGAACACGTTCCGGCTTGCTGCTGCGGAGCTGGTGAAACGTCTGTCCGCCCATATCGACAAGGAAGAAATGGCGCTCCTGCCGATGCTGGAGGATGCGCTGGACGCTGAAACCGATATGGCGTTTTCCGAACGCCACGGCAGTCCGGACTGAATTCAGGTCCCCGACTGATTTAAGGATCCAGACTGATTTGAGAATAAAGGCGGGTTGATGATGGCTGACGAGCGTTCCGCAACGGGCAATGGCGACATTGGTCCGCTGACCCCCGATGATCTTGAAGCCGTCATTGCGATCGACCGCAAATTGTCCGGCGCCTCGCGGCGCGGCTTTTATGACAAGCGGCTTGCGGCGGCGCTCGCCGCACCGCACGATTTTGTCTATGTCGGCCTGCGCGATGGCGAGACGCTGATCGGCTTTGCCATGGCGCGCCTGCTGGAAGGCGGATTTGGACGCACCGGCCGCGGTGCGGCGCTCGATGCCATCGGCGTCGATCCCGAACATTCGGGCCGCGGCGCCGGCCGGCGTATGCTGGCCGCCGTCGAGGCGGTGCTGGTTCACAAGGGTGCGCGCGAGTTCGTCAGTCAGGCACCCTGGACCAATCACAAGCTGCTGGCCTTTTTCGATGCGGCGGGCTTTCAACTGGCGCCGCGCCTTGTGCTTGACCGCGACACCGCATCCGTCTTGCCCGAACCATCGGCAAACGAAGAGCCTGACGAGCAACCCGCCGAGATCGATTACAGCAGCCCGGGCGGGGACGATTTCAGCACGCTCGCCCGCGACCGCTTTCCGGTCCGTTCCATGCAGGAGCAGGACCTTGCCGCGCTGATCGCCATCGACCGCAAGGCGACCGGCCATGACCGCCGAGCCTATTACGAGCGCAAGATGCGCGAGGCACTGACGCAATCCGGCGTCCGGATCTCGCTGGCAGCGGAGTCAGAGGGAGCGATTGTCGGCTTTATCATGGCGGGAGTCGATTTCGGCGAATTTGGCCGGACCGAACCTGAAGCGGTCATGGACACAATCGGCGTTGCGCCTGATTTTCGGGAGCGAGGCGTCGGTACTGCGCTGATGTCACAGCTTCTGAACAATCTGGCGACATTGCGCGTGGAGCGCGTGCGCACCGAGCTTGCCTGGAACGATTTCGGCCTCATCGCCTATCTCGACGAATGCGGCTTCCGCCCCTGCCAGCGCATCGTCGTCAGGCGGACAATCGGCGGCTAGGGCGCGCCGGTGGCCCTCTACTGCGAATCCGGCTCGGCATTGCGTGCGTTGAGATAGCTGAAACTGAACAGAGCGATCAGCACAATGCCCATTACGGTCGTTGGTATGATTTTCTGCAAGGCAAAGATGTCGGATGTGACCGCATAAACACTTGTGGCCAGCAACCCAACGACAACGGCAATTGTGGTGACGAGAACGCCCCGGCGTTCCACCGGCCTGCGATCTGCCCAAATCAGGAGGCCTGCCCAGCAAAACATTGCGGAGGCAGCAAGCTCCATCGGATATCTGAACTCCGTTTCTCCCATTCTGCCGGGCATCAGCGTAAGAACTCCGGTCAACACATCGGCAATGGCGCCAGCCCAGTAGCTCGCTCTCAGCCATAATATTTTGGTCATCGTGCCAGATCCTCGTACTGATGTGTACGCCACTCAGACGGACCATCGGATATCGGCCGGCGTCAGCCCGAAATGATCCAGGCCCGCGTTTCCATCAAGGGAGCGCATAGGAAAATTCGGCTGGAAGACAGATAGACCATACCACTTGCGCGGATCGCGTATTGCGCCGCACAATTTTGTGCCGAGTCAGTCCAAACCGTTAAGAAACGAATCACTATAACAAGCATTTAATTGGCGTTGCACTGCACAACATTGATCTAAATCAATGCCCATCCTGCTGACTTGGTTCAATGACATTTTGCGTAATTTTGCGCGCTCGCGCGTTGCTCACTGTTCACCGTTCAACGCGCCTTTTGAAAGATACCGGATTCGGTGGAGCGAGGTGCAATGACCTACCACGACCGAAATATCTCCCGGCGAGACATGGTGAAGGCGACAGGACTTGGGGCAGCGGTCGCGACGACCGCGGTCGCAGCGCCGAAGGCCGCCAAAGCGGTTGCCGCGCCGGGACACCAGGCACAGTACGCCATGGTGATCGACGTCCGAAAGTGTATCGGATGCCAGGCTTGTACAATTGCCTGCAAGACGGAATACGAAGTCCCGCTCGGCAAACACAGATCCTGGGTCGAAGCTGTCGAGAAGGGGACCTATCCCGATGTCAGCCGGAGTTTCCGGCCGCGTTTGTGCAATCAGTGCTCGGAGCCGGCATGCGTGCCGGTCTGTCCGGCTGATGCCACCTGGAAGCGCGATGAAGACGGAGTCGTGGTCATCAACAAGGATGACTGCATCGCCTGCGGACGTTGCGTCGAGGCCTGTCCTTACGACGCACGCTTCCTCAATCCTGTCGGTGGCAAAGCGGACAAATGCGACTTCTGCCTGCACCGGGTCGAGCAGGGGCTGGTGCCCTCCTGTGTCAACACCTGCCAGGGCAAGGCGCGGGTTTTCGGCGATTTGAATGATCCGGAAAGCGAAGTTTCCAAATTGGTCGCCGACCATCCGGTGACGGTGCTTCTCCAGGAGACGGGAACCAAGCCGAACGTCTACTACATCGACGCCGATCACGCCGATCCGGCCGACGCCCGCTTCGCGGGACAATATGTGCGCGTCGACACGAATCGCCCGGTCGAAGAAAGGAGATAGGACGATGTTGGATCGAAGGTCACTCCTGAAGATCGGGGCGGCTGCCCCGGCCGTGGCGGTGTCTGGCGGCGTGCTCAATCAGGTTCGCGCGCTTCCCATCAGCGGCGGTAAGGATTTTTCCCCTATAACCGGCATGGAACGCAAAGCGATTCCGAGCGCCTGTTGGCAATGCGTCACCCGCTGCCCCAGCATTTCCTATGTCGAGGACGGGCGGCTGGTGAAGATCGAAGGCCAGCCCAACTCCATCCGCACCCACGGAGTCATGTGCTCCAAGGGTCAGGCCGGCGTCAACCAGTACTCCGATCCGGATCGGATTCTCCATCCGATGCGGCGCGTCGGACCGCGTGGCAGCGGCCAATGGAAGCGCATTTCCTGGGACGAGGCGCTCGAAGAACTGACCGGCCGGCTGCAGAAGCTGCGCGATGATGGGACACCGGAAAAGTTCATGTTCCATTATGGCCGGATGAAGGCCAGCCACAGCAAGCTCATCAACACGTTCCTGGCGAACTATGGCACGGCAAGCAAGGGCAACCACACTGCCATCTGCGAGGCGGCCAAATGGACCGGCCAGGAGCTCACCTGGGGCAAGCATTATGACAACTGGGATTTTGACAACACCCGGTTCGTGCTGAACTTTGGCAGCAACGTATTGGAGGCTCATACGAACCACGTCCCCTCGGCGCACCGGCTGATTGCCCGCATAACAGACCACAATGTCAGGCTGGTGACCTTTGACGTGCGTCTGTCCAATACCGCGGCCAAGTCCTCAGAGTGGGTCCCGGTGGTGCCCGGCACCGACCGCGCCGTGGTCCTTGCCATGTGCAACGTCATCATGAGCGAAGACCTGTACAAGGGCGACGGTGAGGAATTCCTCAAATATTGCAAGGTGACAGCGAACAATGCCGCCACTGTCGAGGAAAAGGTGGCGGCTCTGAAAACCCATCTGGCTGAGTATACGCCTGAATGGGCGGAGGGCGTCAGCGGCGTGCCGGCCGGCAAGATCGCCGAAATCGCCCGCGAGGTCGCGATGGCGAAACCGGCCTGCATCATCAGCTATCGTGGCGCCGTGGCAAGTTATCACGGCGCGGATACGGAACGGGCGGTTCAGATGCTGGCGGCGATCACCGGCAACATCGACCAGCCGGGCGGACGCTGCAAGGCCGTCGGTGCAAGCTGGAAATATCCCAAAGGGCCGAAGGACAAGCCCAAGGCGCGCAAGCTGAAGATCGCCGACGGTTTGCCGGGTGCCGCCAAGCTGCCGACCCATCATGTCAGCCATCAGGTGCTGAAAATGATCAAGGACGGCTCGCATGGACGCCCGGACGTCTATATGTCGTACTGCTACACGGCAGTCTACGCCAACGGCGATGTCCAGGAGAATATCGACATTCTCAAGGACGAATCGTTGATCCCGTTCAGCGTGAACGTCAATCCGTACTACGATGAATCGGCTGCACTGGCCGACCTGATCCTGCCCGATACGCCCTTTACCGAACGGTGGGGCTGGGAGGACATGGTCTCGCCGGCACAGATACCGGAATATTACATTCGCCAGCCTGCGGTGAAGCCGCTTGGCGAATGCCGCGACTTTGCCGATGTCTGCATCGACATGGCGGAACGCATGGGCTTCCCGCTTGGCTATAAGAGCCACGAGGAGTTCGTGCAGGCGTCATGCGAGATGACGCCGGCAGTCAAGGCGGCCGGAGGCTTTGAGTATATGAAAGCCAACGGCGTCTACCACGATCCCGCCGCCAAGCCGGCCTTCTATTCCTACAAGAAGGTGCTGTCTCCGGAGAAGTACCAAAAGGAGACGGTGGTCAAGGATCCGCAGACCGGCACCTATTGGGACTGGAAGAAGGCCAAGCTTGAAAGTGCCGAAGAGGCGCTTGCCAAGGGCTATCTGAAAACCAAGGGCAGCTACAAGGCCTATGTCGGCGTCGAGGTGGACGGCCAGGTCTTATCCGGTTTCAAACCGGACAAGGTCAATTTGTCGGGCCTTTTCGAAATCTATTCCGACGTCATGAAAGATGCCGACCTGCCGGCAATGCCGTCCTGGACGGCCATTCCGGAATACGAGGCGAAAAAGCCCGAGGATCTGATCCTGACCACATATAAACATGCGGCCCAGATCCACTCGCGGTCGGCAAACTGCAAATACCTGACCGAGGTCTTTCATGACAATCCGGCCTGGCTCAATCCGGAGACCGCCAAGACCAAGGGCATCGCCGATGGCGACGCCATCAAGGTCATATCGGCTTCCGGCGAACTCCTCACGACGGCGCGAGTGACGCCGGCCATCGTGCCGGGCGCCATCGCCATTGCCCATCACTGCGGCCACTGGGAGTATGGTCGCTATGCCTCGGGCAAGAAAGCGCCGCTGGTGGAAGCCGACGAGGCGGATGCCGATCGGATCTGGTGGACCAGCAAGGGTGCGCATCCGAACTGGATCATCGGCAACCGGGCCGATCCGATCTCCGGCCAGCTTCGGTTTATGGACACCGTGGTGAAGGTTGAAAAAGCGTAAGCCATGGCGAGCGGCGGGACACGAACGCTGACCCCCCGCTCGCCCGACGACCTGGCCAGGACCGCCATGGAGCGCGCCAAGCTCTACGGCCTCCTGGCCAGTCTTTTTCGCCGGGAACCGGGCCCGGACCTGCTCACTCAGCTAAGGAGCCCCGGATTTCACGATCTGCTCAGCGAAACAGGTCTCGATCTCGGCGATGAATTCTTCAGTGATCCGCTGGACGACGTCCGTGACAGGCTGCAGGTGGAATATACGTTCCTGTTTCTCGGGCCGGGCAAGCACATATCGCCGCACGAATCGGTGCAGCTCAAACGAGGAAGCGGAATTCTGTGGGGCGAAGAGACGTCGATCGTCAAGCAGTTCATGGCGGCTGCCGGATTTGACCTCGACGAGACCGCCAACGAGATCCCCGATCATATCGGCGTCGAGCTGGAGTTTCTGAGCCACCTCAGCACAAAAGAAGCCGAAGCCTGGCAAGCCGGTGATCAGGAGGCTGCGGCGGCGGCGCTTGGCTGGCAACACCGGTTTGTATCGAACAATATCGGCAAATGGGTCGGGCGCTTTTGCCGCGAAGTCGAGGTGGCCGCCGAAACGCCCTTCTATGCTGAGTTCGCCAAGCTGCTGCGCACCTTCATCGCCGGAGAGAAGTCCGAGATCGTCGATCGACTGGCGAAAGCCGACGGAAAATCCCAAAGGTCCTGATCGACGCGTAGGCGCCATCGGCGGGTCATAAAATGCATCACCAAAACTGCGGCTGAGCCCGCAACCGGGTCTGCAAATATTCCCGAAAGTTTTATCGCAAGTTCCGGCATTACCGCCGAAACCGGACGCCAGCGCCCGTCAACTCTTGTGTCCGTTGGTAACCCGAGGCGGATATCGGCCGGCATCGGAAAATGCCTGTCAAATTGGAAAATTCACGCCTCTATGGAAAATGCGTGCTCCATGGTGACCATTCATTAACAACTAAATTCGCAAGATTTACGACTTCTCGCAGAGGCATTGATGGATTGCCTTCGCATCGCCGAATTGTTGGGTGATTGAAATTACAAAATAACATCTCGTCGTGACTGGGGCATTTCATGATCAACAGGGTCGGTCTCGCACTTACCATATCGATGGCGCTGCCTGGGCAGCAAACTTTTGCCTTCGAACAGTTGGATCAGCGCGACAGTGTATTTGTATTCGGTGGTGCCATGCTTGCCGACCATTTGTCATTCCGAACGCTTATCCCATTCGCCACCGATCCAGAGGACAATTATATCGCCGGCGTTGCCTATGAAAGACACCTCTATGACCTGATGGCGGGTTTTGATCTCGGATTCAAGATCGGCGTTGCCGGGCGATTTGGAGATGGTTCATCGCTGGAGGGGTGGCTCGGACCGAGCATTCGGCACCAGGGGATAAGCATTGGATCCCTTACGGTGTCACCCGGGATCGTAGTCGGCTTCAGCGCCGTCAGTGACTCAATCGGAATGGAGCGCGTTAGAGAAAGCGCTAATGGTGGCGATGCGACGCTGTTGTTCTATTTGGGACCTGAGATTGCGTTCAAGTTCGAACAACTTCCGAACTTCGAATTCGTTTATCGGGTCCATCACCGCTCCGGAATAGATGGTACGCTCGGCGATATGGGCGAGGGGCACAACGCCAACATATTCGGCGTGCGCAGAAGATTTTAGGGCGAAGGCATTTTCAAGCGAAAGTCGCGGACCGGTGGATTGGCGATTATTGCCTCGTAACGGACTGAAAGGCGCAGCGCTGATAATTTTCGTTTCTGAAAAGTGCGGAGATCGGCCTGCATCGCCCGCAGCCGGCTGATTTTGTCAGCCCTGCAGCGCCTCGAATTTCTCCTGCAGTTCCTCCGGCGTTTCTTCCCAGTCGGGGTTTTCGACGATGCAGACTTCCGGACAGACGAGTTTGCATTGCGGCTCATCCTCGGCGCCGACGCATTCGGTGCACTTCATCGGGTCGATGACATAGATCGTCTCGCCGGCGGTAATCGCTTCGTTCGGGCAAACCGGCTCGCAGGCGTCGCACGCCGTGCAGGTGTCGATGATCATCAGGGCCATGATCGCCTCCTCTCAATTCCCCTCAGGACGCTCTGGGCAACTGCCCCAGATCGGCGAGTTTGTCATAGCGGAATGCGCCCCACAACGCTGCCCCGATGGCACCGGCATAGATGGTGTCCGGATGCGTCTTCACCGTTGCGTCCATGCCTTTCATCTTGTCGAGTTCTTCCGCTATCGCGGCAGCAAGCCCGGTGTCCAGCGCCAGCCCGCCGGTCAGCATCACTACGCACTCCTTGGCGCCGATCGACTTTAGCAGCCGCGTCAGGCGACTGGCCATCGACAGGTGGATGCCTTTTAAAATATTCGGCGTGGAAATGCCGCGCGAGACCATGTTGATCACATCGGTTTCCGCTAAAACGGCGCAGATCGACGACACCACTTCAGGGTCATCGGACTGCTGGGACAGCGATCCGATCTCGTCCTGGGCGATGCCGAGATAGCGGGCGATGTTTTCCAGGAACTGGCCTGATCCGGAGGCGCACTGGCTGGTCATCTTGTAGGTCAGCACCTTGCCACGGTCATCGACCAGGATGGCGCGGCCATGCAGCGCGCCGCAATCGAGCACGGCGCCGGCCTTGGGCTGCAAGTGGATGGCGCCGCGCGCATGCGTCGTCATGGAATAGAAATGGCCGGTGTGAAACGGGATCGCCTCGCCTTCGCCGGTCGTCGCCACATAATGCACATCGTCGCGGCCAAGTCCGGCTTCCTCAAGCGCCTGGTCATAGGCCTCGCCGGCAAGTTGCATTGGGTCGCGCTGGCGGATACGCAACAAAGACCGTCCGAGCCATTTGGTCTCGCCGTTCTCGACCTCGAACACCGCCGCCTTGACGGCACCAGTGCCGACGTCAACGCCTGCCGCGATGGTCATGCCGCCTCTCCCTGCAATGCCTCTGCGCCGGCGCGCCGGGCGAATTCCGCCGCTCCCAGTGCGCCGGTATAGATGGAATCCGGGTCGATATTGATTGTCACCTCGCCGTAATTTTCCTTCAGAAGCTTCTTCAGTTCGCGCACCGCCGCCTCGTTCTTGGCGACGCCGCCGGTGAAGGTGAATTCGTCGGTGACGCCGCCGGAGCGCGAAATGATCGACATGGCGCGCAGGATGATCGCCCGGTGCAGGCCGGCCAAAATGTCCTCGCGCTGTTCGCCCAGCGCCAGCCGGTCGCGCAGTTCGGCGCCGGCAAACACCGTGCAGGTGGAATTGATGCGCGCCGGTCTGTCGGACTTCATCGCCATCGGCCCAAGCTCGTGCAGGCCCATATTCATCTCATCGGCGATATAGCCGAGATAGCGTCCGCAGCCGGCGGCGCAGCGGTCGTTCATCTGGAAGTTTTCGACAATGCCGGCGCCATCGACCTGGATGCCCTTGGTGTCCTGGCCGCCAATGTCGAGCACCGTGCGCGTCTTGGGATACATCATATGGGCGCCCAGCCCGTGGCACAGGATTTCCGAACGGATGTGCTCTTTCGAAAACGGCAGCGTCACCCGGCCATAGCCGGTGCCGACCAGATAGACCTCTTCAAGCTCGACGGCCAGCGCCCGCTCGATCGGCTCGTGCGGGTCGCTGCCGGCGGCCGAATAATCGGGATGCTCCGCCAGAACGCGGTCGAGGGCACGACGGAATTTGTCGGCCATACCACCGGCCGGCGGCCGGTTCTCAACAGCGATGATCGACTTGTCATAGACATTGAGCAACAACTCGTAGGCCAGGCCGGCATCCTGCGCCACGGCTTCGGCCAGCGTGTGATAACGCGAACCGGCGATATCGCGGAAGAAGTCCGACTTTCGCTGCGCACCCGGCGCAAACAGCGCGGCTGCTTCATCGCGCAGCCGGCGGAAGACCTCGGCGACCGCTTTCTTGACGCCGGCCTCCAGGCCGGCGAAGCGCGCACCGGCGATCTGGCTCAGACAGGTTTCCTCAAGGTCGGCGAGTTGCTCCAGGAATTGCTCCAGCCGAAAGGCGCGTTCCAGCGCGTCCAGAATCTCATCGACCTTGTCTTCCAGGTCATGGATGGCGGAAAGTTCGCGGCGGAACAGGGTGAAACGCGCGTCGATGCGCGCTTCGTCGCTGGCGACGCGGCATGCCGTGTCATAATTGGAGCGCGAATTGGTGATGCCGCGTCCGAGCACATCGCAATTCTCGTCGAGCAAAACCGCCTTGGTGGTGGTCGAGCCCAGATCGATGCCGACATAGGTTTTCATCGCCTCATCTCCTCACGCCGCCGAGCGCACGCCGGCGCGTTTCTGGTCGACCATCTGGAAATAGCTCTCCAGCCGGTTCTTGACGTTGGCGGCGGAGAAATAGCGCGGATCGACGAGATCGGTTTCAACGAACGCCGCCGGCTTGCCGGTGCGTTTTTCCACTTCGCGCATGATCAGAAGCTGGCCGGCGGAAAAGCTGTTGCAGCTTTTGATCGAATTGATCAGCAATCCGTCCGCCTCATAGTCCTCGATATAGCTGGCCAGCATGTCGACGCGCATCGGCAGGCTGCGGTTGGTGTAGACGCCAAGGCAATATTCGGCGAGCGTTTCCAGCGGCCGCTCCGGGTCATGGCGGAAGCCGAAATCATAGACCCCGCCGACCTTGCTGTAGCTCGACGCCACAACGACCGCGCCCTCGTCGTAGAACATCTTCCAGAATTGCCGGAAGCTCGTATAGTTGGGCGGGCCTTCCACGACGAGACGGTATTTCTCCTCGCCCATATCGCCGTCGGGCGTCACCGGGCCGAGGCCCTTGGCGACGCGCTCTTCGACTTCCTCAAGCAGGAAGCGGTAATAATCGATGGCGTCTTGCGTGCCGCGGAACGCGCCGAAAATCGGGCCAATATAATAGATGCCGCCGAAATAGCCGTCGATCGGCGAGGGTTTGTTCATGGCGCTCTGCAGCACCTTGACCAGATCGTCTTCGGCCTTTGCCGACTGCTTCAGATATTCGCGCAGGCGGTCGATGTCGAACTTAACGCCGGAGACCCGTTCCAGCGTCGGAATTACCTCTTCCTTGAGCTGCCGGACCATGTAGTCGACCATGTTCTGGGTGATCTTGCCATCCGCCACATAGGGCGTGTGCAGCATGATCGTCTCGCAGCTATAGCGCTCGCGCAAAAGCTCGAACCATTTCATGAAGGTGAAACAGCCGGTGTAGGACAGGAGCAGAAGGTCCGGGTCGGGGAGCTTCTTGCCGTTGGGGCCGATATTGCCCTTGGCGATCATGCCGACATCGGATTTTACATAGGTGCAGACATCCTCCGAATGGCCGGCCTTTTCCGCTTCCATGACATAGGCGCCGCTTTGCCGGCGAAGGCCGCTTTGTATGGCGTTGACCTCCGGCAAATTGTTGGCCAGGTCGAAACACATAATGAGTTCGTTGAGATTGCCCGGCACGAAGGTGCACACGACCTTCTCGCCGGTCTCCGGAGAGGCCGACAGCCGGTCGTAATGGGCCGCCATCATCTCTTTCTGCTTCAGCATGGAAGCGTCCTTGACGGCTTCCTTTGCGGGCGCTTTCGCCGGCTTGGCGGCTAGCGGCTGGGTGCTCATGCGGCGCTCCATAGCTTGATTGAATCGGCGAAAGTGCCGGCCTGCTCGCGAATGGGCTGCATCTGGCCGGAGTTCTCGGCATATTTGAAGGCGATGTAGGGGATGTTGGCCTCGCTCAGCACGTTCTGCAGCATCGGCCGGTCCAAAAGCGCCGGATCGCAGAAGCTCGGCGCGGCGAATATCACCCCTTCCGCGCCAGTGCGTTTGACGGCGCGGACAAGATACTGGCCCTTCTCGGCCTGGTTGGGTTCGTATTTCGCCGCCGTCGATTCAGAATGATGCAGAAAGGCATCGGCGAGATTCTGGATCGGATCGCCATCGGTCGGCACGTCTTCGGTGAGCCAGCGGGTGACGAGCAACAGATCGTCATCGACGACATAACAACCGGCAAGCTCCAGCGACTTTATGAGATTGAGCGGTGGCTGCTCGCAAAAAACGCTGGTCAGCACGATGCGGCAATTGTCGCGCATCGGCCGCTTCTCAGCCTTGGCGGCGGCGAGATAGTCAGCGATCAGCGCTGTGTGCTCCTCGACCGGCAGCACCATGCCGGCGCGCAGCACCAGATAGGCTTCCGCCGCCGGCGCCTGCCATGGCGTCTTAGCGCGAAAGTCGTAGAGCTCGCCGACCATCTTTCGGTTTTCGTTGTAGACTTCGATCGAGTTGCGCAGTTCGTCGTCGGTGATCGGGCTGCCGCGCAGCTTGCCCAGATCGTCACGCAGCTCGGCCAGTTCGCCGACGTAATAACTGCCGCCAATGTCGTCGGCATAATTCTGCGGCACGTCGAAATAGCGCACATAGACGTCCGGAAACATCATCTTCCACATGCCCGACAGATTGCGGATGACGTCGCAGATCGACGGGAACATCATGCCATCGACGAAGTCGAGACGGCCGGAGACGCCAAGCTCGATGGTTGAACGCGGAATGCGGCAGATATAGCTCTGGTAATAGGCATCGCCGTGGATCACTTCGAGCTGATCGCCGCCGCCGAGCACGCCGAGCGGCAGCATATCGGCGGCATGGATGATCTCGCGCGGCACATAGATCGGCATATAGCCGATGACCTTGCGGCCGGATTTGGCGGTTTTCCACTCGCGCGCGGCGGTGAAGTGGAGATCGTCAAACAGGCTTTGACAGCGCTCAATGATCGCCTTGGTGCCTGACACCTTGGTTCCGGACATTGTCATCGGTGCTCCCATTTCGCCGGCCGCTTGTCGATGAAGGCGGTCAGGCCCTCCAACGCGTCCCGGCTCGCCATCAAGTCGTCGGTGTAGAGCCGTTCGACGGTCTCCAGCTTTGCCGAAATGCGCTCCGCGAAGCCGGCGCGCGCCGCCTTCACCGCCCGGCGAAGCGAACTGGCGCTCTTGTCGGCCAGATGGGCGTCGAACCAGGCCAACGCCGCCGCCTGCGGATCCGCCGCCGCCTCGTTGACAAGACCGATCGCCGCGGCCTCGGCGCCGGAAATCGAACGGCCGGAATAGAGCAGGTCTTCGGCCTGCGCCTGTCCGATCCGTTCGGGCAACAGGCAGGAGGCGGCCGGCGCGAAGACGCCGATCTTGATCTCCGGCTGGCCAAGGCTCGCCTCAGGCGCGGCAAACAGCAGATGGCCGGCCAAGGCAACTTCCAGCCCGCCGCCAAGGCATTGTCCGTTGATCGCCACCAGGATCGGCACCGGGCACTCGACCATGCGCCGGATCAGCGCGTGAAGGGTTTCCAGCATGGCGGCGCATTGTTCCGGCAGATGCTCCTCGACACTGGCGCCAAAGCTGAAATGCGGCCCCTCGGCATCGAGCAGAATGGCGGTGAGGCCGGTATTGTCGGCGTGCTGCGCCAGCGCGCCGTCGAGCGCCGCGATCATTTCGGCATCGACAATGTTCGCCTTGGGCCGATTGAGCCGCAGGCGCAGCAGCCGCCCGTCGCGCTCGACCCAGACCTTGAGCGGTGTGGTCATTTGTCGGCCCCCGGCATCAGTCTTTCGGTCAGTTCGCGCGTCCAGCCTTCGCCGTTCGCCAGCGCCTGGCGCAATGCCACGAAGTCGATTTCGCGGCCGGTCTCCTTGGTGCCCTCGTTGAAGGCGCGAAAGCCGGCGCGCGCTTCCGTTACCATGTTAAGAGCCAGCCAGGCGCGCGAATTTTCCTTGTTGCGGTTCCACGATTCCAGCTTCGGCTTGCGCAGTTCTTCGAGAGTCTTGGATGTGCAATCAGGGAATGTTTCCAGGAGCTTGGCGCACAGAACCTCGACTTTTTCGTCAAGCAAAGAGAGATCGACTGATCCCTTGGCGAGCAGCGCTTTGCCCTCCGCCAGGTCGTCGCCGATTTTCGGTTCACCGTGGCACGGCCGGCCCCAGTCGTCGACCATCGCGTCGGTCACCACCAGCGGATTGGCGACATATTCGCCATCGACCTTCAGCCCAGGAACGATGTCCATGACGATACCCAGCCGCAGCGCCTTGTGTGCCGAAAACGGCTCGCACAGGACACCCGACACCATCGCCTGTTCGCAGCCGATCATGACGGGGAGGAAGTCCGTCGAGCCGCCGATGGGCGCCGAGCCGTGCTTCGGGCCAGCCTGGCCGAAGCGCGCCAGGTCCTGTGCTATGGAGAAATCGCAGGCCATGCCGATTTCCTGGCCGCCGCCGATGCGCATGCCGTTGACCCGGCAGATCACCGGCTTGTCACAGCCCAGAATGGCTGAGACCATGTCGTTGAACAGCCGCATATATTGCCGGTATTCGAGCGGCCGGCCGGCATAATATTCGGCATATTCCTTGGTGTTGCCGCCGGTGCAGAACGATTTGTCGCCGGTGCCGGTGAACACCACCGCGTTGACGTCACGGGCGTTCGATATGGCGCGGAAGGCGAGGATCGCGCCCTTGACCATGTCGGTCGTGTAGGAGTTGAACTGGCGCGGATTATCGAGCGTGATCCAGGCATTATAGAGCCCGGCCGCCGGCGAACCGTCAGGCCGCCGGGCCGGGCGCTTTTCAAGGACAATACCGTCCGTCACCTGCTGGCGCGCGACATCGGGCACGAGGTTGTGGTCGTTGAGCATCGTGCTGGCGCTCTGCGTGGCGGCTTCAGCGGTCATCTTTGGTTCTCCTTCAACTCGCCGGCACGAGGATGGCGCGCCGCGTCAGCTTGCCGGCATGGACGTCCTCAAACACGGTGTTGATTTCAGAAAGCGGGTG
>CALZIL010000004.1:32025-35196 GCA_945787495.1 uncultured Afifella sp. | reverse complement strand
GATAGGCGTTGTTATACCGGAAAATCGCCGGAACACGTAATGGAATGGTGAAGCCTTTATCGAATAGTCCTATATTGGAAAAAGGAAAAATGCCGCACAGCGTATTCCGATAGCGGCAGATTGTTGGGAGGTGGCCGATGAGCGGCCAAAAAGATACAGACCGACCGGATTCGAATTTGAGCGAATTTGCCCCGAAGGATCCGGAGGAATTCGCCCGCAATCTGGCTCGCGCCGTGGAAGCGGGTGGCCAGGCGCTCGCCGCTTATCTGAAGCCGCGCGAAGAAGGTCAGGCACCAGCCGATACAATCGCCGAGCACGCATCTGAGATCATGAAAACGGTCGGGCAGATCAGCGAGTACTGGAGTTCCGACCCGGCCCGCATGATGGAAGCCCAGACACGGCTTTGGGGAAATTACCTGACGATCTGGAATGCTGCCCTGCGCCGCTCCGCCGGCGAGGCGCCGGAACAGGAAATGACGCCTGCTACGAACGACAAAAGATTTGCCGATCCGCAATGGTCGGACAATCCCATGTTCGACGCTCTCAAGCAGCTTTACCTGGCGACATCGCGCTGGGCGCAGGAACTTGTCGAAGGCGCCGAAGGGGTCGATGAACACACCCGGCACAAGGCGCGGTTCTACATCGAACAGATCAACAATGCGCTGTCACCGACCAACTTCCCGGTGACAAATCCGGAGGTCCTGCGCGAAACCGCATCGAGCAATGCGGAGAACCTCGTCAAGGGCATGCACATGCTGGCGCAGGACATTGAGGCCGGCAAGGGATCCCTGAAAATCCGCCAGTCGGATTCAAGCCGCTTCAAGGTCGGCGAAAACATAGCCAACACGCCCGGCAAGGTGATCTACCAGAACGATATCTGCCAGATCATCCAATACGCGCCGATGACCGATGAGGTTCTCAAGCGTCCTTTGCTGATCGTGCCGCCGTGGATCAACAAGTTCTATGTGCTCGACCTCAACCCTGAAAAAAGCTTCATCCGCTGGGCGCTCGAACAGGGCAACACGGTGTTTGTCATTTCCTGGATCAATCCCGACGCGCGCCAGGCCGACAAGGATTTTGAAAATTACATGAAAGACGGCGTGCTGACCGCCCTGGACGTCATCAAGAAGGCGACCGGGGAAAGGCAAGTCAATGCCATCGGCTATTGCGTCGGCGGCACGTTGCTGGCGGTCACGCTCGCATATCTGGCGGCACGCGGAGAAGACGGCATCGCCAGCGCGACATTCTTCACCACGCAGGTCGATTTCACCCATGCCGGTGACCTGCAGGTCTTTGTCGATGAGGAGCAGATCGCAACGGTGGAAAAACACATGCACGATTCCGGCTATCTGGAAGGCTCAAAGATGGCCACCGCCTTCAACCTGCTGCGCTCCAACGACCTGATCTGGCCGTACATCGTCAACAACTACATGAAGGGCAAGGACCCCTTCCCCTTCGACCTGCTTTACTGGAATTCCGACGCCACGCGGCTGCCCTGCGCCAACCATTCGTTCTATCTGCGCAATTGCTATCTTGAGAACAATCTCACGCGCGGCCACATGGCGGTCGCCGGCCAAACCCTCGATCTCGGCAAGGTCAAGGTGCCGGTCTACAATCTCGCCACCCGCGAAGATCATATCGCACCGGCAATTTCCGTTTTTGAAGGGTCCCGGCATTTCGGCGGCAAGGTCCGTTACGTTCTGGCTGGCTCCGGCCATATTGCCGGCGTCGTCAATCCACCGGCGAAAAACAAATACCAGTACTGGACCGGCGGGGCGGTGAAGGGCTCGCTGGATCGCTGGATCGAAAAAGCCAGGGAACATCCCGGTTCATGGTGGCCGGACTGGCAGGCGTGGATTGAATCCCTTGACGGCGCGCGCGTGAAGAAGAAACGCAAACCCGGCGGCGGCAAACTCAAACCGCTGGAAGATGCACCCGGCTCCTACGTCAAAATGAAAGCCTGAGCTCCGCCTCCTTCTTATCCATCTCGCCTTGCGTGGAACCGCCGATGCAGGGCAATATCATCGCGATCAACAAATTCAGAAATTGCCTCAATGGCTTGAAAGGACGAAATCCATCATGCGCGTTCGATTGAAATCAGCCATCTTCGCCGCGGTCGCCGCCACCGCATTGCTGTCCACGCCGTCCTGGGCAATCGACGCCGATGCGGTCGCCAAGACCCTGGGGACATCGATCGCGCAAGGCCGCGAGGATGCCGTCAGCTTTGCCGATGCCTTTGAACGCGGCGGCCAGGTCGTCATCAAGGATCTTGCCATCGGTCTGCCGGAAGGGGCCGGAACGGCGAAATTCACCGAAACCGTTCTCGAGGCGCCGGTGGAAAACGGCGATGGCAGCATCGAGGCGGCGACTGTAACCGTGACCGATGGAACGATCGAGGGCGACGACGTCAATGGCGCGGTCAGTTCCGCCGTAATGACCGACGTGACGATCCTTACCGCCGACATCATCAAGGCCGGCAATCTGGATCAGGGCCTGCTTTACCGAACAGCCACCGTCACCGGGTTCCGCTTTCTTCCCAAAGACAAACTCGGCGAGGTGACCGTCGAGAAAGTCGAGATCGAAACCGGCAATATCGTCGATTATCAGGCGCAGGCATCGCGCGGCACCGTGACCGGGGTTCGCATTCCGGTGGAACTCGCGCAGCAGGGGCCGATGTCGCCGCAAAGTCTCGGCTATGAGGAAATCGTTCTGGACGTTAACTGGGACGGTGCCCGCGACCCTGACACCCAGGTTGCAAAAATCGACACCCTTGCCATCGCGATGCGGGATGGCGGATCGCTCACGATCTCCGGCGCGCTCGGCAATGTGCCGGCGGTGCGACCGAAGGAACCGCAGGAATCGATGATGACTTTGAGTCAATTGACGGTTCAGTCGCTCAAGCTCCATTACAGCGACGATTCGCTGGCCGGAAAAATCCTTGAAGCGGCAGCGGCGAAACAAGGCACGACGCGCGAGCAATATGCCCAGCAATTGGCCGGCGCGCTGCCGTTTTTCCTCTCAATGATCCAGAATCCGGAGTTTCAGAACAAGGTCGCCGCCGCCGTCGGCCAGTTCCTGACCGAACCGAAATCCCTGACCATCAGCGTTCAGCCGGAACGCCCGATTTCCGGCGCCGAACTGTTCGGCCTTGTCCAGACCGCGCCGCAGACC
>CALZIL010000004.1:0-31966 GCA_945787495.1 uncultured Afifella sp. | reverse complement strand
GCCGATGCGCGTTCGGAAGCGGCGCTGCGCGATTACCTGAACGCCATCGATGCAGGTCTTGCCTGGTCGGCCACCGCCGGAAATATCCACAGTGAGGGCAACACGACGATTGCTGAGGATATCGAGATCAGCCGCACCAATCCGGCTATCGCGGTCACGTTCGACCTCATCCGCTTCGATGATCTGGCGTTCGGATCCGATGGCGCTATGACCGCATCCGCCATCGATTTGCGTTCTGCGATGATTTCCACGGAAAACACGTCGGTCAGTCTGCCCGACCTGAACGCAACTCAGGTCGTTATTCCGGATACCGGATCGTCGCAGTTGTCTGCAGATCGTCCAGTCACCTGGATCGCCAAGTTCTACACCGCGCTGGCTCAGGGACAAGCCAAACGCATCGACATCCCGACACTGACGTTGGTGCAGAGCCTTGCCGTGCCGGGCGAAGACGAACCGATCCGCAGCGAAACAATCTACCGCGAATTCCTCACCAACGACTTCGCCGGCGGCATCATCGCCACGATGTCCATCGGCGAAATGGCCATCAAGCAGACAACGCCCGACGGTCCGATGCGGATGAACATCGGCACCGCCGTGGCCGAAGGCATCGATATCGGCCAAATGGCACGGGTGCTCGATCCGGACAGCTATGCAGGCGGCCGCGGCGACGGGATCTGGAAATCGGTCACTGATCGGATCGTCTACAGCGATTTTGAAATCAGGCCGCCGGATGGCAGCATCATCGGCATCGCGCGAGTTGTCGCCAACAACATGGCGATGCGGCAGCCCGAACGGCCCTTCACCGAAGATCTCGACTGGCTTTTTACCCATCCCGATGCCGATGAGGAGCAAATCAAGGAGCGAGTTCTGGGCTTCGTGCCGCAAATCATGCGGTCAATGCGGTTCGGTGAGTTCCGCGTTGAGGGCATGGCGATCAAGCCGGCCGCGCCCGACGACGGAAACGCGACCATCAACCAGATTCGGATTGCCGAGTTTTCGGCCGACGGGATCGCGGAAGTTTCCGTGGATGGTGTGCGCGCGACGGCGCCGGAGGCGAATTTCGAGATGGATCGGTTCGCTGTAACCGGCATCGGCTTCTCCGATTTCGAAAATTTTGCCGCGATCGTCGATCTCTCCGAGCGCCAGGACGATCCGGCGGTGAAATCGGAAATTGTGCGGCGGATGTTCGACGCGTTGCCGGTATTCGATGGCATGGTGCTATCAGGCTTCAGTGTCGCCGCCGCCGGTAATACGTTGGTTCGTATCGGCAAATACGGTTACACCGTAACCGGTCGCGTGCGCCGGTTTCCGATCGCCGGAACGGTTCAAATTCGCGATTTGATCATGTCGTCCGATTTGTGGCGCGAAACAGCCTCGCCGTTCGCCGAGGCGCTTGACGCCTTCGGTTATGACGAGATCGCCGTTGACGGCGATGGCGAGGCGTCATGGACGGCCGATACCGGGCTCATGGACGCCACGATCGAATACCGGGCCCGTGACGTTGGCGATATCCGGTTCGACTATGGCGTTACCGGACTGACGGAGTCATGGCTCGATACGGTCTTCGCTATGGTGCCGGCGCTCGAGGGCGATGCCAATCCGATGGCCGGGATGGCCATACTCAGCACGCTTGGCATCAAGGGTGCGCTGCTTGAGATCACCGACCGGTCGATCGTCGATCGCGCGCTGGCCTATAACGCCACCAAGCAGGGCCTGGATACCGAAACCTATCGAACGCAATTGAAGGGCGCGCTGCCGTTCATGCTCGGCATGCTCGGCGACCCGGACCTTCAGAACAAGACGTCCACGGCATTGCTGGCGTTTCTGGATGGCGGCCACCGGCTCACCATTCGCCTCGACCCCGAAGACATTGTGCTTCTACCCTCGCTTGTCGGTGCTGTCAGCATGTCGCCCAAAGCGCTGGTCGAACTCCTGGGCGGCGACATCAGCGCCAGCCCGGTTAACTGACTGACATTAACTGACGTCAGCCGCCACTTTGCGGTGCAAGCCGGATTCCAAGGTCACGTAATTGCTGTGGCGTGACCTCTGAGGGCGCCCCCATCAGCAGGTCTTCCGCCTGCTGGTTCATCGGGAACATGGTCACTTCGCGCAGGTTTTTCGCGCCTGCCAGCAGCATGACGATCCGGTCAAGTCCGGCCGCCATGCCACCATGCGGCGGCGCGCCGAACTGCAAGGCGCGCAACATGCCGCCGAACTTGGATTCCAAAACGTCCTCGCCATAACCGGCAATGGCGAAGGCCTTTTTCATGATTTCCGGCCTGTGGTTACGGATTGCTCCTGATCCGATCTCAAAGCCGTTGCAGATGATGTCATACTGAAAAGCGTCGATGGTCAACGGATCCTCGTTCTCCAGCGCCTCCAGCCCGCCCTGCGGCATGGAAAACGGATTGTGCGAGAACTCGACCTTTTTCGCCTCTTCATCCCACTCATACATCGGAAAATCGACGATCCAGGCAAGCGCGAAGGCGTTTTCGTCGATCAGCTCAAGCTCCGTACCGATCCGGTCGCGGGCGCTGCCGGCGAAATCGACGAATTTTTTCGGCACGCCGGCGACAAAGAACACCGCGTCGCCGGTGCCAAGGCCAAGCTGTTCGCGCATCGCCGCCGTGCGCTCCGCTCCGATGTTCTTGGCAACCGGGCCGGCGCCCGAAATGGCGCCCTCTTCCTCGCGGAAGAAGATGTAGCCCAGCCCCGGCTGGCCCTCGCCTTGCGCCCAGGAATTCATCCGGTCGCAAAACGCCCGGCTGCCGCCGCCCGGCGCCGGAATGGCCCAGACCTCGACGCTCTCGTCGGCCTCGATCATGCCGGCAAAGACCTTGAAACCGGAGCCGCGGAAGTGATCGGTCACCGCCTGCATGGCGATCGGATTGCGCAGGTCCGGCTTGTCGGTGCCGTAAAGCCGCATCACGTCGGCATGTCTGATCCGGGGGAACTCGGCGGTGACCGACCGGCCCTCGGCAAAGTCCTCAAAGACGCCGCGAATGACCGGCTCCATGGCCTCGAACACGTCGTCCTGCGTCACGAAGCTCATTTCAACGTCGAGCTGATAGAATTCGCCCGGCAGCCGGTCGGCGCGCGGATCCTCGTCGCGAAAACATGGTGCGATCTGAAAATAGCGGTCAAAGCCGGCCATCATGATCAACTGCTTGAACTGCTGCGGCGCCTGCGGCAGGGCATAGAACCGGCCCGGCTGCAGCCGCGAGGGAACCAGGAAATCGCGCGCGCCCTCCGGCGATGACGCCGTCAGGATCGGCGTCTGAAACTCCGTAAAGCCGGTGCCGGTCATCAATTCGCGCATTTTGGCAACGACCGACGAGCGCAGCATGATGCTCTGGTGAAGCGTTTCCCGCCGCAGGTCCAGGAACCGGTAGCGCAGCCGCGTGTCTTCCGGATAGTCCAACTCGCCGAACACCGGCACCGGCAGTTCCGGCGCGTCGGAGAGGATTTCGATCTCGCTGGCAAACACCTCAATCTCGCCCGTTGGCAGGTCAGGATTGATTGTCTCCGGCGTACGCGGTTTCACCATGCCGTCGACCCGCAGGCACCATTCCGCGCGTAATGTTTCGGCGACCGCAAAGGCCGGCGAATCCGGATCGGCGACGATCTGCGTCAGGCCGTAATGATCTCTGAGGTCGATAAACAGCACGCCGCCGTGATCGCGGACCCGGTGAACCCAGCCGGACAGGCGGGCCGTTTCACCGGCATTGTCGGCGCGCAGCGCGCCGCATGTGTGGCTCCGATAGCGATGCATGATAATGCCGCGTCTTTCCGCAGGATGAGGAGGGTCGATTCCGCCGCGGAAAAGCACAGAACGCACAAGACCTGTCAAGGTCAATCAGCCGGCAACCGGCATGCGGAAGAAGATTCAGCGGCGGCGTTGTGCCGTATCGCTGGTCTGCGGGACAGCCCGCGCTTATGAAGCAAAAGCAATCGACACGGAATCACCCGCGTGACCCGCATTAGGCCTCTGGCACCGCTGCTTCTCGCCGCCGCCATCCTGCTTGCCGCCAACGGCTTGCAGGGAACGTTGATCGCGGTGCGTGCCGATCTGGAATCGTTTTCCGCAACGATGATCGGCCTGATCGGCGGTGCCTATTTCTTCGGCTTCCTGGTGGCCGCCTGGCTGGCGCCCAGGCTAATTGCCGCTGTCGGCCATATCCGCTGCTTTGCCGGCCTGGCGGCCATGGCAGCCGTCGGAACGCTGTGCCTCGTCCTGATTATCGATCCGCTGGCCTGGATGATCATCCGCGCCGGCATGGGATTTTGCTTTTCGGGCCTGGCGACCGTGATCGAAAGCTGGCTCAACGCCCGCAGCGCCAATACCGATCGTGGTCGCGTCTTGAGCATTTACCGGCTCGTCGACCTTACCGCCGTGACCGGCGGCCAGTTTCTGCTGCCGCTGTTCTCGCCGGCCGGATTTGCGATCTTTTCCGTCACCGCCATCCTGTTCTGCCTGTCGCTGGTGCCGGTTTCATTGATGGACCGGACGTCGCCAAAAGCACCTGAATCCTTCCGGTTCAACATTCCTGCGGTATGGGCGCTCTCGCCGCTTGCCTGCCTGGGCTGCGTGACGATCGGGCTGACCAACAGCGCCTTTCGCCTGATCGGTCCGCTCTACGCCCGCGAAATCGGCCTCGGCGTCACCGGTATCGCGCTGTTTGTCAGCGCCGGCATCATTGGCGGCGCGACCTTGCAATATCCCTTCGGCTGGGTTTCGGACCGCTATGGCCGCCGCGCCTCGATCATCGCCGCCACGACCGGCGCAATGCTGGCCGGCCTGTTTCTCGCTTTTGTGGCGCGATCCCAGTTTGCCGTTTACGCCGGGGTATTCTCATTCGGAGCGTTCGCCTTGCCGCTCTATTCCCTGTCGGCGGCCCACGCCAATGACCGCGCGGATGGCGAAAGCTATGTCCTGGTCGCGGCCGGGCTTAGTTTCTTTTTCTCGCTTGGCGCAATTTTTGGCCCGTTCGCCGCCTCCGTGGTGATCCAGACATTCGGCGCGCCGGCGTTTTTTACCTATACCAGCGTCGCCCATGGCATCCTGCTTCTGATCACGATCTACCGCATGACCCGGCGGGGGCCGGTTCCGCGCGAGGCGCGCTCGCGCTTCGTCACCTTGTTGCGCACATCGCCGGTGATTTTCCGCCTCGCGCGCCGGTCGTCAAAGCGCAATGACGAAGAACCTGGGTCATGAATATGTGACAAAGCCGCCACAAACCCTTTACGAAGGGCCTCAAAGGCGCGAATCCTCCATTTGACTCACGCCGTCTGATTCTTGGTGACTGCGAGTATATGCTGGACCGTTTGGCTGAAATCGAACCGATCACCCGCTTTGCGGATCTCAAGGCGGTGTGTGATCGTCTGGCGCAAGCCGATTATGTGACCGTCGATACGGAATTTCTCCGCGAAAGCACCTTCTGGTCGAAGCTCTGCCTTATCCAGATCGCCGCGCCGGGCGAAGCGCACATCATCGACCCGTTGGCCAATGGCATCGACTTGGCGCCGTTCTACGATCTCATGCGCAACCGCGACGTTCTGAAAATCTTCCATGCGGCGCGCCAGGACATCGAAATCTTCGTTCATCAAAACGGCGCGGTTCCAACACCGGTATTCGACAGCCAGATCGCCGCCATGGTGTGCGGTTTTGGCGATCAGATCAGCTATGACCAGCTCGTTTACCGGATTACCGGCAACCATATCGACAAAAGCTCGCGCTTCACCGACTGGTCGCATCGGCCACTGAGCGATCGCCAGCTCTCCTATGCCCTGTCCGACGTCGTCCATCTGCGCGACGTCTATGTTGCCCTGAAAGCCAATCTGGAAGAACAGAACCGCGCCCATTGGCTGGCGGAGGAAATGGCGGTCGTTGACGATATAGAGACCTACCGTACCCATCCGGAGAACGCCTGGAAGCGGCTGAAAATGCGGGTCAAGAAACCCCGCCAGCTGGCCGTCATGCAGGCCATGGCGGCATGGCGCGAATGTGAGGCGCAAAGCCGCAACATCCCGCGCGGCCGGGTGCTGAAGGATGAGGCGATCTATGAACTCGCCCTGCAGCAGCCCAAAGATCGCGATGCGCTGGCCCGCCTGCGCGCCGTGCCGCGCGGATTTGAGCGCTCCTCGGCTGCCGATGGCGTTCTGGAGGCCGTCGCGGCCGGGCTCGCCGTTCCCGATGCCGATCTGCCGGCCATGCCCCGGCCGCGCTCGGCGCCCGAGCACGCCAGCGCGGCGGCGGAATTGCTCAAGGTGCTTTTAAAGATGGTCGCCGAAGAGAACGGCGTTGCATCGCGCATCATCGCCACGGTCGACGATCTTGAAAAAATTGCCTGCGACGATAACGCCGACGTTGCCGCGATGCGCGGCTGGCGGCGCGAGCTTTTTGGCGAAAAGGCCCTTGCGCTCAAGCGCGGCGAACTGGCACTGGCGCTGTCCGGCAGCGGCGTTGCAGCGTTTAATGTCCAGCCTTCTGAAGCAGATGGCGATTGACTTCGCAACCTAGGATCCAGACCCATAAATCTCATCCATTCTGCGCGAGCAGATTTTGTTGCTGAACAGGTTGGGAAAAGAAGGAGCTCGACAAGGCACCCAGCCTTGCCTTGCGCTTGTTCGCTCCCATTCGAAGGCTCCGGGTCAAACAGAATGCATGAGATTTATGGGTCTGGACCCTAGGCCGGCAGAACGCGGATCGCCGATTTGAGATCGGCGAGATTTGCCAGCTGTTTCAGCCGTGTCGCCAGACGCCCCCCGGCCAGCATTGCCAGGTCTTCAGGCAATTCCAACACCAGCGTCTTTGCTTCGCGCACAACTCTTGTCCTCGGGATGACGCCCGGCATCGAAGCCGAAACGAGATAGCCAACGCGAAAAATGGCCGCCAATGCGCGCGTCCGCTCCAGATAGCGTGACGGTGCGATGGTGCGCAGGCCGGCGCCGAGTTCATCGTCCGACAGGCCTGAATGGCGATAATAGGCGGCAAGCGCCAGATAGGCCCTGCCGGGATGGTCGATACCGACAAATCCGGCATGGGCGATGATATTGAGGCTTTGTTCGCCGCGATAATCGGGATGCGCGCGCCAGCCGATATCAGCGAGCAGGCAGGCTGCCGCCCGCAGCCGCTTTTCTTCTGCCGTCTCTTCAATGCCCATCGCCGCCATTGCGGTGCCGGTCCACCCGATGAGTTCTTCCGCATGCGCGGGCGAGCGCGAACGCAGGATCGCCAGTTCACGCGCCGCGCTCAACAGCGGATCGGCCCGCCGCTCCTTTTTTCCCAGCCGGGAATAGAGAAACCCTTCGCGCAGACCGAGTGCCGACACCGCGACCGCATCCGGCTTGCCGGCCTTGATGATCTCCATGAGCACGATCGCGCCATAGGGAAGCAACGCGAGACGCTGTCTTGAGACCGATTCAATTCCCGCGATCGCGTCAAGATCACCGCTCATCAGCGGCGCCAGGAACGGTTCCGCATCCCGTGCCGGCAATTTGTAATCATGAATCACATGCAGCGGATAATCGTTTTGCCGCATGTGCAGCCCGGCCAGCGAGCGCCACGTCCCGCCGACGGCGTAAAATGCCCGGTTCCTCAGCGTTTTCAGTGCCTTCGAGCCGGCGAGCGCTTCGTGGGTAATTTTCCTGGCGGCCTTCAATGAGCCGCCGGACGCCGCCTCAAGACGCAATCCGCCCAAGGGAAAGGTTTCGCCGCGGCCGATCGTCTCGCCCGTGACCTCGGCCAGTTCAAGACTGCCACCGCCCAGATCACCGGCAACGCCGTCGGCATGATCGACACCCGCTATGATGCCATAAGCGGAGATCCGAGCTTCTTCCTCGCCGGACAGAACCGTGATCGGTACGCCGCAGATTGCCTGCGCTTCGGCGATAAAGGCCGTGCCGTTCTCCGCTTCCCGTGTCGCGGCCGTTGCCAGGACATGAAGGTCGACGACGCGCATCTGCGCCGCCAGTGCGGTAAACCGGCGCAGCGCCGCCAGCGCCTTGTCAACCGAGCCGGCCGAAAGAGCGCCCGTCGCGGCGACACCGGCGCCAAGCCCGGCCAGCACCTTTTCATTGAAAAGCGGTGTCGGCGAGCGGGCCAGCCGTTCATAGGCGACGAGGCGAACGGAATTCGAACCGATATCGATGACCGCGACCGGCCCGGCGCCGGCGATCCGGCCTTGGGCGTTTTCGCTACTTGCGGGCACGCCGCGTAAAGGCGCGTGGCGAAGACGATTTCAGGGATTTTCCACGGCCCGAAAGGCTCGGATTGGTCATGAAATACTGGTGCACATTGAACACCTCCTCACCCTTCTCCGGTACGATGCGGATCGACGTACCGTCGGGCAAGACGTCCCAGCTCTGCTGGTTGTCCTTCAGATTGGCGGCCATGATCTGGTCAAGGATCTGCATGTGCACGGTCGGATTCTCGACCGGCGTCATGGCTTCCACCCGGCGGTCGAGATTGCGCGGCATCAGATCGGCCGAACCGATATAGACGATGGCGTTTTTCGACGGCAATCCCTTGCCATTGCCGAAACACAGGATGCGCGAATGCTCGAGGAACCGGCCGACGATGGACTTGACGCGGATATTGTCTGACAGGCCGGGCACGCCAGGGCGCAGGCAGGAGATGCCGCGGATGATGAGATCGGTATCCACGCCCGCCTGGCTTGCCGCGTAAAGCGCATCGATGATCTCCGGATCGACCAGCGAGTTCATTTTCATCCAGATTTGCGCCGGACGCTTTGCCCGGGCGTGTTCGGTTTCGGCCGCGATATGCTTCAAAATCCGCTTGCGCAGCGTTATCGGTGATACCGCCAGCCTCTTCACATCCTGCGGCGGGGCGTAACCGGTGATGAAATTGAAGATGCGGGCAACGTCGCGGGCAATCTTCGGATCGTCGGTGAAATAGCTGAGATCGGTATAGATCCTGGCCGTTATCGGGTGATAATTGCCTGTGCCGATATGCACATAGCTCGCCAGGCCGTTGGCTTCGCGCCTGACCACCTGGGACAGCTTGGCGTGGGTTTTCAACTCCACGAAGCCGTAGACAACCTGTGCGCCGGCACGCTCCAGATCGCGCGCCCAGCGGATATTGGCCTCTTCGTCGAACCGCGCCTTGAGTTCAACCAGCGCCGTCACCGATTTGCCCGCTTCCGCCGCCTCAGTCAGGGCTTTGATGATCGGCGAGTCGTTCGATGTCCGGTAAAGCGTCTGCTTGATCGCCACGACATCAGGATCGCTCGCCGCCTGGCGCAGAAACTCCACGACCACGTCGAACGATTCATACGGGTGGTGAATGACAAGGTCCTTTTGCCGGATCGCCGCAAAACAGTCGCCGCCATGCTCGCGTATGCGTTCGGGATAACGCGGCGCATAGGGCTCGAATTTCAGATCGGGCCGGTCGACATCGACGAGTTGGGCCAGATCCTTGATACCCAGCATGCCCGGAATGATGTGCATTTCATCGTCGGCGGCGGCAAGCGCGTCCTGCACGACCTTGCGCAAAGGTGCCGGCATCATTTCTTCCAGCTCCAGCCGGATCACCGAACCGCGGCGTCGTCGCTTGAGGGCTCGCTCAAACAGCCGCACCAGATCTTCCGCCTCTTCCTCGATTTCAATGTCGGAATCGCGGATGACCCGGAAAGCACCACGGCCGGAAATCTCATAACCGGGAAACAATTTCTGGATAAACAGGCTCGTCGTGTCTTCAAGGCTGATAAACCGGATCGACCGGTCCTTACCCCTGCTCGGCAGGTGAATGAACCGGTCGAGCGTATTCGGCACGCGGATCAGGGCATTCATGGCCTTGCGTTTCGGACCGGAAAGTTCAAGCGCTATCGTAAAGCCGAGATTGGGAATGAACGGAAACGGATGCGCCGGATCGATCGCCAGTGGCGTCAGCACCGGAAAGACCGCTTCCATGAAATGATTTTCCAGCCAGTCAAGATCAGCCTGCTCAAGCTGATCGGCGGCAACCATGACGATGCCCGTATCGGCCAGCGCCAGTTGCAGGATGGCCCACTGCGCCTGCTGCTCGGCGACAAGTTCGGTGACCTTGGTGTCGATTTTGCTCAACTGCTCGCTTGGCGTCAGACCGTCGGCGCTGAGCGTTGAGATATTCTCCCGTTCCTGCCCCTTCAGGCCGGCAACGCGAACCATGAAAAACTCATCGAGATTGCTGCCGGAGATCGACAAGAACCGCAGGCGCTCAAGCAGCGGGTGGTCCTCGTTCTCGCTTTCCTCAAGAACGCGCCGGTTGAATTCCAGCCAGGATATCTCCCGGTTCATGAACCGGTTCGGGCTGGCAAACAACGCCTCATCCCGCTTCAACGCCGGATGATTATCCTGTTTGGGCGCTGGCTTGGTGTCAGCATGTATGCTGGCTTCGCTCATCGGCTGCCCGACTTCAGTTGTGAAGCTGCCATTGTCCTACTCCTTTACAATGCCGAAATGCCATCAACGTTCGGCCGTGCGTTCCCCGTCCAGTTGCGTTTCCGGGCTACCATCGGCCTCCAGAACGTCGGCGGCAAGAGGGCGGGTGATCCGCCGGCCGGCTGAGAGCGCTGCCTGATCCAGAGCCGATACGATCCTTGATGCGCTGGCAAGAGAACGCTCCATCCGCAATAAAATATAATCCACAACGCTTTTATCGATAAATAGCTGACGGTCGGTGAACAATTTGACCATGACCTGGCGCAAGAGCGCGTCATCGGGCGCCGTCAATTCGGTCGGTGCGGCAAGGCGTAAGCGCGAACCCAGATCGGGCAATCCGATCTGCCAGTTGGCAACCGGCGTCCGCGATGTCATAAGCAATGTCGTTGCGGCTTCCGCGGCCATGTTCATCAGGTGAAAGAGCGCTTTTTCGGGAACGTTGTCCATATCGATCCCGTCGATGGCAGTCGGACCAGTGATGGTGAGACTGCCATTCGGCTGCGCGAATTGATCTGCCTCAATCAGCAGGCCGCCGGCCAGACTTGTCCAGATATGGGCCAGGTGCGTTTTGCCTGAGCCCGGCGGTCCGGTGAGAATAACCACAGGCACCGGCCAGGCCGGCCAGCTTTCGATCAGCTGGAGCGCCGCGCGATTGGCTTCACCGACGATGAAACTGTCACGGTTATAGACCGGCTGATGGCCAAGTGGGATGGGAATCTGCCGTGGCGGGCTGGCCATGCCACTACCCCTGGCTATCGGCGGAGCCGCCCCCGCCGCTGCCACGTCCGGCGTAAATGCGGCTTTGCATGTATTGGCCAATGCCAAAGCGCACCAGGACGCCGATCGCAGCCGTTGCCGGCACGGCGATCAGCATGCCGACAAAGCCGAACAGCGAGCCAAAGGCGAACAGCGCGAACATCAGCCAGACCGGATGCACGCCAACGCTGGAACCGACCAGCCGGGGTTGCAGGATATTGCCCTCAAAAAACTGGCCGACAGCGAAAATGCCGGCGACAACGACCACCCAGATCCAGTCCGGCCAGAACTGCACCAGCGCCACGCCGACGGACAGGACGAAGCCGACAATCGATCCGACATAGGGAATGAAGCTGATCAGGCCGGCCACCGAACCGATCAGAAAACCGAAATTCAGGCCGACTAGGCTCAGCGAGATCGCATAGAACAGGCCAAGCACCAGGCAGACCGATCCCTGACCGCGGATGAATCCGGCCATGGCTTTGTCGATATCCCGGCCGATCTGCCGCACCGTTTCCACATGATCGCGCGGCATCCAGTCGTCGATACCGGCGATCATCCGGTCCCAATCGTAAAGCAGGTAGAACGCGACCACCGGCGTGATGACGAACAGGCTGACAACATTGAGGATCGCCCGGCCGCCGGCAAAGACCGAAGCCATAAGCGTTCCAAGCCAGCCGGCGGCTTCCCTGACGATGTCGTCTACGCTCGAATTGAGATCGCCGGCACCCAGAAACTGTCCGATCCGGGTCTGAAATAGCGTTCCGGCGAGTTCCTGCAGCCGCGCAACATAGGCCGGCAGGCGATCAATGAACCCGGCCATCTGGCTTGCCAGAACCGGGATAATGACCAGCAGGGCTACAACGAACACGATGACGGAAATTATGAGGATCGTGACCGTCGCCCAAAGCCGGCTCATCCCGGCCCGCTCCAGCCGGTCGGCCAGCGGATCAAGAATGTAGGCCAGCGCCATGCCCATGATGAAGGGCAGCAGGATACCGCTGAACAGCCACAGGAAACCGATGAAGGCGACCAGGGCCGCGAGCCAGAATGTCGCCTGACTTCTCGCCGTCAATTGTCCACCCCGGGTTGCACGTCTTCAAATCCGGCCATGTGCCGCAGCCATTCCATGAGATAGGCGGCTGCCGAAATCACCGTCAAGCTGCCGGCGAGAATGATCGCCGGCCCCGTCAAGGGCGTCAGGGCCTCAAAGCCGCCATGCGCGCCGAGAACGAGAGCGATCAGAACGATCTGGGCAACCGTGTTGACCTTGGAAACCATCGACGGTCGCATCGGAACGGGACGGCTCAGCATCCACGACAGGATGACACCGCCGACGATCAGGATATCGCGGCTGACCGCCGCGATTATCAGCCAGACCGGCAGGGCGCCCTTGAAACCCAGAGCCAGAAAGATCGAAACCAGCAGCGCCTTGTCGGCAATCGGATCGAGATAGGCGCCAAGGTCCGATGCGGCGTTGAAGCGCTTGGCGATGAAGCCATCGACGGCGTCGGAGATACCGGCGACGACAAACAGCAGCGCCGCTTCCATATAGCGGTCGGCGATGACGAGATAGACGATCACCGGCACCGCGAAGATCCGCGCCAAGGTGATAAAATTCGGAATTGTCACGTCTTGTTCCCGATACCCTGTCCGATTTTGTCCCATCCTCGCGGCGAGCGGCGATTGGACACTTGCATTCCCGTTTCATGCGCTCTACCCGCTTCCGTTATATGGCGCACGAAAAAACCGCAATCGGCTACAGGGATGCCGGCGTTGATATCGATGCCGGCAACCGTCTCGTTGAGCAAATCCGGCCAACCGCTCAAAACACCCGTCGTGCCGGCGTCATGGGGGCGATCGGCGGCTTTGGCGGCTTGTTTGACCTGAAAGCCGCCGGCTTCGACGATCCGGTCCTCGTCGCGGCGACCGACGGTGTCGGCACAAAGCTGATGATCGCCATTGAGACCGGGCAGCATGAGACGATCGGCATCGATCTTGTTGCAATGTGCGTCAACGATCTCGTCGTGCAAGGTGCCGAACCGCTGTTATTCCTCGATTATCTGGCGACCGGCAAACTCTCCGTCGACCAGGCGGCGACCGTCATTGCCGGCATTGCCGAGGGATGCAAGCTGGCCGGTGCCGCTCTTATCGGCGGCGAAACCGCTGAAATGCCGGGCCTTTACCAGGCAAACGACTATGATCTGGCCGGTTTTGCCGTCGGGGCGGTCGAGCGCGGCAAAATCCTGCCGCGCGGTGATCTGGCTGAAGGCGACGTCGTGCTCGGCCTTGCCGCAAGCGGCCTCCACTCCAATGGCTATTCGCTGGTTCGCCGGATTGTTGCCAATTCGGGCCTGGGCTGGGACGACCCGGCGCCTTTCGCCGGTGATCTGACGCTGGCGCAGGCGCTGCTGGTGCCGACCCGCATCTATGTGCGCAGCTGTCTGGGCGCGGTCCGCGACACCGGCGCCGTCAAGGCACTGGCTCACATCACCGGCGGCGGCCTGGCGGAGAATATTCCGCGCGTCCTTCCCGAAAGCCTGGCCGCGGAGATCGATCTTGCGGCAATACCGGCCCAACCGGTCTTCGCCTGGCTGCAGAGCGAGGGGCCGGTTACGGAAGAAGAGATGACCCGCACGTTCAATTGCGGCATCGGCATGATCGTCGTGGCCGCTTCAAACGACGCCGACACCGTGGCCGCTACCCTCACCGATGCCGGCGAGATCGTCGCGCCGCTTGGTCATCTTGTCCGGCGCAGCGGCGACGCCATCATCTTCCGCAATCATCTGCGGCAGTCCTGACGATGGCGAAAACCCGAACTGCGGTTCTGATTTCCGGGCGCGGCAGCAACATGGTCGCGCTCCTCAATGCCGCCAAGGCCGAGGACTTTCCCGCCGAAATCGCCTTTGTCCTGTCCAACCGGGCTGATGCGGCCGGCCTTGCCGAGGCGGAAAAACGCGGCGTTGAGACCATGGTCATCGACCATCGCGAATTCGACGACCGCGCTGCTTTCGAAGCCGACATCAATCAGGCTCTCGGTGACGCGAATATCGAACTTGTCTGCCTGGCCGGCTTCATGCGGCTTTTGACCTCTGAATTCGTCGATGCCTGGCGTGACCGCCTGATCAACATCCATCCCTCGATCCTGCCGGCCTTCAAGGGTCTGCAAACCCATGAACGCGCCCTCGCCGCGGGCGTGCGCATCCACGGCGCCACGGCTCATTTCGTGCGGGCGGAAATGGATGAAGGCCCGGTCATCGTGCAGGGCGCGGTTCCGGTCTTGCCAAGCGATACGGCCGAGAGCCTCGCCGAACGCGTCCTCGCCGTTGAGCACCGCATCTATCCGATCGCTGTTGCGCTCGTCGCCGACCGCAAGGCCCGCGTCGTTAGCGAGAAGGTCATGATCGATGAAGACGGTGGCCATGCCGGTGACGTTCTGATCGTACCGCATTGCGCCTGAAGGGCGGACGCTGTTCAGCCGGCGCGCTCGATCCGCACATGATTGTCGTGAAAGGCAGCGCCGCCGAATGGCGCGACCGCATCGGCGCCGGTCAGCGCGTTGATGCCCCAGCCATCGGCATGGGCGGCGTTCGGCCATAGCCCTTCGGCGATCAATACGCCACGCTGTACGCCAGTGTAATTCTTCGTATAGACAGAGGTTTGTCCGCGTTTATTCACTAATTTTATCGAACAATCATCCGGCAAACCACATTCATCGGCGTCGTCCGGATGGATCAGCACTGTCGGCCGGATTTCGCGTTTGATCGAGCTCGGTGTCTCGTTGAAGGTCGAATTGAGATAGGACGGCGCCGGGGCGGTCACCAGCCGGAACGGAAATTCCTCCGTCTTGTCTTCCGTGACGGCCCAGTGATCCGGCAATTCCGGCATGTCCCGCCAAGGTCCGAGCGGCCCGTCCGTCGGCCGGTTCGGCGCCCTGAGGGCCTGCCAGTCGGGCGAAAAGCGGAATTTTCCGTCGGGCCAGGCAAAGCCGTTGCGGTAATGCGCCTCGTCGAAAGGCGGCTGGCAGTCGATCCAGCGATTGTCCTCCAGTTCGGCAAGCGAGCCCCAGCCGGAATTGGACAGCATCCAGTCGATATGCCCTCGCTCGCTCATGGCAAAGCCGGGATGCGCCGCGCCGAGCCGTTCGGCAAGGCCGCAGATCACCTGATGGTTGGTCAGGCAGCCGGCTGGTGGATCGACGAGTTTCGGACCCAGAACGAGGTACTGGTGACCGCCACCCTTGTAGATGTCGTCATGTTCCAGAAACATCGTCGCCGGCAGCACGATATCGGCAAGTGCCGCCGTTTCGGTCATGAACTGCTCATGCACGGCGATGAATAAATCGTCGCGGGCGAACCCGGCTTTTACCGTCCTTTGATCGGGCGCGACGCAGACAGGATTGGTATTCTGGATCAGCATGGCCGTGACCGGCGGCCCGCCCTTCAGATCGGCCGGTTCGCCGCACAGGACGGCGCCGATCCGTGACTGATCGAGCATGCGCACCGACGGATCACGTTGATCGAGGCCGGCAGCCATCGTCTGGTCGAGATGATAGATCGCGCCATTGTTGTGAAAGGCGCCGCCGCCCTCGTGCTTCCAGGCGCCGGTGACGCAAGGGATCGACGCCGCGGCATGCATGTTGAACGCGCCATTGCGCGAGCGCGTAAAGCCGTAGCCAAGCCGGAAAAAGCTTCGTGGCGTCGTGCCGACCCACTGCGCAAAGGTCTCGATCTCCTTAACGCTCAGGCCGGTGATCGCGGCGGCCCATTGCGGCGTGCGCTCCTTCAGATGCGCCTCAAGATCGCGCGGCCGGTCGGTGTAAGTCTCCAGGAATTCCCGGTCGGCATGGCCGTCGCGGAACAGCACATGCATGACCGCACAGGCCAGCGCGCCGTCGGTGCCCGGCCGCAGGCACAGCGCCAGATCGGCCTGCGCCATGGTCGCGTTGTTATAGACGTCGATGACAACGAGCCGTGCGCCGCGCGTTTTGCGCGCCTTGACCGCGTGGGTCATGACGTTGACCTGCGTCGCCGCCGCATTGGTGCCCCAGATGATGACGAGGTCCGAACGGGCGATCTCGCGCGGATCCGGCCCGGCCAGCCTGCCGGTTCCGGCGACAAAGCCGGTCCAGGCCATATTGGTGCAGATCGTGTCGAACTGGCCGGAATAGGTCTTGACGTGCCGCAGCCGGTTGATGCCGTCGCGCTGAACCAGCCCCATCGTCCCGGCATAATAATAGGGCCAGATGGACTCTGCGCCATGCAACGCCTCGGCCTTATCGAAGGCCTCGGCGATCTCGTCGAGCGCCGCCGCGACCGGCAGCGTTTGCCAATCGCCCGCTCCCCTGGCGCCCTTGCGTTTGAGCGCGCTGGTCAGCCGGTCCGGGTGATGGACCCGCTCAGCATAGCGGGCGACCTTGGCGCAGATAACGCCGGCCGTATAGTCGTTGCCGGACGCGCCGCGCAGCCGGCCGATCCGTGCTCCGTCGATGATTTCGACATCAAGCGCGCAGGTCGACGGGCAGTCATGCGGACAGGCCGAATAGCCTGTCGTGATGGAAACCGGTTTGTTCATCTGCGCCCTCTCGCTCGCCCGAGCCTAACGGGCGCAATCGGCGCGTCAAGCAGCCGGAACAGCCGGGCGCAGCCGCGCCGTGTGCCACACGGCAACGGCCAGCATGATGAGCGCGACGCCCTGATGCGCCAGCGCGGGAATGAATGGCACGACATATAAAAGCGTCACAATGCCCAGCACCATCTGCACGACGACCAGAGCCGTCAGGCCGGCAAGCCTTTGCCGCACCGCCGGCGCCGCATTGCGCCAGACAAAAAACGTGTGCAGCCCGATCAGCAGGGCCAGAACATAGGCGCCGATGCGGTGGTTGAACTGGATCGCCAAAATATTGTCGACAACATTCATCCAGGCGGGGCTGAGCGACACCAGACCCTCGGGGATGAAGGCACCGTCCATCAACGGCCAGCTGTTGTAGGTGAGACCCGCATCGTGGCCGGCGACAAGACCGCCAAGCGCGATCTGAATGAAGATTGCAATGGTCATCACCCAGGCGCCGATCCTCACGCCCGGTGACGCGCTGTCCCCGCCCTCGCGCCCAAGCCGTGCGATCAGGGCAATTAGCGCCGCAAAGAACAGGCAGGCTAGCGTCAGATGCAGTGTCAGCTTGACCGGCGCGACGGCGGTCATGCCGGGCTCCAGCCCGGACGCCACCATGATCCAGCCGATAAGCCCCTGGGTTCCCAGCAAAAGTCCGGTCGCAAACAGCATGAGACCCTGGCGCAGATTGACGACACGCCGCACGGCGAACCAGATGAGACCGCCCAAAAATATGAGCCCGATCAAGCGGCCGAGCTGGCGATGGCCCCATTCCCACCAATAGATGAATTTGAATTCGGCAAGGCTCATGCCGTCATTGAGCAGCGCATATTGCGGCGTCTGCTGGTACAGCGTGAATTCGGCCTGCCAGTCATCCTGTGACAGTGGCGGTATGGCGCCGACAACCGGTTTCCACTCGGTGATCGACAGTCCTGAATCGGTCAGCCGCGTCGCCCCGCCGACCAGCACCATGACGACGACCAGCAGCACCGTTATCGCCAGCCAAAGACGCACGGCGCGCAAATTTTCACCCGCCGCGTCACCCATTGCCTCGGTGGTAGGGATCGCAGAACGGGCAGGATCTGTGGCGGTCATTGGCATTTGTGCTGACTAGGCCGCTTTTCCGCGGTCGGCAAGCCACCGGATCGTCGCACAGCGTTGCGCCGTTCTGTTTCGGCGCTCCACCTTGCTATGCCGAAACAATTCCGCTAGCGGCCGGTCATGCCTGATAAATTGCGAAAACTGACCGGAACGCTCGCCCTGATTGTCCTGGTCGTTGTCTATTCCCTGACGGCAATGACAATTGCCGCCGCAAAGCTGCCGGGCACTTCCGGCCTGGTGCAACTGATCTATTACGCCGTCGCCGGTTTGTTGTGGGTGCCGCCGGCCGGCCTGATCATCTGGTGGATGGCAAAACCGCGGACGGAAGATCGCTGATGACCCGCCAGTCGGCCGATCTCGTTTGCAGCACATCGCAGAGCGCGGCACCCGTTGCATCATCCAGGTGCAGGCAATATATCTTAGCGCGTCGGAGCGTAGCGCAGCCTGGTAGCGCACTAAGCTGGGGGCTTAGGGGTCGGAGGTTCGAATCCTCTCGCTCCGACCATTTTTTCAAAAACTATTACGCATGATGGTGACGCTTGATCACCGGGTCTGATCGAGCATCCGCTTGGCTTCCATCAATACCGAAAGCGCGCCTTCCAACTGGCGTTGCCCCGATTTCGACAGGCTCAACCCGGCAGAACCACCCTTGCCTGCCGCACCCTTCGGCACCGGACCGGACGGCGATGCCGCCTGCACGTCAACTTCGTTTCCGGCTTCATCCAGCGTTACGGTTTCCACCGAGCCGGTCTGGCCGACGGCGGTCACGAAACCCGTCCCTTTTTCCTTCAGGAGGCGCTGCACGCCCTTGATGGTGAACCCCTCGCCGTACAGCAACAGCCGGATTCCACGCAGCAGATCGACATCATCGGGCCGGTAATACCGGCGGCCGCCGCCGCGCTTCATCGGATGGATTTGCCGGAACCGGGTTTCCCAGAAACGCAGCACATGTTGCGGAAGATCAAGTTCCTCGGCGACTTCGCTGATTGTTCGGAACGCGTCCGGCGCCTTCATGAATCACCCTGCGCTGGCATTATTCGATCGCACATCCGGTCAGTTTTCTGCGGCGGAATTGGAAGATCCGGTGCCGGTCAGCTCGTCGTTGATCCGCTTTTTCATGATGTTGCTTGGCTTGAAAACGGTAACCCGCCGCGGCGGAATTGGAACTTCCCGCCCGGTTTTGGGGTTGCGGCCAATGCGTTGCCCTTTTTGACGGACAATAAAGGATCCGAAAGACGACAGCTTTACGGATTCGCCACTGACAATGGAATTACAGATTTCGTCCAGGACCATCTCGACCATTGTGGCCGATTCGGTACGCGACAGGCCAAGACGCCGATAAACGGCCTCGGCCAGGTCGGCTCGGGTTATCGTCTTGCCCCCCATGAGCTACTCGCTAAGGTTGTGTTTGTGTAAGTGACCCAACGGCTTGCTACCGTATTCGGCTGGTGTGGGGCGGTCAACCACATGAGGCATCTCATTTATTCACATTCTCACCAGAACCGAGCCCCAGGTGAAGCCGCCGCCCATGGCTTCCAGAAGCACAAGCTGCCCGTCGCCGATCACGCCCTCGCGCCGCGCCTCGTCCAGCGCCAGCGGGATTGAGGCGGCAGAAGTATTGCCGTGGCGATCGACGGTAATCACCACCTTGTCCTGCGGAATGCCGAGTTTTTTCGCGCTTGCATCAATAATTCGCTTGTTTGCCTGATGCGGCACGAACCAGTCGATATCCGCCGGCCCGGTCCCTGTGGCCTCAAATGCCGCCTCGATCACATCGGCAATCATCGAAACGGCATGTTTGAAAACTTCCCGCCCCTCCATGCGCAGGTGACCGACGGTTCGCGTTGCCGAAGGTCCGCCATCGACATAAAGCTTTTCCTTGTGCCGCCCGTCGGAGCGCAAATGCGACGTCAGGATGCCACGATCGGAAATTTCGCCCGGCTGCTCTGAGGCTTCGACGACCACAGCCCCGGCGCCATCGCCAAACAGCACGCAGGTGGTGCGGTCGCTCCAGTCCAGAATGCGCGAGAACGTCTCCGCGCCAATGACAAGAACGCGCCGCGCCTGTTCCGTCCGGACATAGCAATCGGCCGTCGCAAGCGCAAAAACGAAACCGCTGCACACCGCCTGCATATCAAATGCAGCACCGTGATGCATGCCAAGACGGTCTTGGACGGTCACCGCCGTCGCCGGAAATGTGTGATCCGGCGTTGCCGTCGCCAGAATGATCAGATCGATGTCATCGGCCGTGTATCCGGCATCGGCGAGCGCCCGCTCAGCGGCAATGGTCGCCAGATCGGAGGTCAGTTCCCCCTCCGCCGCGATCCGGCGTTCCTTTATGCCGGTTCGCTGGACGATCCACTCGTCGGAGGTCTCGACCATCGCGGCAAGTTCCTGGTTTGTCAGGATCTTGGACGGCAGATAGCTGCCCGATCCGACAATGATTGTGCGGATCATCCTGTTGCGGCCTCTGCTGGCGCAATGGCGCCTGTTTCAAGGTCTTGCCGGCCGAGTTCGATGTCCTCGGCGATCTGCTGGACGAGATTGTCCCGCGCCATTTCCCTGGCAACGTCGATCGCGGCGGCAAACCCCTCGGCATCAGTGCCGCCATGGCTCTTGATGACAACGCCATTGAGGCCGAGAAAGACGCCACCATTGACCTTTCCCGGATCCATCTTTTCGCGCAGCCGCGTGAATGCCGATTGGGCAAACAGATAGCCGATCCTGGCGAACATTGTCCGGCGCATCGCGGCGTGCAGATATTCGGAGATTTGACGGGCCGTTCCTTCCGCCGTTTTCAGGGCGATATTGCCGGAAAACCCCTCAGTCACGACAACATCGACCGTGCCTTTGCCAAGATCGCCGCCTTCAACGAAGCCATGATAATGAAAATGCGGATGGTCGATCGCTCTCAGGATCCGCCCGGCTTCGCGGACGTCTTCAACGCCCTTGATCTCCTCGACGCCGATATTGAGGAGACCGACGCTCGGACGCTCCAGGCCGAAAAGCGACCGCGCCATCGCCGCGCCCATGACAGCGAAATCGACCAGCATTCGCGCATCGGCCCCGATCGTCGCACCGACATCCAGGACAATGCTCTCGCCGCGCAATGTCGGCCAGATCGCCGCAATCGCCGGCCGCTCAATTCCCGGCAGTGTCTTCAGACAGAATTTCGACATGGCCATCAGGGCGCCGGTATTGCCCGCCGAAACCGCCGCCTCGGCCTCACCATCTCGCACAGCCTGAATGCTGCGCCACATGCTTGACTTCCAGCGGCCGCGCCGCAGCGCCTGGCTCGGCTTGTCGTCCATCTGCACCGAGACATCGCAATGAATGAAGGTCGATGCCGCCCGAACCCTGGAACATTCGGCAAGAAGCGGCTCAACCACCGGCGCCTCGCCATAGATCATGAATTTCAGGTCGCTTCGCCGTTCCAGCGCGATCTCCGCCCCGGGCAGGACAATGGCCGGGCCATTGTCTCCGCCCATGGCGTCCAATGCGAGGGTAATCGTGGAGGACATGACGGCGAGCGGGTCCATTTTCCTGACTGCGAACCGGCGCGGACGATACCGGCAACGGGTTCAATGGCAAGGTTTAATCTGTCGGCCGGTACCCGTAAACGCTCAACCGCGATCCCGCTTCAGCCGCTCCAGCGCCGCAAACGGCGAGTCGCGCTCTGTCGTTTCCTCACTCCCGGCCGCCTCGAATTCAACGCCCGGGGCGCGTGGGTAGGGATCGAGATGCAGCGCCAGCTGTTCGCTGACGATCACGCCAAGATCAATCCGGCCATCGGAAAAAGTATCCTTGTCTTCCTCGTCCATTGGATCGACCAGCGCGAACGCTTCCGGCCGCCCATCGTCTGTCTCGGCCGGCAACAACGTTACACTGACCGTTTCTTCGATATGCTGTTGCACCGGTTCGAGGCTGACGACGCAGGTCTGCACCACGTCCGCTTCGATCCGGCCACGCAGATGAACAGCGCTGCCGCTCACCATATCCAGCTGAAATTCGCCGTTTAGCCGCTCAATCGCCTCCACACCGAGCAGGTCCGCCAATGCGGCCCGCTGACCGGCATCGGCCTTCAGCTTTTCCGTCCGGCCCCTTCGACCAATGTCGAGAACCGCGACGGTCAGCGAAAACGGTGCGTCATTTGAAGGCTGCATCAAGAGGCCCCCGGTCCGGTTGTGGCGGCAGCGGCCATGACGGCGGCGGGATCGGGAAACGCGACATGGCCGTCGCCGATATCGGCGGTCGAAATGCCCTCCAGCATGGTTTCCACGGCCCGGATATAGGCAGCCAGAGCCGCCGCCGCGCCTTCCGGCGCTCCATCGGGAAAGACATTTCGCGCCACCGCCTTTTCCAACGCATTGCCGCCGCTGGCAAGGGCAATGTCATAGGCGGCAATGCGCCCGCTATAGGCGCCGTAAAGCGTCTTCATCTTTTTGGCCACACGCACGTCGCTGACGCCAATTTCGCGCAAATTGCTGTCCATATCGACAACGAAGTGCTCGGTGATTCGCCTCGAAAACGCCGTATCGGGATCGTTGCCATGCACCAGCCGCCGGCACACCGCATGAAGCATGATGGACAGGATTTCAAACCGGCCATCAAGCGTATCGGGCACGCCAAGCCGCGCATAGAACACCCGATTGCGCGCCGCCTCGACGACCGATGCATAGACCGATGCGGCATGGTCGGGACGATGACGGCTCTTTGAAAAAAAATGCAACATGGCGGATTATACCAGTGAGCGTGGATATTGTTTGGCTTTCAGCTAAAGCGCCGGATCACGTTTCAGGCGGTGGTCTGAATTTTTGCGCGATAATTATCAGTTCGCGGCGCGGGCCATTGCAATGCCATAATTGCCGGTCTAGAGCGATGCCATGAACATGAAAAGCAATCGGCGGATATCGGCTGCGATCGCCCTGGCCCTTCTCGGCTCGGCATCGCTCGGCGGCTGCGGCGGCCAGATCGCCCAACGCGGTTATGTCGTCTCTGAATTCGCGCTTGAGCAGGTACCGGTCGGAGCCAGCCGGGATCAGGTGCTGATCGCGCTCGGGACGCCCTCCACGACCGCCGATTTCGGCAGTGAGGCTTATTATTACATTTCCCAGACCGCGAGCCGGCCGGCCGCATTCATGAATTACAGCATTGTCGATCAGCGGGTGCTCGCCGTCTATTTCGACAGCGAGGATCTTGTCTCGCAGATCGCCAATTATGGCCTGAAGGACGGACAGGTTTTCGATTTCGTATCGCGGACGACGCCGACCGGCGGTTCGGACTTTTCCTTCATCGCGCAGCTGCTCGACGCCACCGGCCGCTTCACGCCTGCTCAGTAACAGGCACGCCGCCGCCAGGCATAAAAAAGCCCCGCACCGAAATGCGGGGCTTTTCTGTTTCCGGCTGAACCGCCCTAGTGCGCCAGCACCGCAAGCAGCAGCAGCGCCACAATGTTGGTGATCTTGATCATCGGGTTGACCGCCGGTCCGGCCGTATCCTTGTAGGGATCACCGACGGTGTCGCCGGTCACCGCAGCCTTGTGCGCTTCCGATCCCTTGCCGCCATGATGGCCGTCCTCGATCAGCTTCTTGGCATTGTCCCAGGCGCCGCCGCCCGCTGTCATGGAAATCGCGACGAACAGGCCATTAACGATGACGCCGAGCAGCATGGCGCCGAGCGCCGCGAAGGCGTTCTCCGCACCGGCAATGGCACCGACGACAAAAAAGCAGAAAATCGGCGAAAGCACCGGAAGCAGCGAGGGCACGACCATTTCCTTGATCGCCGCCCGGGTCAGCATGTCGACGGCCCGGCCGTAATCCGGCTTTTCGGTACCTTCCATGATGCCCGGCTTTTCCTTGAACTGCCGCCGCACTTCCTCAACGACCGAGGCGGCGGCCCGGCCAACCGCCGTCATCGCGATGCCGCCGAACAGATAAGGCAGCAGGCCGCCGAACAGCAGGCCAACAACCACGTACGGATTGGAAAGCGAGAAATCGACGTTGACACCTGCAAAGTACGATCCGGGTTCCGCATTGGCCGCGAAGAACTTCAGGTCTTCCGTATAGGCGGCAAACAGCACCAGCGCGCCGAGCCCGGCCGACCCGATCGCATAACCCTTCGTCACCGCCTTGGTCGTATTGCCGACCGCGTCGAGTGCGTCGGTGGTGTTGCGCACTTCGCCGGGCAGATCGGCCATTTCGGCAATGCCACCGGCATTGTCGGTAACCGGGCCGAAAGCGTCGAGGGCGACGACAAAACCGGCCAGTGCCAGCATTGTCGTCACCGCAATGGCGATGCCGAACAGGCCGGCGAGCCCATAGGTCGTCAGGATGCCGGCGATGATGATGATCGCCGGTACAGCCGTTGATTCCAGCGATACGGCAAGGCCCTGAATGACGTTCGTTCCATGTCCGGTGACCGAGGCCAGGGCGACTGACTTCACCGGCCGGTAGGTTGTCCCGGTGTAGTATTCGGTCGACCAGATGATCAGCCCGGTGATGATCAGGCCGATCAGGCCGCAATAAAACAGGTGGCGGCCGGTAAAGGTAACGCCGCCGGCCGTGTACTGAACGTCGCCGCCGAGCCAGCCCCAGACGATGCCAGCGAGCGCAACAGCCGACAGCACGGCCGTCGCGATGAAGCCCTTATAGAGAGCGCCCATAATCGAATTGTTGGAACCGAGCTTGACGAAAAACGTGCCGATAATTGAGGTCACGACACAGACGGCACCGATCATCAGCGGCAGCATCATCAGCGTAAAGGCCTCATCGCCGGTAAAGAAGATGGAGGCCAGAACCATGGTCGCAACGACGGTCACGGCATAGGTTTCGAAAAGGTCGGCCGCCATGCCGGCGCAGTCGCCGACATTATCGCCGACATTATCGGCAATGGTCGCCGGATTGCGCGGATCGTCTTCCGGAATTCCCGCCTCGACCTTGCCGACGAGATCGCCGCCGACATCGGCGCCCTTGGTGAAAATACCGCCGCCAAGACGGGCGAAGATCGAGATCAGCGATGCGCCGAAGCCCAGAGCAACCAGCGAGTCGACAACAGTGCGGCTGATCGGCTCGTAACCCAATATGGCGGTCAGGACCCAGAAATAGACCGCAACGCCCAACAGCGCGAGACCGGCAACCAGAAGTCCGGTGATAGCGCCGGACTTGAAGGCGACGGCAAGGCCCGAGGCCAGCGACTGCGAAGCCGCCTGTGCTGTGCGCACATTGGCCCGCACTGAAACATGCATGCCGATGAAGCCCGCCAGACCGGACAGCACCGCGCCGATGGCAAAACCGAACGCTGCCGTGCTCGATAGCAGCCACCAGGCGATGATGAAGACAACGACGCCGACAATGGCGATCGTCGTATATTGCCGTGTCAGATAGGCCGTCGCGCCTTCACGGATGGCGCTGGCGATCTCCTGCATGCGCTGGTTGCCGGCGTCGGCCGCCAGCACGGACTGGATCGCCCAGACCGCATAGACAATCGAAAGCACACCGCAGGCGATGACGAAATAAAGCGATGACATTGAATTTCCCCCGAAGGATGGGCCGGGAAAATCGATCCCGGAAGCACGGATGGCGCGACGGTGGCGACGGTCGCCCGGCGCCTTTTACCGGGGCGCGGTATTGACGAAACGTCTGCCCGCGTCAAGGGCTGCGAAAGTCGAGCATCGCCCTTTTGCGGGCCCTGATTTCGAGCCAGCCCAGTCCGACGAGGCAAATTACCGCAATCGGCAATACCGACAGGTTCACTGTGTTCCAGCCACCAGAGACGAGAAGCTTGCCGGACATGAACGAGGCAAAGGCGACAAAACCGAAGATGAGGAAGTCGTTGAGCGCCTGAACGCGCTCTTTTTCCACCGGTTCGTAGGTTTCGGTGACCAGCGCCGTGCCGCCGATGAAGCCAAAATTCCAGCCGACACCGAGCAAGACAAGCGCCAGCCAGAAATGGGCGATCGAGACGCCGGACAGAGCCACGAGCGCGCATCCGATGAGAAGGATGAGACCAATGGCGATGATTCTTTCCGCCCCGAATCGGACAATCAGTGAGCCGGTGAAAAAGCTCGGGCCGAACATCGCCAGCACATGCCACTGGATGCCAAGCGTCGCCGTATCCTGATGATGGCCATGGCCGACCATGGCCAGCGGTGCCGCCGTCATGACAAGGCTCATCAGTGCATAGGCCGAAATTGCGCAGGTCACGGCGATAATGAACCGCGGCCGCCTGGCAATCTGCCACAGCGGCCGGCCGGCGGCGCTGCGCTGAACCGCGGGCGGTTTGGGTATGTCCAGCGCAATCAGGATCAGCGCGCCGGTGACCAGGAAGGCTGCGGCGGCAAGATAGGCGCCGGCGTAGGGCACAGGCCCGATCAAATCACGCGTGTGAATGACCGCCTGCGGTCCCAGAATTGCCGCGACGATGCCACCGGCCAGCACCAACGAAATGGCCTTGGGCCGAAAGGCCGCGCTCGCCGTATCAGCAGCGGCGAACCGGAATTGCTGAACGAAAGCCGACGCAAAGCCCATCAGGAACGTGGCTAGACACAAGGTCCAGAAACTGCCGATCCCCATGGCGCCGGCGCCGATCAGCCCGCCAATGGCGCCGATCAGCATGCCGGTGATGAGCCCGGCCCGCCGGCCGACGCGGCGCATCAGCAGCGCTGCCGGCACCGTGCCGCATGCCGTGCCGAGCACAAAGCCGGTAATCGGCACTGTCGCCAGCGATTTGTCCTGGCCAAGCAGGCTGAATCCGGCAAGCGCCGACACCGCCATATTCATCGGCGGCGAGGCACCGGCGATCGCCTGCGCGGCGGCGAGGACCATGACATTGCGGCGCGCCTTGCCGTCATCGGCACCGGCGCTGACCTTGCCGGCAATCTCGCCTTGAACCGTCTCCGTCATGGTCCCTCTTTGCCTCGCCCGTGGACATAGGATCGCGCCGGCAAAGCCATGGCTTCACCATCAAGCAGAACCGTGACCGGGCCGGATCCGGCGACAAGTCTTCCGATCTTGCTCACGTCAACGCCCACGGCCGCCGCCGCCTCACAAAACGGCGATTCGTCCGATGTCGGGATCGCCGCCAGAATCTGATAGTCGTCACCGCCGGTAAAAAGGCCGGCCAGGACATCCGGCTCGACGGCTTCCGGGATCAGCTCCGGATCGATCGGAACAGTGCGTGCATTGATGACGGCCGTGCATCCCGATGCGGCGGCCAGCTTGTCACAATCACCGACCAGCCCGTCGGAAATGTCCATCGCCGCCGAGGCGTGCGCTCGCACAATCGGCGCCAGCGCCATGGCCGGTTCGGGCAGACGGTATCGCTCAATGAGGCGTGCTTTCACAGGATCGGCCAGCCCGACCCACGGGGTCTCTGCCCCGCTCTGGGCCGCCAATCCGGCGGCCGCCGAACCAATAAAACCGGTCACATAGAGCGCATCGCCCGACTGCCCGCCCGATCGCGTCACCATCGTGCCCGACGGCAACGTTCCGATCATTGTCACGGAAAAGACCGCGCCCGCCGATGTCGCGATCGTATCGCCGCCCAGAAGACCAATCCCGTATATGTCCTGATCGGCCGCGAGCCCGTCGCAAAAGGCTTCGATCCAGCGTTCACCGACGCGCCTGCCGAAGCCGGCACCGAGCAGATACCCGAGCGGTTCGGCGCCCTTTGCCGCCAGATCGGACAGATTGACCCGCAAAACCTTGCGCGCCACGGTTTCAGGCGGATCGTCGGGCAGGAAATGCACGCCGGCGGCGATCATGTCCTTGGTGATGACGAGATCGCAGCCGGGCGGCGGTACGATGAGCGCGGTATCATCCAGAAGATCAAGCGAACCCGGTCCGGCCAGCGGCCGAAACAACCGGTCGATCAGGTCGCGCTCGTCAAAGGCCACGGCGCACCTGCCGCGACGAGCCGCCGTGTCCGGTTGCCTCAGATATTCGCCGCATCGAACTCTGCCGGCCGGCATGACCGTGCCACATTGTCAAGGACGGCATTGACGAGGCCGGGCTCGTCGGTCTCGAAAAAAGCCCGCGCCACATCGACATATTCAGTGATCACGACCCGCGCCGGAACATCCTCGCGCTGGCGCAATTCAAACACCCCGCATCTGAGAATCGCACGCAAAGTCACGTCGATCCGCTTGAGCGGCCAGCCGGCAGGCAGCGCATCGTGTATGACCGGATCGATCTCGCGCTGCCTGTCCACAACGCCGCTGACCAGCTTGCCGAAAAACCCTGCATCGGCCGGTCGAAGCGCCTCGCCCTCAACATCACCGTCCAGACGATGGGCCTCAAATTCCGTGATGACCGCCGGCAGGCTGGTGCCGCCAATGTCCATTTGATAGAGCGCCTGGACGGCGGCAAGCCGGGCTGCGCCGCGCTGGTTGGCGGCGCGTCCCGTCATGGTCGGTGACTTTGGCTGATGCTGGAGTTCAGGCATTGCGCAGCCCAAAACGCTTGCGCTGTACGGCCATCTCAAATGCCGCGGCGGCAGCGACGCCGCCTTTGTCCTTTTCCTGGACTCCGGCCCGGACGAGAGCCTGATCGCGGTTTTCCACCGTCAGGATACCGTTACCGATCGCCGCATTTTTTTCGATCGTCAGCGTCATGATTGCCCGCGCCGATTCATTGGCGACAATGTCATAGTGGCTGGTCTCGCCACGGATGACGCAGCCCAGCAGCACATAACCCTGATATCTCGGACCCTGGTAGACTTCACCACGTTCCTGGGTTTGCAGGGCCATTGCCAGCGCCGCCGGAACCTCCAGGACACCGGGCACCGATACCCGGTCATAGGTCGCGCCGCGCGCATCCAGTTCTGCGACCGCGCCACGCACCAGTTCATCGGCGATATCGTCGTAGAACCGCGCATCGATGATGAGAAAATGCCGCGCCATAACCCTGTTCCATCCAACGTGGCGACCGATGGTGTCGCCGCCATTTCCGCCCGATCAAGAAGCCGTTGTCCTAGTCGCTTTGTGAAAGCCGGTCCAGATAGCGGGCGAAAAGATCAACCTCCAGATTGACCCGGTCACCGGCTCGCCGACTGCCCCAGGTCGTCACATCGAGGCTGTGCGGGATAAGCATGACCGAAAACCGGCTGCCGTTGACGCCATTGACCGTCAGCGAGGTGCCATCGAGCGCGATCGATCCCTTTTCGGCGATATAGCGGCCAAGCGCCGGCGGCGCTTCAAATTCAAACCGCGCCATGTCGCCTTCCTCGGCCCGCGCCAGGATGCTCGCAACGCCGTCGACGTGACCGGTGACGATATGCCCGCCAAGCTCGTCGCCGGCCCGCAAGGCCCGTTCCAGATTGAGCTCCGTGCCCTCCGTCCAGTCGCCAAGCGTCGTTCGCACCAGCGTCTCGCTCGACGCTTCGACGTCGAAATAGCCGCTTACGCCGTTCCGGCCGGTCTCGATCACCGTCAGGCAAGCGCCGGAACAGGCAATCGAGGCGCCAAGGGCAATTGTATCGGGATCGTAATGCGTGCCGATGCGGATGCGGATGCCGGCCTCAAGCGCGGAAATCGAGCGGACCGTGCCGATATCGGAAATGATGCCGGTGAACATTCTCAGCGCATCCTCAAATAGCGGGTCATACGGTCTTCGCCGAACCAGCGCCGGTCAATCGGATCGAATGCCGCGTCATTTTCAATAGCCGCCAGCGCCTTAATGGCCGTTAGCCCCTGCCCGGCAAATGCAGGAATGCCGCCCTTGCCAATCACCGAAGGGCTGCGAAACAGCATCGCCTCGTCGATCAGGTCGTCTTTCAGCAAGGACCCGGCCAACCGTGATCCGCCTTCGACCAGGATGCGGCTCAGTCCGGCCTCCCCCAGCACCCGCAAGGCGGCGGCAAGATCGACCTGTCCATCATTGCCGGCCACGCGCAGCCAACGGACACGGTCCGCTTCGGCATCGGCATGAAAATCGTCCGGCCTCACCGTTGTCGCAATCACCCAGGTCGGCACCGCGCTGTCGGGCGAGAACAGCGCCAGATCAGGCCTTATGCCGCCCTGCCCGGCAATGACGATGCGGATTGGCGAGCGGTCTTCAAGTCCCGGCAACCGGCATGTGAGTTGCGGATCATCGGTTTCGGCTGTGCCACTGCCAATGACGATTGCGTCGAAGCGCGAGCGAAGCGCCTGGACATGGCGGCTGGCGATCTCGCCGGTAATGGCAACCTGACCGGTGCCGCTGCGGCCGATAAAACCGTCCGTGGAGATCGCCATCTTCAGAACGACATGCGGACAACCCGATTCCATGCGTCTGATATGGCCGATATGCGCTGCCCTTTCGGCCTCGGCATCGCCAGCAACGTCGAGGCCGGCTTGGCGCAAACTGGCGATGCCCCGGCCGCTGACCCGTGGATCGGGATCGCGCATGCCGGCGACCACCCGCTTCACGCCGGCGGCGATAATGGCATCCGTACATGGCGGCGTGCGGCCATGGTGGACGCAAGGTTCCAGCGAGACAAAAAGCGTTGCATCCTTCGCCTTCGCCCCGGCGTTCTGCAGCGCAATCGTTTCGGCATGCGGCCGGCCGCCGCGCGCCGTACGGCCGCGCCCGATCAATTTGCCGTCTTTCACGAGGATGGCGCCAACTGAAGGGTTGGGAAAGGTCAGGCCCTGCGCCGACATGCCCAGGCGGATCGCCGCAGCCAGATAGCGCCGGTCCGAATCCGTGATCGGCGCTGAATCTCTCGCCGGCGACGGTTTAGGCATCCGTGTTTTCAGTCTCCGGATCCGACACCGGTTCCTGGGTCTCCTCGCCGGTCAATTCGCCGAGAAAGGCCTCGAAATCCTTGGCTTCGCGGAAATTGCGATAGACGGAGGCAAACCGCACATAGGCCACATCGTCGAAACCCTTGAGCGCATCCATGACAAGCAACCCGATTTCCTCGGCGGGAATATCCTGCTCGCCGCGGCTTTCCAACTGCCGGACGATGCCCGACACCATCCGCTCGACCCGTTCGGGATCAACCTGGCGCTTGCGCAAGGCGACCTGGATGGACCGCATGAGCTTGTCGCGGTCAAAGGGCACGCGCTTGCCGGATTTCTTGATGACCGACAGTTCACGGAGCTGGATCCGCTCAAATGTCGTGAACCGCCCGCCACAATCGCCACAGACCCGGCGCCGGCGGATTGCCGCGGCGTCTTCGCTCGGGCGGGAATCCTTCACCTGCGAATTGTCGGCTCCACAATAAGGACAGCGCATGGTTTAGGCCCCGGCTTGATGCTGATAGATCGGAAAACGGCCGGTAAGCGCCAGAACCCGGTCCTTGACGGCCGCCTCGACACTGCCATTGCCATCTTCACCATTGGCGGCAAGTCCGTCGAGAACGCGCGTTATGAGATCGCCGATCTCCTGGAACTCCGCCGCGCCAAATCCGCGTGATGTCGCCGCCGGCGAGCCGAGACGGATGCCCGACGTGATCGTCGGTTTTTCAGGATCGAACGGCACGCCGTTCTTGTTACAGGTGATATTGGCCCGCCCAAGCGCCGATTCCGCTGCTTTGCCGGTCAGCTTCTTGGGCCGTAAATCAACCAGCATCAGGTGATTGTCGGTGCCGCCGGAGACGATATTGCACCCGCCACGCTGCAGGGTTTCTGCAAGCACATTAGCATTTTCAACGACGTATTTAGCATATGACTTGAATTCCGGTCTGAGCGCCTCGCCGAACGCCACAGCCTTGCCGGCGATGACATGCATGAGCGGTCCGCCCTGCAAACCGGGAAACACCGCCGAATTGATCTTTTTGGCGATCACCTCATCGTCGGTGACGACCAGGCCGCCGCGCGGCCCGCGCAGCGTCTTGTGGGTCGTGGAGGTGGCGACATGGGCATGGGGAAACGGGCTCGGGTGCTGGCCGCCGGCGACAAGGCCGGCAAAGTGCGCCATATCGACCATCAGACAGGCGCCGACGGAATCTGCAATCTCCCGGAACCGGGCGAAATCGTATGTTCGGCTATAGGCCGATCCGCCGGCGATAATGATCTTCGGCTTGTGGGTTTCGGCAAGCTCGGCGACCTGATCGAAGTCAATCCGTGCATCTTGCGGGC
>CALZIL010000003.1 GCA_945787495.1 uncultured Afifella sp. | reverse complement strand
GTACTTGCTGGAATTCCGCCCGGCGGGGTTCGACTGGCGCGTATCCGTAACATAGTCCTGATCTCCCAGATGGGGTTCCAGGGGACAGAATCCAAGAGGAACTCGAAGGGAAATGGTGCCGCCTGGGTGACTTGAACACCCGACCCCCGCATTACGAATGCGATGCTCTACCAACTGAGCTAAGGCGGCGAAAGGAACTGACGCACTTCATACTTCGCAAGGGGGGCATCCGTCAACAAACCGCGCCCCCCAACTGCCCCCGGGGCGATCCGGGCCGCCGGAAAACGGGGATTATCCCGTATTTCAGTGGCTTTCCCGCCCCGGCCACAATATGATTTTAAGATTAAGGCGGATAAATACCTAAGAATGATCACCCAGGTCACCCTCCCCTATTGGCGCGACCTTCCGGCCTTGAGCCGGGGGCCGGCCGGCACCGATCTCCGCCTGGCCCAGCCCTGGCGCCAGGACCAGGAGGCGGCGGTTTGGTTTTCCCGGGGCGCCTGGGCGCTGGCGGCGGTGGTGCTGTGGTGGCGAATCCGCCACAAGGAAGACAACCCGGACCTGTGGCTGCCCGATTACTTTTTCGGCAAATATGTTCCTTGAGATCGGATGAGATGGGATATCAACTGAACAAAATTCGGATCGGGTTTTAAGGAGTGAAAATATAATGTCTGCAGCTAACATTGAAAAACTCTTCGGATTGGTCGGAACGCTTCTGGTCGCCGCTTTTGTTCTCGGTCTGGCGGAAAGTATTTCTTCCGGTGCCGCTGGATTTTGGGGCGGCCTTCCGTTTTGGCTGATCTGCATCGGTGTCCTGATGCTGGTCGTCTATGACTTCTGGGATACATGCCTGCGAAAAAAGCCGTCTGAGTGATCTCGCGGCTCCGATGCCCTGTCGGCTGTTGGCGCCAAGGACTTCATGCATATGACATTGATTGAACTTTCCGCCACCGCGGCTCTCCAAAAAATACGCCGCGGTGAGATCACCTCCGCAGAATTGGTCGAGGCCTGTCTTGAGCGGATCGAAGAGCGCGAGGACGCGGTTCAGGCCTGGGCCTTCCTCGACGCCGACACTGTTCGCGCCCAAGCCAAGGCACTCGATGAATATCGCGCCAGCGGCCGGCCTCTCGGGCCGCTGCACGGCCTGCCGGTAGCCCTCAAGGACATTATCGATACCAAGGGAATCCCGACGGAAAACGGCACGGTGCTCGATGCCGGGCGGGTGCCGGACGACGATGCGGTGCTGGTTTCACAACTCATAGCCGCCGGCGCCAACATCATGGGCAAGACGGTGGCGACGGAGCTTGCCTATTTTACACCCGGCAAGACCCGCAATCCGCATGACCCGGCGCGCACGCCCGGTGGTTCGTCGTCCGGATCTGCGGCGGCGGTGGCCGCCGGCATGGTGCCGCTGGCAGTCGGCACCCAGACGGCAGGATCGATCATCCGGCCGGCGGCGTTTTGCGGCATTGTCGGCTTCAAACCGTCCCGTGACCTGATCTCGCGGCGCGGCGTGCTGTGTCAGGCCCACACGCTCGACACGGTCGGTGTCTTCGCGCGCTCCGTCCCCGATGCCGCCTTGATTGCCGAAACGCTGGCAGCGTTTGATCCGCAAAGCGGCGAGACCCCGCGGCCGGCGCCGCCCTTGCTCGCTACGGCCGAGAGCGATCCGCCGGTGCCACCGGCTTTCGCCTTCGTCAAACAGCCAGCATGGGACAAGGCCGACGCCGACACGAACGACGGTTTTGCCGAAATCGTCGAATTGCTCGGTGAGCAGTGTGAAGAGATTGCGCTGCCTGCGCCGTTCGACCAAGCACTGGAAATCCACCAGCGCATCCAACTCACTGAATTGGCCAAACACTTCAGCCGCTATTCAAGTAAGGGGCGGGACAGACTGAGCGAAAAAATGCTTGCGGCGATGGATGAAGGCGCCGGCACTCTCGCTCGGGACTACTTGGCGGCGCTTGACTGGATCGGCGTTTACAATGCCGGCCTCGACGAGATTTTTGACAGCTTCGACGCGATCATCACGCCGGCCGCGCCGGGCGAAGCGCCGGCCGATCTGACGCAGACCGGCGATCCGGCCTTTTGCTCGATCTGGACCCTCACCGGCGTACCGGCCGTAACCTTGCCGTTGCTTGCCGGCGCCAACGGCATGCCGATGGGCGTGCAGCTGGTCGGGCCGGCCGGCGATGACGCCCGACTGCTTCGAACGGCGCGCTGGCTGGCGCTGAAATTATCACAGGCGGCCTGACGTGCGATTGTCTGCCGCTGCCCGGAATGTTTTATGCAGGTGAATGGGAGCCTTCAGTGAGCGGCGCTGATATCGGCCTGATTGGGCTCGGCGTCATGGGGCGCAACCTGGCGCTCAACATGGCCGATCATGGCTACCGGGTCGCCGTCCATAATCGCACACAATCAGTTACCGACGATGTCGTTGGCGGCTTTTCCGGCAACGATGGCGGCCTGACCGGATGCCGGTCGCTGGCCGAGCTCGTTGCGGCGATCCGGCCGCCACGGCCGATCGTGATGATGGTCAAGGCCGGCGATCCGGTCGACGAACTGATCGCCGCCATGCGCCCGCACCTTGAGCCCGGCGATATTCCGATCGATGCCGGCAATGCCAATTTCCACAATACGATCCGCCGTTCTGCGGCGCTGAAAGAGGCCGGGTTCGCCTATCTCGGCGTTGGCGTTTCCGGCGGCGAGGAGGGCGCGCGGCGCGGACCCTCGATCATGGCTGGCGGACCGCGCGAGGCTTTTCAGCGTGTCGAACCGATCCTGAACGCCATTGCCGCCGAATATGACGGTGAGCCGTGCGCCGCCTGGCTCGGTGCGGATGGTGCCGGGCATTTCGTCAAGAGTGTCCATAACGGCATCGAATATGCCGAAATGCAGCTGATCGCCGAAATTTACGAGATTATGCGGACAGCGTTTGCCATGCGCCCGGCCGATATCGGCGACGTCTTCGGGCAATGGAACCAGGGACCGCTTGAATCCTATCTGGTCGAGATCACGGCGGCGATCCTCGCCACCGAAGATGCGGCCAGCGGCGGTCCGATCATCGATGTCATTGTCGATAAAGCCGGCCAGAAAGGCACCGGCCGCTGGACGGCGATCGAGGCGCTGCAGCTCGGGCTGCCGGCGCCCTCGATCGACGCAGCGGTTGTCGCGCGAGTGATCTCGGCGCGCAAGGCCGACCGGCTGGCGACCGAAGCGCTTTATCAAACCATTGATCGGCCGTCCGGGAAACCGATCGACGACGCGGTGATCGCCATGCTGGAGGGCGCTCTGCTTGGCGGCCGGATCGCGATGTACGCGCAGGGTTTCGGGCTGATGGCCGGGGCGTCGCAAACCTATGGCTGGGACTTGCCGCTGTCGACGATCGCCCGCATCTGGCGGGCCGGCTGCATCATCCGCTCGCGGCTCCTCAATCCGATCGCGGCCGCTTTCGCCGAAACGCCGAATCTGCCCAACCTGTTCACCGCCACCGATCTTGCCGGCATGATGATCCACTCGCACGAGGCCATGCGGAAAACCGCAGCGCTGGCGCTTGCTCAAGGCATTCCGGCGCCGGCCCAATGCTCGGCGCTCGCCTATTTCGACGGCATGCGGCAGGGCCGCTCATCGGCGGCGATGATTCAGGCGCAACGCGACTTTTTTGGCGCCCACAGTTTCAAGCGCACCGATCGTGATGGCGATCACCACGGACCTTGGGGCGGAACCGACGCGTGACAGAAAAGACTGTGATTTGCCCGCTGTTTGACGTCGATCAAAGCGCGATGTGACGCAGTCTGCTCTTGTTCGTGAAAACCGAGGGCTGCGATGCGTGTTCTAGCCGGTCGTATCGCGATGGTTGCGGCGCTGCTGGTGCTGGTGGGCGGTTCGTCGTTGGCGGCGAGCCGGCCTGAGCAAGGCAAGGCAATCGCCCAGCGCTGGTGCGCCGCCTGTCATCAGGTCAGCGCCGAGCAGACGACGGCGAGCGCCGATGCGCCGAGTTTCATGACGATCGCACAAATGCGGGCAACGCCAAGCGCTCTGGTGGCGCTGGAAGGCTTTCTCGCCGATCCGCATCCGGTGATGCCGGAGATGAGCCTGACGCGGCAGGAGATCCGCGATCTCGTCGCCTATATCGGCAGCCTGAAATAGGCGCGGCAATTGTTCAGTGAAAGTTGCGGCCCTTGGGCATGACCTTGCCGGCGGCGCGGGCGAGGCGTTGCAGATCGGCGGTCAGTTCAGGGGCTTCCTTCAGCAGATCGGCAAGGCGCGAGTGCGGTCTGAATTTCTCGCGCCTGTCCTCAATCGGCCGACACACCTCGTCGGCGCGGGCCAGGGCGCCTTCACCGATCGAGTCGTCCGACAGCCGGGCAAGCAGCGGCGTCAGGTCCTCCAGCGCCTCGGCGACGACATGGATGACGCCCTGTGCAGACTGGACACGGCCGGTCACGGCGATGAAACGGGCGCCGATGACGACTGGCCGGTAGCGCTCGAAAGTCTTCGGCCAGACGATGACATTGGCGATGCCGGTTTCGTCCTCCAGCGTGGCGAAGATGACGCCCTTGGCCGAGCCGGGGCGCTGGCGCACCAGCACCAGACCGGCGACGCGGATCCGCCGACCGTTCGGCCAATCCGCCAGCCGTTCGGCTTTGGCGATGCCCATCGCCGTCAGTTCATCGCGCACGAATGAGACCGGGTGACCCTTCAGGGACAGTTTCAAGGCCCGGTAATCGTTGACCACATGTTCGCCGAGCGGCATTTCCGGCAGCGCCACCGGTGCCTCGCGCACAAGATCATCGGCCCCGCCATCATCATGACCATCAAAGAGGGGCAGGCGCTCGGCGGCGCCGGCTTCGTTCAGCGCCCGCACCTGCCAGAGCGCCTCGCGGCGGTTCAGGCCGATGGAGTGGAAGGCGTCAGCGTCGGCCAATCGTTCCAGGCTGGCGCGGACAAGGCCGGAGCGCCGCCACAGATCGCGGACGCTTTTGTAGCCGGCCTTGCCGGCCTTTCCGGTCTTGATTGGGCCACGCGCCGCGACCAGCCGCTCCGCATCGGCCTCGCGCAGGCCCTTGATCTGGCGCAGGCCAAGCCGCACGGCTGAGTGTGTGCGGATCGATGGCGCCTGTTCGCCATGGCGGGCATGGATACGGTTCGCGATGCTCTCGCCGTTTTCATCGACGGGTTCCAGGGTTGACTCCCAGGCCGAATGGTTGATGTCGACGGGGCGCACTTCAACGCCGTGTTCGCGGGCATCGCGGACGATCTGGGCCGGGGCGTAGAAGCCCATGGGTTGGGCGTTCAAGAGCGCGGCGCAGAAGATGTCCGGGTAATGGCATTTCACCCAGGAGGAGGTGTAGACGAGCAGAGCGAAGCTGGCGGCATGGCTTTCGGGAAAGCCGTAGTCGCCAAAACCCTCGATCTGGCGGAAGCAGCGTTCGGCAAAGTCCGGGTCGTAGCCGCGGGCGATCATGCCGTCGACCATCTTGGTCTGGAAGGTGTGGATGGTGCCGACGTGGCGGAAGGTCGCCATGGCGCGACGCAGGCGGTCGGCCTCGCCGGGCGTGAATTTGGCGGCGACGATGGCGATCTGCATGGCCTGTTCCTGAAACAGCGGCACGCCGAGTGTCTTGCCGAGAACCTGTTCCAGTTCGTCAGGGGCTCCGTGTTCGGGCGCCGGGGCGGGATAGCGGATTGCCTTGGGGTTCTGCCGGCGCTTGAGATAGGGATGCACCATGTCGCCCTGGATCGGGCCGGGCCGGACGATCGCCACCTCAACGACGAGGTCGTAGAAATTGCGCGGCCGCAAGCGCGGCAGCATGGTCATCTGGGCGCGGCTTTCGATCTGGAAGACGCCGATCGTGTCGGCGCGGCAGATCATGTCGTAGGTCTCGCAATCCTCTGGTGGAATGGTGGCCAGGCTCAGTTCGACGCCATAGTGATCGTCAAGCAGGCTCAGCGCCTTTTTCATGCAGGTCAGCATGCCGAGCGCCAGAACGTCGATCTTGAGGATGCCGAGGGCGGCATCGAGATCGTCCTTGTCCCATTCGATGATGGTGCGGCCGTCCATGGCCGAATTGAGCACCGGCACGACCTCGTCGAGGCGGCCGCGGGTGATGATAAAGCCGCCGACATGCTGGGAGAGATGGCGCGGGAAGCCGATGATCTCCCGGGTCAGCGCCAGCACCTTTTCGACGCGCGGATCGGCGGCATCCAGTCCGGCGCGGCGGGCATCGGCCTCATCGACGCCGGTCGACGACCAGCCCCAGATATTGCCGGACAGGGCCGAGACCGCATCTTCCGACAAACCAAAGGCCTTGCCGACCTCGCGGCTGGCGGAGCGGGAGCGATAGGTGATGACGGTGGCGGCGATGCCGGCGCGGTCGTGGCCGTATTTGTCATAGACATACTGGATCACCTCCTCGCGCCTTGCATGCTCGAAGTCGACGTCGATATCGGGCGGCTCGCGGCGTTCGGCGGAGATGAAGCGCTCAAACAGAAGATCGGAACGGTCCGGGTCGACCTCGGTGATGCCGAGGCAGTAACAGACGGCGGAATTGGCCGCCGAACCGCGGCCCTGGCACAAAATGCCTTCAGAGCGGGCGAAACGAACAATGTCCCAGACGGTCAGAAAATACGGCGCGTAATCGAGCTGGCGGATCAGCGCCAGTTCATGGTCGAGGCTTTTTTTCACCTTGTCCGGCACGCCGTGCCGATAGCGGTCCCTGGCGCCTTCCAATGTCAGGCGCGTCAGTTCGTCAAAGGGTGTGGCGCTCTGGCCGGCCGGTTCTTCCGGGTATTCGTAGCGCAGTTCGTCAAGGGAAAAGCCGAGCCGCTCAAGAACGGCAAGCGTCTCGGCGACGGTTTCAGATGCCGTTCGGCGTTGGCTTCCAAGAGCCGGCCGGCGGTATCGAGGGTGACATGTTCGCGGATGCAGGTGAGCACATCCTGCAAGGGCCGCCGAGCCGGCGTATGGTAGAGCACGTCACCGAGCGCGATCAGCGGCACCTGCGTTGCCGTCGCGATCGCCGCGCATTCGGCAAGCTGCCGCCGGTCGTCGCCGCGATAAAGACAGGTGGCGCCGAGCCGCACCGAGCCGGCAAAGACGGCGCGCAAGGTGCGCAAAGTTGGCGCCAGATTGTCGGCGATCCGGCGGCCCGGCAGGACGGCCAGTTCCAGCCCCTTGCCCCAGTTGACAAGATCGGCGAGGGTGAGGCGGCAATCGCCTTTTTGCGTGCGCAGATTGCCTTCAGACAACAGCCGGCACAGGCGGCCATAGGCGGCGCGGTCGGTGACCCAGGCGGCGATGTCGGGCGTGCCGTCGGCAAAGACCAGGCGGCAGCCGACGACGGATTTCAGCGCTGTTTCCTTTGCCGCGGCATGGGCGCGGACGACGCCGGCCAGTGTGTTGCGGTCAGCAACGGCAAGGCCGGCAAGGCCAAGGTTGCGGGCGGCAGTGGCCAGTTCTTCGGGATGCGAGGCACCGCGCAGAAAGGAAAAGTTGGAGGCGGCGAGCAGCTCCGCATAGGCTGGGACCTCCGCCGGCGGTCTGGCACGGCGCCGCCTGCCTTCGGGGAATTGCGTGATGTTGTCTGCCGGGGCGGATTCCGGCCGCTTGCCGGAAAGAAAATGGCTGGGCTGGTCATACGGATTTTTGTCGGGCATGGGATGGGTGATGGGTTAGGTGCTAATGTTCATGGTATGTTCTAAGTGCGGCGAGAGTCAAACCAGGAGAGTCGGACCAAGTCGTCTCCAAAAGCTGTGCTATGCGGTTTGAACGATCGGAGGTCAGCCTGGCAGGCCGAACGCGGCCGGATAGCGGACCTTGCCGCCGTCTTTAAGAACGCCTGAGTCGAACTCGATCGCCATGAAGTGCGGCCCCGAGAACGGCGCCGCAAGCGGCCTTGCCGCTGCCGCAGAAAAGCCGAAACGCTGGTAATAATCCGGATCACCGAGCACGATAACAGCTGGAATGCAGCGCTTCCGGCATTCGTTCATCCCGGCGCCAATCAGATCGGCGCCGATGCCCTGGTTCTGACAGTCCGGCCGGACGCAGAGCGGCGCCAGTGAGGCCGCCGCAATAACGCTTCCGTCGTCGCGGATGATGGGCAGCCGGCTGAAAAGGATGTGGCCAACGACAGTGTCGTCGTGCGTCGCAGCCAGCTCGAACAGAACGTCGCCGTCCCTGCGCAGCCGTTCGACGAGATCGGCTTCGTCCCGCTGGCCGAAGGCAGCCGTGATCACCGCATCGAGGGCGCCGTGATCCGCCGGCACAACGGAACGGATGGCGGTCATGTCATCCCGGTATCTATTTCGGCGCCAGGCGGATGGCGCCGTCGAGGCGGATCGCCGCGCCGTTGACGTAATCGCTTTCGCAGATGTAGTGCACCAGGTCGGCATATTCGTCCGGCCGGCCGAGGCGGCTTGGAAACGGCACACCGGCGGCGAGCGCCTCCCTGACCTTGTCGGGCATGGAATCGAACATCGGCGTCTCGAAAATGCCCGGCTGGATGGTGACGACACGGATACCGTATAGCGCCAGGTCGCGCGCCACCGGCAGGGTCAGGCCGAGAATCCCGCCCTTGGAGGCGGCATAGGCGGCCTGGCCGATCTGGCCTTCAGTCCCGGCGACCGAGGATGTGCAGACGATGACGCCGCGTGCACCATCGTCATCAAGCGGTTCGGCCGCCGCCATGGCCAAGGCCGATCTGGTGATGACATTGTAGGTGCCGACCAGATTGACCTCGACCGTGCGCCGGAACGAGGCCAAATCGTGGGCTCGCAACGCACCGGTCTCGCGATCGCTCGACAGCGTCTTGCGGCCGATCACGATGCCGGCGCAATTGACCAGGATGCGTTCCGTGCCATGCGCCGCCCGGGCCTTGTGGAGACCGGCCTCGACGCTGGCCTCGTCGGTGACATCAACGGCGCAGAAGAGGCCGCCGATTTCGCCGGCGACGGCTTCGCCGCGCTCAGTGTTCATGTCGAACAGCGCCACCTTGACGCCGTGGCCGGCGAGCATGCGGGCGCTCGCTTCGCCAAGGCCGGACGCGCCGCCGGTGACGATGGCGGCAAGCGATTTGTCGAGTTTCATGGAACCTCCGGAACTGCCTGAAAACCGGGCATATTTTGTCTGATCGTGTTAAGCCTGTCCCTTGATTTTGAAGGGGTTTTGGGCCGATTGTGGAGTGATAGCGGAGCGCCGGCGCTTGTGAAAGCCGCCATTTGTTCCCATCTCATTGTCGGAGGCGATCATGGCAAGAGATGAACCGGAGATCGAAATCCTCGGTCCGGAAGACGAGAAAAAGCAGGCGCATATTCGCGCCAAATTCTGGCCGACGGTGAAGAAGGCGCTGCGAACCATCCCGTTCATGGACGAGGTGGTCGCCGCCTATTTCGCCATGCTGGATCCGAAGACGCCGACCCGGCCGCGGTTGATACTGATCGGCGCGCTGGCCTATTTCGTGCTGCCCTTCGACCTGGTGCCGGACATCATATTCGGCGTCGGGTTCCTCGACGATGCCTCGATCCTGGCGGCGGCGATCGCCTCGGTACGCTCCTCGATCACCGACGATCACCGCGAGGCGGCGCGCGAGGCGCTCGCCGACGGTCCCGGCGATGCCCAGAGCAAAAGCGAGGCGGCAAGCGCTTGATCGGAATTCCCGCCCGGTGCATGACCTAGCCTGTCTTATCGGGGATGAAGGATTTGCGGGGCTATTTCGCCATTGGTGTTGAAGGATTGTCGAAGCCGATGAATTTCGGCAACCTCATGCGATCGGCGCATGCCTTCGGGGCTTCCTTCTTTTTCACAGTTAGTGCCGACGCGGCGATCAAGCGCTCACCGGTCTCCGATACGTCACGCTCGGTCGACCATCTGCCCTACTATGCCTGGCCGGATGTGACGTCGATGGCGCTGCCGAAGGGCTGCCAGATCGTCGGCGTGGAGCTGAGCGAGGAGGCGGTCGATCTGCCGAGTTTTTCCCATCCCAGGCGCGCCGCCTATGTGCTCGGGCCGGAACGGGGCTCGTTGTCGGAGGCAATGTTGTCACGCTGCGATCATGTGATTCGGATTCCGAGTGCTTTTTGCATCAATGTTGCAACGGCCGGCGCCATTGTGATGTATGATCGCGTTCGCATGTTCGGCGGTTTTGCCGGGCGAACCGTGCGTCCGGGCGGCCCGGTGGAAAAGCCGGTGGCGGCCTTTGGCGGGCCGCTCTATCGCGGCGGCGAAAAGGTTCGAGACCGCAAAAAGCGTGCAGCCAGGCGCTCGCAACCTTGACGGGCAGTCAAAATCTTGCCCCTTTTCGGCAGAATAGGGTTGTGACCGAAAACTATGCCAAATCGGCATTCAAATCCTAAACGGGGCGGGATCTTCAGGATTTGGTAACCATATTGACCGATTTGTGAGACCTACGACGTTTCACCATGCTGCCGGGGCAGGCAGCACATGACAAGCAACAGATGGAACGTGAAGGCAAAATGAAAACCCGAATCCTCCTCTCAGCGGCGTTGTTCGTCGTGTCGACCGGTGCCGTGCTGGCCCAGTCGCCGAGTTCACTCGGCAAGTTCAACGACTGGTCCGCCTGGTCCTATGCCGGCAACAAGGGCAAGGTCTGCTACATTCATTCGTCGCCCTCCGAACTGGTCCCGAGCAGTTTGCGCCACGGTGACGTGTCGTTCTTTATTCGCACCAGCCCGAGCGAAGGCATCTCCAACGAGGCGAATTTCGTCGTCGGCTATCCGTTCAAGGAAAATTCGACGGTGACCGTCGACATTGACGGTCAGAAATTCACAATGTTCACCCAGGAAGACAGCGCCTGGCTGCTCAATGCCGCAGAGGAACCAAAGCTTCTGGCAGCAATGAAGGCCGGCAAGAAGATGTCCGTGAGCGGCACGTCGCGGCGCGGCAACGCTACGAGCTACAGCTATTCGCTCTCAGGCGTGACGGCGGCCAGCAACAAAATCATTACTGAGTGCAAATAGGCGCACCCGGCAGGCGCCAGACGGCGCTGAATTTTCGTCAAAACGGGCTGACCGGTTCTTGTCACGATGCATGTGACGGCACCGGGCAGCCCGTTTTGGTTGCAGGCGATGTCGTGATAAGAGCCCGGCATGACCAGCGCAGCCGCCACCATTGATCCCGCCACCGGACGGTGCCTGCCTGCGCCTTCTGACACACAGAAGCCGTCGCTGATCGGCATGACGCGTGCCGAGCTTGGCGAGGCGCTGGCCGAAGTCGGTGTGCCTAACAGACAAATCGGCATGCGCGCGGGGCAGTTGTGGCACTGGGTCTATGTGCGCGGCGCCAGCGATTTCGATCAGATGAGCAATGTCTCAAAGGATCTGCGCCAAAGCCTTGGCGAGCGATATTCGCTGGCCGCACCGCAAGTCGTCAGCGAACAGGTGTCGGCCGATGGAACGCGTAAATGGCTGTTGCGGTTTCCCGCCCGAGGAGCCGGGCGGCCGGTGGAAATCGAGACGGTCTATATACCCGAAGCCGGCCGCGGCACATTGTGCGTTTCCTCGCAGGTCGGCTGCACGCTCACCTGCAGCTTCTGCCATACCGGCACGCAAATGCTGGTGCGCAATCTGACAGCGGCGGAACTCGTCGGCCAGATCCTGCTTGCCCGGCAGCGGCTCGGTGATTTTCCCGATGCCGATACGCCGGCCGGTGCCATCGTGCCGGGGACGGGCCGGCTCGTCTCCAATGTCGTGATGATGGGGATGGGCGAGCCACTTTTTAATTTTGACAATGTCAAGCAGGCACTGTTGATCGCCTCCGACGGCGAGGGCCTGTCGCTGTCGAAACGGCGGATCACGCTCTCGACCTCCGGCGTCGTGCCGATGATTGCGCGAACCGGCGCGGAGATCGGCTGCATGCTGGCAATATCGCTGCATGCGGTTCGCGATGAACTGCGCGACGAACTGGTGCCGATCAACAAAAAGTGGCCGCTCGCCGAATTGCTTGCTGCGTGCCGCACCTATCCGGGCCTGTCCAACGCCAAGCGGATCACATTTGAATATGTGATGCTCAAGGGCGTTAATGACAGTCTGGCGGAAGCCAAGGAGCTGGTGCGGCTGTTGAAGGGCATTCCGGCGAAGATCAATCTGATCCCGTTCAATCCCTGGCCGGGCAGCCCGCATGAATGCTCCGACTGGCAGACCATCGAACGCTTCGCCGATGTCGTCAACCGGGCCGGCTACGCCTCGCCGATCCGCACGCCGCGCGGCCGTGACATCTTTGCCGCTTGCGGTCAGCTGAAATCAACCTCCGAGCGCCTGCGAAAGACGCAGCGCATGCAGGGGCAAGCGGCGCAGGCCGCGACAACGGGACCTGTTTAAGCCGATGCGTGTCATCTGGCGGGCCCTTTTCGTCATTCCGCTTGGATTCATTGCTGCCTGCCTGGCCGCCGGAATCTTTATCACCCTGGCGGCCTATGGCACCGGCTCGATCGATCGGGACACGGTGATCTGGCCGGTAATCTTCGGTATTCTTGCGGCGCCTGTGATCGGCGGGCTGGTCGCGCTGCCGGCATTGATTGTTATCGTTGCCGCCGAGCTTTTGTCGTGGCGGTCCGTGCTTGCCTATCTGGTGGCCGGAGGCGTCGCGGGCCTGTCGGCCTATCTTCTGGCGGACAGTACAGCCGGGGCGATCAGCGATACCGATGCGCAATTGTCGATGACGGCCGGCATCATCGGCGGCCTTGCTTACTGGCTCATCGCCGGGCGGACAGCCGGCGGCTACAGCTCCGACAATATGTCGGCCTGATCGGCGGCAGGCTGCCGGTTACGTTCCGTTACTCTTCGATTGCCTCTGTCTGTGCCTTGCGACATGCTGTTACTTTGCCGTTCGCCGTCTGTGGATATGGCAAGGAACGGACGCGGGAGGACGGGCTTTTGCGTGATCGTCACGAAGCCGAGAAAAAGAAAAAGCTCGCATCGGCCATCCGCCAGATCGACAAGGGCGGTTCGAGCGCGCTGCTCGCGGAGTTCGCGTCAGCGTTTTTTTTGCACGGCGCGGCCGAAGATGTATCGGCCTACCGGGCGGAGCGCCTCGCCGAGATTGCAAAGATCGCCTTTGCGCCGTTCTCCAAGCACAAGCCCGGGACGCCAACGGTTCGTGTCATCGATTTTCCGGCGTCAGACGATGAGGACCGGCCGGAAACGATTGTCGAAGTGCTGACGACGAACCGGCCGTTCATCCTCGATTCCGTTCTGGGGGAGGTCCAGGCGACAGGGCGTCGCATACGGATGGTCTTGCATCCCATATTCCATGTTGAACGCAAGGGCAGCGGCGTCCTTCAATCGTTCACGCCGGCAAAGCGCGGAAAGAAAACCGAAGGAATCCGTGAAAGCTTTGTTCATATCCACGTCGACGGAAAGATGGATGCCGGCGCGCGCAAGGATCTTGAGTCCGGCCTGACCAGCCTTCTCAAGGAAGTGCATCTTGTCACCGATGACTGGCTGGACATGCGCAAGCGTCTATTGACGGCCATTGAGCGTTACCGTGAAAACCCGCCGGCTGTTGCCGGCGACAAGGCCTACAAGCGGTCCTATGGGGTTGCCGGCAGCGAGACGATTGCCTTCCTGGAATGGCTTGACGACGACAATTTCGTGTTTTTGGGGATGCGCGAATTCTCCTATCAGGGGCTGACCGGCGAGACGCTGCCGACGGATGATGGTGACGGCCTCGGTATCCTTCGCGACCCGAATGTCAAGGTTCTGCGCCGAGGCAAGGAACTCGTCATTATGACGCCGGAAATCCGCGAGTTCCTGATGCGGCCGGAACCGCTGATGCTGACCAAGGCGAATGTGAAATCGCGTGTCCATCGCCGCGATTACATGGACTATGTCGGCCTGAAACTCTTTGACGACTCAAATGCCGTGACCGGCGAACTGCGGATCATCGGCCTGTTTACATCGACGGCCTTCACCCGTTCGGTCCAGAGAATCCCGTTCATCCGCAAAAAGGTCGACAACATCCTCAAGCACGCCGGGTTCGATCCGGACAGCCATTCCGGCAAGGCAATCCTGAATATCCTGGAAGGCTATCCGCGAACCGAGCTGTTCCAGGCCGACGAAGGCGTTCTGTATCGCAATTCGCTGGCGATATTGCAGCTTAACGAGCGGCCGCGCGTGCGGGTGCTGGCACGGCGGGACCGCTTCGACCGCTTCGTTTCCGTCCTGGTCTTCGTGCCGCGCGATCGCTACGCCTCGCATATTCGCGAGCGCATCGGCGAAGCTCTGGCGCAGCTCTATGATGGACGCGTATCGGCCTATTTCCCGTCCTTCCCGGAAGGCGGCCTGGCGCGGGTTAATTTCATCATCGGCCGCAAGCCGGGAAGCGGGCCGGAGCCGGCACAGACAGCGGTTGAAGCGCGCATAAGGGCGATCACACGGACTTGGGAGGATGATCTCGCCGTCGCGGTTGCCGAGGCCTTTGAAGACGAACGCCGGGCGGCGATGCTGGAAAGTTACCGAGACGCCTTCGGGACGGACTATCAGGCCTCATTCTCAGCCACAGACGCGGTCAATGACATGCGGATCGCCGAATCCCTGGTCGGCGAGGAGGCGATCGCGGCCCATCTGGTGCGGCGGCCGGACATGGGCGCGAATCAGATCGCGTTGCGGTTTCATAACCTGCATTCGCCAATCCCTTTGTCGCGCCGGGTTCCACTCTTGGAAAATCTCGGCTTCAGGGTCATCAATGAGCGCACCTACCGGATCACACCGAGCAGATCGGCGCAGGTCTATCTGCATGACATGACGCTGGAAGCACGGATCGAAACGGATTACGACCTTGAAGAGAGCGGCGACCGTCTGCGCGCGGCCATTCTGGCAACCTGGGCCGATCTTGCAGAAAACGACGGTTTCAACGCGCTTGTGCTGACGGCGGGATTGGGTTGGCGCGATGCGGCGATGCTGCGAACGATCGCACGCTATATGCGGCAGACGCAGATTCCCTATTCGCTCGACTATGTCTGGGACACGCTGATCCGGCATCCCCGCCTTTCGGCGCTGCTCAGCGAATTGTTCACGGCGCGTTTCGACCCGGCAGTCAAAAATCGCGACGATGCCCGCCAACGCGTCAACAGAAGGATCAATGCGGCACTGGAGAGCGTCGAAAGCCTCGATGACGATACGATCCTGCGCGCCTATCGCGATGTTATTCACGCCGTACAACGGACCGATTTCTTCACCTTCGACGCCGATGGCAATCCGCCGGGAGCGATCACATTGAAGATCAAGCCATCGGAGCTGGCATTCGTGCCCCGGCCGCGGCCCTATCGGGAAATCTTCACCCATTCGCCGCAGGTGGAGGGCTTGCATTTGCGGTTTGGCCCGATTGCCCGCGGCGGCCTGCGCTGGTCGGACCGGCCGCAGGATTTCCGCGTCGAGGTGCTCGGCCTCGTCAAGGCGCAGCAGGTCAAGAATGCGGTGATCGTCCCGGTCGGCTCAAAGGGCGGATTTGTACCGCAGCGCCTGCCGGAAGGCGGCAGCCGGGAGGCAATATTCGAGGCCGGCCGACAGGCCTATATCAAGTTCGTCGATCGATTATTGGCGGTCACCGACGATCTGGAGGACGACAAGGTCGTGCCGCCGGACAATGTCGTTCGCCATGATGGTGACGACCCCTATCTTGTCGTTGCGGCAGACAAGGGCACGGCGACGTTTTCCGATACGGCCAATGGGATTTCCGAACAGCGCGGCTTCTGGCTCGGCGATGCCTTTGCTTCGGGCGGCTCGGCCGGCTACGACCACAAGGCGATGGGGATTACCGCCCGCGGCGCCTGGGAGGCGGTCAAACGGCATTTCCGCGAAGTGGATATCGACATCCAGAGCGAGCCGTTCACGGTGATCGGCGTCGGCGATATGTCGGGCGACGTATTCGGCAACGGTATGCTGCTGTCCAAAACGATCAAGCTGGTCGCCGCCTTCGATCACCGCGACATCTTCATCGATCCCCATCCCGATCCGGGCAAGAGCTGGCGTGAACGCAAACGGCTGTTCGATCTGCCACGCTCCAGTTGGCAGGATTATGACAAATCCCTGATCTCCAGGGGCGGCGGTTTTTTTTCCCGGCGCGAGAAATCGGTCAAGCTGTCGGCCGAAATGAAGAAGCTTCTGGGCCTGCGCAAGGGTGAAGCGCGGCCGAACGAAGTGATCAACGCCATTCTGAAACTGAAGGCCGACCTTTTGTGGTTCGGCGGCATCGGCACCTATGTGCGGGCGGCGGACGAATCCGACCTGGAGGTCGGCGACAAGGCCAATGATGCGATCCGCATCACCACCGGAGAACTTGCCGTCAAGGTTGTCGGGGAAGGCGCCAATCTGGGCTTGACGCAGCGCGCCCGGATCGCCTTCGGGCTCAAGGGCGGGCGCTGCAATTCCGATGCGATCGACAATTCCGCCGGCGTCAATTCCTCCGACATGGAAGTCAATATCAAGATCGCCCTGGCCGCGGCATTGCGCAGCAAGAAACTCACCAAGCCCGCCCGCGACACGTTGCTGAAGAAGATGACCGACGAAGTCGCGGCGCTGGTCCTGCGCAACAATTATCAGCAGACGCTGGCCATATCACTGGAAGAGGCTCGCGGTCTCGACAATCTGTCCCATCAGTCGCGGATGATGAGCAGCCTGGAAGGCCGCGGGCTGCTCGACCGGCAAGTGGAGACGCTGCCCGATGCGGCCATGCTTAGCGAGCGTGCGGCCGCTGGCGAACCGCTGACCCGGCCTGAAATCGGAGTCCTGCTCTCCTATGCCAAGATCGTGCTTTTCGGCGACCTGGTCGCCAGCGGCGTTCCCGACGATCCGTATTTCAGCCATGAATTGTTCAGCTATTTTCCGGCGCACATGCAGAAGACTTATGCCAGGCAGATCGAGCGCCATCGCCTGCGGCGTGAAATCATCGCCACGCAGATCGCCAATTCTCTGGTCAATCGCGGCGGCCCGACGATCATCAGCCGGATCGCAGAACGCACGGGCGCATCGGTGGGCGACATAACACACGCTTATGCCGCTGTTCGCGGCGCCTTCGCCATGCAGGACCTGCATGCCGGGATCGACGCGCTGGACACGAAGATTCCCGGCCGGCTCCAGCTCGACATGTATTTGACCGTCCAGAATGTTCTCATCGACCGTATCGGCTGGTTTCTGCGCAATGTCAGTCTTGATGGCGGGCTTGAAAAGACAACGACTCATTACCGCCAGAGCCTCGATGCGCTGGCCCGGCTGTTGCCGGACCTGATGCCGCCGTTCATGGCGAAAGCGGCGCGCGAGGCCGAAGCGCTGCTAGCCGGCGGCAAGGTGCCGGCGGCGCTGGCCCGGCAGATCGCCTATCTGCCCTATCTGGCGAGCGCGGCGGATGTCGTGCTCATCGCCGATGGTTCGAAGCGCAAACTGCGCGATGCCGCGACCGCCTATTACCGTGTGACCGAGCGCTTCCAGATCGGCCGGATCGTCGCCATGGCGCGCAGTCTGGAGACGGTGGATTATTACGAGGATCTGGCGGTGGAGAAGGCCTGCGACGGCCTGGCGCTGGCGCAGAAACGGCTGACGGAAAGCGTCTTGTCGGCGTCAAAGGTCGCACCGGACATTGCCAACTGGGAGAAGGGCCTGGGTTACAAAGTCGCGGCAACCGCCGATCAGATCGAGACGATCCTCGCCGATGGGCGCGCGACGACGGCAAAGGCGACCGTTGCGGCCAGTCTTTTGACGGAACTGGCCAGCCGCAGCTAAGCTCCTGACTCTAGGCCGCTTTTCGTGAAACCGGAGTCACTCAAAGTGCTCCAGTTTTTTTATTTGCCGCGCATTTTATCCGAACACCGGTTCCCACTTTTCGGAATGCGCTCTAGTGCCGAAAATGGCGCATGCCGGTGAAGACCATGGCGATGTCGGCTTCATCTGCGGCGGCGATGACCTCGTCATCGCGCATCGACCCGCCCGGTTGGATGACTGCGGTGGCGCCCGCTTCGACCGCCGCCATCAATCCATCGGCAAAGGGAAAGAACGCGTCGGACGCCACGACCGAGCCTTGCGTCAGCGGCGCCTCGAGCCCGGCAGTCTTTGCGGCGTCTTCAGCCTTGGCCGCGGCGATGCGGGCTGAATCGACACGGCTCATCTGGCCGGCGCCGATGCCAACGGTGGCGCGGTCCCTGACGTAGACGATGGCGTTCGACTTGACGTGCTTTGCGACCTTGAAAGCGAACAGCATATCGGCCATTTGCCGATCTGTCGGCGGCCGTTTCGTTACGACCTTCAGGTCGCCGGGTCCGGTCACGCCATTGTCACGGTCCTGGACCAGCAGGCCGCCGGAAATTGTCCGCACATCGAGGCCGGCGGTGTGTGGATCCGGCAGGGCGCCGGTAATGAGAAGCCGCAAATTGGTTTTTTTGGAAAAGATCGTCCGCGCCTCTGCATCCGCGCCTGGGGCGATCACGACCTCGGTAAAAAGCGCCGTGATGGCGCTCGCCGCGGCCGCATCGAGCGGCTGGTTGACGGCGACGATGCCGCCAAAAGCGGAAACTGGATCGCAGGCAAGCGCCGCCTGGTGGGCTGCAACCAATGTATCGGCGGCGGCGACGCCGCAGGGATTGGCGTGCTTGATGATGGCAAGGGTTGCAGCCTCACCGGAGGCGAATTCGGCAATCAGCGCCAGGGCCGCGTCGGCGTCGTTGAGATTGTTGAAGGAGAGTTCCTTGCCCTGGATGAGGTCGGCTGCGGCGGCGCTTGGACCTTGCGCGCCGGTGACATAGAGAGCCGCCGCCTGGTGCGGATTTTCGCCGTAGCGCAATGTCGATTTGAGCCTGGCCGGCAGGCTGAGGCGGTCGGGAAATTGCCTTTCCGCCGTTTCGCCATCGTTCGCGCCATCAACCTCGCCGGCATACCAGCCGGCGATTGCCGCATCGTAGGCGGCGGTCATGGCAAAGGCCCGGGCCGCGAGCGCGCGGCGCATATTGCGGCTTATGCCGTCTTGCGCCTTCATTTCGCTGAGTACCGCGTCATAGTCGCCCGGATCGGTCACCACCGTGACGAAGGCGGCGTTCTTGGCGGCGGCGCGGATCATCGCCGGGCCGCCGATATCGATGTTTTCGTTGGCGGTGAAAAAATCCGCCCCGCCGGCAACGGTTTCGGCAAAAGGATAAAGATTGACGACCAGCAGATCGATACCGGTGATGTCGTGATCGGCCATCGCGGCGGCGTGTCCGGGATTGTCGCGATGCGCCAACAGGCCGCCATGAATCATTGGATGCAGCGTCTTGACCCGGCCATCCATGATTTCCGGAAAGCCGGTCACGGCACTGACGTCGATAACGGAGACGCCGGCATCCTTCAGGGCCCGGGCCGTGCCGCCGGTGGAGAGGATTTCAACGCCGGCGGCCTGCAGGCCAGCGGCGAATTCGACCAGGCCGGTCTTGTCGGAGACCGAGATCAGGGCCTTGCGGATTGGGGCGTGGTCGGGACCGGATGACGTGGCGGCTGATGGCACTGACATTGCGGGTCTCCCGCTCAAAAGGGTCGAGGGATTGAACGGAAACTGCCGTAGCATCCACTGGCCCGAGCTTAAAGCGCATCGGTGACGCAGCCGGCTTCAGCGGGCGCGAAAAAGCTGCCAATCCACAGAAGTCTGGTTGTGACAGGTGCCGGATATAACGATCTGCTGCGTCGGACGGCTGCCAAAAACGTCCGATAAATAGACGCTCGGCTCAAGGTCGACCGCCCGGCTGCTTTCAAAGCGCCACAATGAACCCTCGGGCAGATAAACATCGATGCCGGTGCCGTCCTCGCCGGGTTCGGCGCGGAGGGTATAGTGAAGATGAAAGCGCAGGGCGAAATCCGGTTCCGATCCCTTGCCGAGGCCTGCGAACCGATCCATGCCTGTCAGCCTGTCGCCTGCGGCTGACAGGACCAGCGTCCGTTCATGCGTGCAGCCGAATGACCGCAGATAGCCGTCATGGCTCGTCTCAAGCCGCTGGCTGCCGTCTTCGTCCTCATGGCGTCGGCTGACGACGGCGCGCGGACCAGAGACGATCCGGGCATCGGGCTCGGGACCGGAAAACTGGCAGGAGGATTGACCACTGATGACAGCAGTGGAGTGGGCGGCCGTCAGCCTGGCGGCATGGCGCAGATCGGCGTGCCGTTTCGCCGGGGCGCCGCAATTGATGATGAGGCCCTGCCCGGCCACCGACATCTCGAACGACAAGGTGCCGGCGTGGGCATCGGCGCTGTAGGCAAGCGGCGGCGGCGGGCCGGCATCGGCGATCAACAACGCCGGACCGGCGGTAATCCGCTCATAGCCGGAATAGCGGGCGCTGGAGATCGGCAACCCAAGGGTTTCGTCATAGGCAAGGACCGTCGCGGTGATGTCATTGGCCGAGGAGGCGACGCCATTGAAATTGGCAATGGTTCCGTCAGCGTGACGGAAGAACCGCAGCATCGGGATCATCCGGTCAATGGCGCGCAGCATCAGATCGGACGGGTTCTGGTTGCGGGCAATCAGGGTCTGGCGCAACGGCAGCAGGTCGAGCAGGATCTCCACGATCGCCGCCGGGTTGCGCGTGATATGGCCGCCGTCGGAAAGGACCTGGGCTTCCAGTTCACTCTCCACCCTTTCCAGGCCGGCGCGTATCAACCGGTCCTGGCGCGACAGCGACAGTCCCACCATGGCAATGGCGGTGGCGGCGCGAAGACGCGGTGCGCCGGCCTCGATCGTCGTAAACCGGGTCCGCAAAAAGGCGGCATGGCGTACCAGCGCGCGCACATAAGCGCGGTAGAGCGTCAGATCGGCATTGCCCAGGATCAGGGGCGACTGGGACAAGAATGCCATGGTGCGGCGGGCGGTGACCGCCGGCTCCCAGGCCGGCTCGCCGGTCCGGCCATAGGCCAGGAGCCAATCGGCGACGATTGCCTGGGCGTTGGAACGCGCCAGCTCCGTATCGGCGGCGCGCAAGTGGCGCAGCCAGCCAAATCCGTGCAGCGCCTTGAGCCAGTCATCGGACGGCGGCTCGATGTCGAAGGGCGAGCGGCCTTCGGTCTCCACGGACTGGCCGGCAAAGCCGAAGCGGCCGGCATAGATGTCGTTGGCAATCGTCGGGTCGGCGGTTCTGAGATCGGGTGGGGCGATCAGCAATTGCGAGCCGGAGCCGCGAGCCGCGCGCCAGCGCGTCAAGGGCGCGGCAAGGGTGCCGATACCGGCCCTGCCGATGCGGGAAAAGCGATGCAGGGCAAGCCGAAATCGGTCACTTGGCGCAATGGCTGACATGACCCGCGCCTATCCTGCTTTCCCAATTAAGGCAAGAAAAAGACACATGGCGGATCAGGTGAGCCGTTGCAGCCGGGCAATAAAAAACCCGTCCATGCCGCTTTGTGCTGAATTGGAATCGGCCGCGCCGGATACCTCGAACGTGGTGCAAGGCAGTGTGCGCAATTCGCCGTTCGACGTCAGACAGTGTGACAGCCCGGCGACTTCGTGCGGCGCGATCGGATCGCGTTGCAGATCGCCATGGCGGGCAAGCAGGCCGGCAATCTGGTCCTCACCCTCCTCCTTTTCCAGCGAACAGGTGCAATAGACGAGGCGGCCGCCGGGCCGCAGCCAGGTCACGGCGCGGTCAAGCAGGCGCGCCTGAAGGTCGGCAAGGGTCGCGATGTCGCGAGGGGTTTTCAGCCAGGCGATATCAGGATGGCGGCGAATTGTGCCGGTGGCCGAGCAGGGCGCGTCGAGAAGGAGGGCGTCGAATTGATCATCCGGCGTCCAGGTGAGGAGATCGGCGGTCACGGTTTGCACCGCAAATCCAAGGCGCGAAAGGTTGCGGGAAAGCCGCCGCAAGCGGTTCTGGGAAATGTCGACGGCGGTGACGTGCGCGCCGGCGGCAGCCAGCTGTGCCGTCTTACCGCCGGGCGCGGCGCAAAGATCGGCGACCGGTTTGCCGGCGATCTGGCCGAACAAACGCGCCGGCACGGCGGCGGCGGCGTCCTGCACCCACCAGCGGCCAGCCTCAAAGCCGGGCAAGGCGGTGATCCGGCCGGGTGATTGAAGACGAATCGAGCCGGTCGGCAGCACAGTGCCGCCCAGTTCATCGGCCAATGCAGCGATGTTTGCGGGCTCGCCCTCGCGCGGCGTCAGATCGAGCGGCGGGATCGCCAAATGCGCCGCGGCGATGGCCTCGGCCGTTTCTTGCCCGTGACAAGCCGACCAGCGCTCAAACAGCCAGTCCGGGGTGTTGCGCCGGCCAGGATCGACACGGCTGAGGATCTCATCGCGTTCGCGGGCGATGCGGCGCAGAACCGAATTGACCAGGCCGCGCGCCTGCCGGGTTCTTTTATCGGCCATCGCGGCGCTGACGGCCAGGCTGACGGCGGCGTGGTCGGGCACGTTGAGATAAAGGATCTGCGCAGCACCGACATGCAACAGCGCCGATAGGGCGCCGGCCTTGTCTTCAAGCGGCCGGTCGAGACAATGCGCGATCGCCGCGGCAATCTCGCCGCGCCGGCGCAGGGCGGTGCCGAGGATTGCCCGAACCAGATTTCGGTCCTGGGCCGGCAGGGCGCGGAATAGTGTGGCGCCGGAGCGTTCGTCGACAAGCGGGTCGAGCGGTATCCGATGTTCGATAATGCGCGACAGGATCGAGGCGGCGGCGCGGCGGGCGGCAAGACCGGGTGCCTGATAAGGCTGCGCGCGGGCGCCGGCCGATGGCTTTCCCGCTGCCCTTTTGCCCTTTGACTTGCGGCCGGCGGGCTTTCGGTCGCCGGTCTTGTCGCCGGTCGGGGCGGGCGGTCTCAACTCCATGGACCCTCCGATGGACCCCCGGAGCGCGGCGGTGCCTGCCGGCTGTCCTGGGACCACGGACCGGTCGGTGTGTCATCGGCTCGTTGTGCCGGTTCCGGTGTGCCGCCGGTCATTTGCCCGCCCATGTCCTGAAGGGCGGCGATGCGGTTTTCGGTGTTGGGGTGGGTGGAAAACAGATTGTCCATGCGTTCGCCGGACAGCGGATTGATGATGAACAGATGCGCCGTCGCCGGATTGCGTTCCGCCGAGATCATCGGCATGCGGCCGGCGGCGCGGGCGATCTTGGCAAGGGCGGAGGCAAGCCATATGGGATTTCCAGAGATTTCGGCGCCGCGTCGGTCGGCCGAATATTCGCGCGTCCGGCTGATTGCCATCTGCACCAGCATGGCGGCGAAGGGCGCGGTGATGGCGGCAAGGATAAGGCCGATAAGACCGAACGGGCTGTTGTTGTTGCGCCCGCCGCCAAAGAACAGCGCAAAATTGGCCAGCATGGATATGGCGCCGGCAATCGTCGCCGTCACCGTCATGGTCAGCGTGTCGCGATTGTCGATATGAGCCAGTTCATGGGCCATCACTCCGGCAACCTCCTCGGGTGTCAGCTGCTCAAGCAGCCCGGTCGTCGCCGCCACGGCGGCGTTTTGCGGATTGCGGCCCGTGGCGAAGGCGTTGGGCTGGGGATTGTCGATGACATAGACCTTCGGCATCGGCAGGCCGGCGCGGTCGGCGAGCTGGCGCACGATATCGAACAGCTCCGGCGCTGAACGCTCGTCGGCCTCAACGGCGCGGTGCATGCGCAGAACGACCTTGTCGGCGTTCCAGAAGCTGAAAAGATTCATGGCTGCGGCGACAATCAGCGCCACGATGGCACCGGCGCCGCCGCCGATCAGATAGCCGAAGCCCATGAAGATAGCGGTCATGGCCGCCAGCAGCATGGTGGTCTTCATGGCATTCATCATCAAGGCTCCGTTGTTGACGTCCGGTCCCGGCATTTGCCGTTGATAGAAGGCGATTTCGCGGACCGGTTTGGCACTCCATTCAGCACTCTATATGATGGGCAGCCGGCAGGCAGGGTTCAATCGTAAAGGTCATGACAGCAAAAAAAGAAAGCCACGACGGCGACAAGACAATCCGCCGCGACGCAGGCGGCAAAAGGCTGACGCCGCAGGCCCGCCGCGCCCTTGACGAAGCGGAAGCCCGCCGCGCGGCGCAAAAACTGTCTGCCACGACAGCCATCGAAACAGGCGCGAGGGCAAAGAAAGAAATCGGGGGCCGTGACGGGCCGGAGCCGATCCGCTATGGCGACTGGGAAGTCAACGGCCGGACCAGCGATTTCTGAGCGGTCAAACCCAACCCTGGACGCCTTTTCATGCCGGACGATCAAAAGCGCCTTGCAGCGGCTCGCCGCCTGGCCGGCCACCTTCATGACGCACTTGCGCTTGAATTCGGAATCCGGCTCTGGGACGGCAGCGTCATCCCGCCCGGATGGAGCGGCCTGACGCTCTGCCTGAACGATCCGAGGGTCCTGACCAGCATGATCCGCCAGCGCAGGCTCGATGCGCTGATCGACGCCTGGTCGACAAAGCGCCTCGATCTTGAGGGCGGCTCGCTGTTCGATCTCATAGAAAAGCGGCCATCGATCCGAACGCGTGATATCCGAAAACGTCTCGACAAGACACTGCTTGTCCGCTGCCTGCTGCCATTCGTCTTTGGCGAAAGGGCGCCGGGGATCGGCAAGGCAGCGGCGCATACGGGATCGAGCGGGGGCGAGGAAAATCGGGACGACAACCGGCAGCGGCAGGAAAACCGGCAGAACGTCGCCTATCACTACGATGTTTCCAATGCCTTCTATCGGCTCTTCCTGGACAAACGGATGGTCTATTCCTGCGGCTATTTCACCGATTGGGAGAACGACATCGACCAGGCCCAGGCCGACAAGCTGGACATGATCTGCCGCAAGCTCAGGCTGAAGCCGGGTGACCGGTTTCTTGATATCGGCTGCGGCTGGGGGGCGCTGGTCATCCACGCGGCGACGAATTACGGCGTCACGGCGCATGGCGTGACCTTGTCGGAGAACCAGCTTTCGCTGGCGCGCGAGCGGGTCGCCGAAGCCGGACTTGCCGATCGGATCAAGCTCGATCTGACCGACTTCAGCCAGCTTGACGGCGAATATGACAAGATCGCCTCAATCGGCATGTTCGAGCATGTCGGGCTGGACAACCATGATGCCTATTTCAAGGCGATGGCGCGGCTGCTGCGCCCGCGCGGGCTCTATCTGCACCATGCCATTGCCCGCCGCGGAAAGGCCGATGACCGCACGTTCCGCCGCAAACGCCCGGAATACCAATCCATGGTGAGGTATATCTTCCCCGGCGGTGAGGTCGATCATCCCGGCATGACAATCCGCAATCTGGAAACGCATGGTTTTGAGGTTCACGACCTGGAAGCCTGGCGTGAACATTATGGGCGCACGACCCGGCTGTGGGCGGAGCGGCTGGCCGGCCGGAAAGATGAAGCCATAGCGGAGGCCGGCGAGGATATCACCAGGCTCTGGCTCGCCTATCTGACCGGTGTCACCATCGCCTTTGAGCGCGGCACCCTGGCGATCTATCAGACCCTTGCTTCCAAACGCCAACGCGGCCCATCGGGCCTGCCGCCAACGCGCGCTGATTTATATCGATAACCAGGTATCGGAATATATTCCTTGAATTTTCGCGGGCCATGCGGCATTAAAGGAAAATGTTCCTATTTAGGCGAATCGCGAACAGGATAACTCGGCTCATCACTGCCTGCGGTTTTGCCATGCTGTTGCCGGTGGCGGGGTCGGCGTCGGCTCTTGCGGGGCAGACACTGGCCGGACCCTACACGGCTGAGGTGGAACGGGTCATTGACGGCGACACGCTGGCGGTGCGGGTGCCGGTGTGGATCGGCCAGGAACTGCGCATCCTTGTGCGGGTGCGCGGCATCGATGCGCCGGAGCGCAAGAGCCGTTGTGCGGCCGAGCGGCTACTGGCAAAGCGCACCAGCGCCTATCTTGCGGCGATGGTTTCCGGCGGGCCGGTGCGTCTGACCCGGATTTCCGGCGGCAAATATTTCGGCCGGATTCTGACCGATGTGACGACGGCGGAGGGCAATGACGTGGCGCGGCGGCTGTTAAGCCGCAGGCTTGCGCGTCCCTATCGGGGCAAGGCACGGGCCGGCTGGTGCTGAAAAACGCGGGCCGGAGCCCGCGCTCTTTTGACATCAATCGGCGATAAGGGACTGATCAGGCCGGTTGTCAGGCCCTTTTATTCTGACGGTTATCGACCAGATCGTCGACGACGGCCGGGTCGGCCAGGGTCGAGGTGTCGCCGAGATTGGAGAAATCATCCTCGGCGATCTTGCGCAGGATGCGGCGCATGATCTTGCCGGAGCGGGTCTTGGGCAGGCCGGGCGCGAACTGGATCAGATCCGGCGAGGCGATCGGGCCGATTTCTGTACGCACCCAGTTGCGCAATTCGCTCTTCAACTCGTCCGACGGCTCCTCGCCGGACATCAGGGTGACATAACAGTAGATGCCCTGGCCCTTAATGTCGTGCGGATAGCCGACAACGGCAGCTTCCGACACCATGTCATGGGCGACCAGGGCCGACTCCACCTCGGCCGTGCCCATCCGGTGGCCCGAAACGTTAATGACATCATCGACGCGGCCGGTGATCCAGTAATAGCCGTCCTCGTCACGGCGGCAGCCGTCGCCGGTGAAATATTTGCCCTTGTAGGTGGCGAAATAGGTCTGAACGAAGCGGTCATGGTCGCCATAGACGGTGCGCATCTGGCCCGGCCAGGAATTGGTGATGCACAGATTGCCTTCCGCGGCGCCGTCAAGGACATTGCCTTCATTGTCGACAAGCTGCGGCTGGACGCCGAAGAAGGGCAGGGTCGCCGAACCCGGTTTTAAAGTGATCGCGCCGGGCAGTGGCGTGATCAATATGCCGCCGGTTTCCGTCTGCCACCAGGTATCGACGATCGGACAGCGCTCATCGCCGATGACGCGGTGATACCACTCCCAGGCTTCCGGATTGATCGGCTCGCCGACCGTGCCGAGCAGCCGCAGCGAGGCGCGCGAGGTTTTCTTTACATAATCGTCGCCAAGGCCCATCAGGGCGCGAATGGCGGTCGGGGCGGTGTAGAAGATATTGACCTTGTGCTTGTCGCAGACCTGCCAGAAGCGTGAGGCGTCGGGATAGTTGGGAACGCCTTCGAACATCAGCGTCACGGCGCCATTGGCGAGCGGTCCATAAACGATATAGCTGTGGCCGGTCACCCAGCCGACATCGGCGGTGCACCAGTAGATATCGCCGTCGTGATAATCGAAAATATATTGATGCGTCATGGCGACATAGACCAGATAGCCGCCGGTTGTGTGCAGAACGCCCTTGGGCTTGCCGGTCGAACCGGAGGTGTAAAGGATGAACAACGGATCCTCGGCGTTCATCTCTTCGGGCGGGCAGTCGGTGGAGGCCTCACCCATCGCCTCGTGATACCAGATGTCGCGGCCGTCCTGCATGGCAACTTCGGCACCGGTGCGCCGCACGACCAGCACGTGGCGGACATGGGCGCCGTCCTTTTCGGCGCGTTCGACCGCCCGGTCGGTGTTGGCCTTGAGCGGAATCGGCCTGCCGCCGCGCACGCCCTCATCGGCGGTGATGACGAAATCGGAGCGGCAGTCCTCGATGCGACCGGCCAAAGCGTCGGGCGAGAAACCGCCGAAGACGATGGAATGGACGGCGCCGATGCGGGTGCAGGCGAGCATGGCATAGGCGGCTTCCGGGATCATCGGCATGTAGATCGTCACCCGGTCGCCCTTCTTGACGCCGTTCGCCTTCATCACATTGGCGAGCTTGCAGACGTGCTCGTGCAGCTCGCGATAGGTGATTTTCTTGTCGTCGGCGGGATCATCGCCCTCCCAGATGATGGCGGTCTGATCGCCGCGGTCCTTCAGATGCCGGTCGATGCAGTTGGCGCTGACATTGAGGGTGCCGTCCTCGAACCATTTTACGAAGACATCGGGATAGGCATAGGACGTGTTCTCGACCTTCGAATAGGGCTTGATCCAGTCGATACGCTTGCCGTGCTCGCCCCAGAAGGCATCCGGGTCGTCGATCGAGCGCCGGTACATTTCGTCATATTTGGCCTTGTCGATGAATGCCCGGCTCGCCCAGTCTTCGGTGACCGGATAAAGATGCGCTTCCGACATTGCGTGTCCTCCCGCAGCTTGTCTGTTTGCGCGGAGCCAAGACCGCCCCGCCTGTTCGTGCCGCATTATGCTGAGAGAGCCCGGCGGCGTCCATGTGCTGGCGGTCGGACTTTGGTCGGATAGGACGAAATGTCTTAGTAAGCCTTGAACCCGTTCGGGGCCGTATCAGACAGGATCAGGTGCCCATCAGACCGATGACGATGCCCATTGCCACAAGCACGGCGAGCCAGTGGCCGGCATCGATCGCCGTCAGGGATAGCGGATACCGGCCATAACGGTGATTGACCAGTTGCGTCGTCGCGACAAAACCGAGCCAGACGAAAAACGCCGTGATGATGCCACCGCTGACCGTGACCGCGTCGATATGGCCGATGACGCCGGCCAGCATCCAGGCCATGACCAGTTCGCTCACGAAGCTTATCGCCATCGTCGCGATCGGCGGCTTGCCGTCGGGCAGCAATTCATCCTTGCTCTTGCCGAGCGCCGCCATCCATCGCTCGCCGAGAATGCCATACCAGACCATGCCGACGAGAAAGCCGGCGATTGCGGCGACAAGAACGGCGAGATAGCTGATGCCGGAAAAGGTCATGACATTATTCCAATCCGTTTTCAGGAACCCGGTTGCGGCAAACTATAACGGCATGTTCCCCCGACCGGCAAAGTCACATACCACCCAATTTGCAGACAATTTTCCATTCCTTGGCGCTCACCGGCTGTACGGACAAACGGGAATTTTTCACCAGCACCATATCGGCCAGCCGCTCATCGACCTTGATGTCATCGAGGCTGACCGGTTCGGGCATGTCGGCGACGGCTTTGATGTCGACGCATTCCCAGCGGTCGTCGTCGGTGGTCGAATCCGGGTGGGCTTCGGCGATCACCTCGACAATGCCGACAATGCGCTTTTCATCGACGGAATGGTAGAAAAAGCCGCGATCGCCGACCTTCATGTCGCGCATGAAATTGCGCGCCTGATAGTTGCGCACGCCGTCCCATTCCTCGCCGGCCTCGCCTTTCGCCTTCTGGTTTTCCCACGACCATGCGCCGGGTTCGGATTTGAACAGCCAGTAGGCCATGAGTTTTACTCCCTATCGTAATGATCTTTGGTATTAAGCGTTTTCAGATTTCAGCGGCCGCGTGACAAGGCCGGCAATCGCCTCATCCACGGAGAGCGCCCCGGCAATGACCGCCGCGACGGCCGAGGTGATCGGCATGTCGACGCCGTGGCGCGCCGCCAGATCGGTAGCGATCCCGGCAGTATGGGCGCCCTCGGCGAGCGGCATACCGGCGTCCAGAAGCTCGCCGACGGTGCGGCCTTCGCCAAGCGCCACGCCGAAGCGGGTGTTGCGCGATTGCGTGCTGGTTGCCGTCAGGACGAGATCGCCAAGGCCGGACAGGCCCATCAGGGTCTGCCGTTCCGCGCCGAAGGCGTCGGCGAGACGCATCATCTCGGCAAGGCCGCGGGTGATCAGCGCCGCGCGGGCGCTTTCGCCAAGCCGGCGGCCGGCAACGACGCCGCAGGCTATGGCGATGACGTTTTTCAGGGCGCCACCCAGTTCGACTCCAATCACATCCGTGGAGGCATAGGGGCGGAAGCTCGGGGTTGCCAGGCTATCGGCGACGTGGTGCGCCGTTTTGAGCGCATGGGCGGCGATGGTCACCGCCGTTGGCAGCCCCTTGGCGATATCGGCGGCAAAGCCGGGTCCGGAAAGCACCGCAAGCGGCCGGTGCGGCAAGGTTTGGGTGAGAATCGCGGCCTGGCTGGCGCCGGTTTCGCGCTCGATCCCCTTGGCGCAGGCGAGAATGTAAACGCCGCGGCGCAATGTGTTGGCAAGCGCCTGCGTCACCTTGCGGGTCGCCTGCGCCGGCACGGCGATGAGGACGATATCGCACAGCGCCAGCGCAACCGGATCGGTGCTCGCCGAAACAGCGTCGGGCAATCTGACGTCCGGCAGATAGTGCGCATTGGTGCGGCGCTCGTTGATCTCGGCGATGCTTGCAGGGTCGCGGCCATAAATGACGGCGGCGCGCCCGGTCTGGGCGGCAATTGTTGCCAATGCCGTGCCGAAGGCGCCGGCGCCGACAATGCCGATCTTGTTGCTGGCTTCCCTCATGCCCGCGCGCCCTTGCGCCCGGCGCCGATGACCGGCTCGGCGGCCTCGTCGAGCGGCCAACGCGCCCGAGCTGCGATATTGTCTGACGCCGGAAAGCCTTCGACAAGGCGCGACACCCCGGCCCAGGCGATCATGGCGGCATTGTCGGTGCACAGGTCCGGCGCCGGCGCGATGAATGTCAGGCCAAGCGCCGCCGCAGCCTGTTCAAGCCGTTCGCGCAGATAAAGATTGGCGGCGACACCGCCGGCGGCGACAAGATGGCCGGGGCGTCCGTTTGGGCCTGAACGGCAGGCGGCGACGGCATGGCGCAGGCGGTCCTCCAGCACGTCGCCGACCGCCATCTGGAAGCCGGCGCACAAATCGGCGAGGTCCTGGTCCGATAGCGGCGCATTGGCCTCAGCCACCTGCCGGACGGCTGTCTTCAAACCGGAAAACGAAAAATCGCAACCGGCTGTGCCCGTGAGCGGCCGCGGCAGATCAAAGCGCTCAGGATCGCCGTTCCTGGCGCAAAGCTCGACGCTGGGGCCGCCGGGATAGGCCAAGCCAAGCAGCTTGGCGGTCTTGTCGAAAGCTTCGCCGAGCGCATCGTCGATGGTCGTGCCAAGGCGTTTGTAGCGGCCGACACCCTCAACCAGCAAAAACTGGCTGTGGCCACCGGAGACGAGCAGCAACAGATAGGGAAAAGCCAGGCCGTCAGTCAGCGTCGCTGTCAGGGCATGGCCTTCCAGATGATTGATCGGCATCAAGGCAAGGCCGCGCGCCGCCGCAATCGCCGCCGCCGTCACCGTGCCGAGGAGAAGACCGCCGATCAGGCCCGGTCCGGCGGTGACCGCTATGGCGTCAAGATCATTCCAGCCGGCCTTGGCCTCGCGCAGGGCGGCAGCGATGACGCCATCCAGCGCTTCGACATGGGCGCGCGCGGCGATTTCCGGCACAACGCCGCCAAAAGCGGCGTGTTCGGTCAGTTGGCTGAGGACGATATTTGACCGAATCATGCCACTACCGTCACTGGCGCGGGTGACGATCGCGGCTGCAGTCTCGTCACAACTCGTCTCGATGCCGAGAACGGTCAGCGGCTTTGAACTGGAGCGGGAGGAAACCATTGCGCTTCAGCGCGCCACTCTCTACGGGTTCAGATCACTGGCTCCTATCATCGGGAACTCAAAACGTGCAAACAAAAGCGGTCAGAATCGGCACGCGGGGAAGCGATCTCGCGCTGTGGCAGGCGGGCGCGGTTCGCGACGCTCTGGTCGCAAATACCGAGCTTGCCGCCGATGCGATCGAGACAAGCATCATTCGCACAACGGGCGACAGGATCCAGGACCGGGCGCTGCTGGAAGCGGGCGGCAAAGGCCTTTTCACCAAGGAAATCGAAGAGGCGCTGTTGTCCGGCGCCATCGACATGGCGGTGCATTCGGCCAAGGACATGCCGACAGTATTGCCGGACGGGCTGGTGCTTGCCGCCTATCTGCCGCGCGAGGATGTGCGCGATGCCTTTATCGGTCACGCGGCGCAATCGGTCGGCGACCTGCCTGAGGGCGCCGTCGTCGGCACGGCATCCTTGCGCCGCGAGGCGCTGCTCAAGCGGGCGCGGCCGGATCTGCGCGTGGAACTCATCCGCGGCAATGTGCCGACCCGGTTGCGGCGTGTTGCCGATGGCGATTTCGACGCGACTTTGCTCGCCCATGCCGGCTTGAAGCGGCTCGGGCTTTCGGGTCATATTTCCTCGTTGCTCGATGTTGACGCCTTTCCGCCCGCCTGCGGCCAGGGTGCGGTGGTGATCGAGTGCCGCGAGGACGATGTCTCGGTCCGGGATCTTTTGGCGACGATCGACGACCGGCCGACGGCGACGGCGGTGCGCTGCGAACGGGCGTTCCTCGACGTGCTTGACGGGTCGTGCCGGACGCCGATCGCCGGCCATGCCCGCATCGAGGGTGTTGATCTGGTCTTCGACGGCCTGCTGCTGGCGCCCGATGGCGGGTCAGTCTTTTCGGAGCGGCGGTCCGGACCCGCGGCTGAGGCGGCGACCATCGGCGCGTCGGCAGGCCGGGCGGTGCGCGATCAGGCCGGCGAGGAATTCCTGGCGCGGCTCGGGATTGGCAATGCATCTTCTTCTGACACGGCCTGAACCGGATGCCGGGCGCACCGCGCAAGCGTTGCGCGCTCTCGGTCACACGGTCACCATCTCGCCGCTGATGCGGTTCCGGCCTTTGCCGGATGTGCGGCTCCCCAAACGGCACTATCAGGCGGTGCTTGTGACCAGCACCAATGCCGTGCGCGCCTTGCTTGACCACCGCGAGCGCGACCTGTTCGCCGACAGCCCATTGCTCGCCGTCGGCGACCGCACCGCCTTGATGGCGCGGCGGGCCGGCTTTGCCAAAGCGCGTTCTGCCGGCGGCTCTGTCGATGACCTTGCCACACTGGTCGGCTCAACCTGCCGGCCGGATGCCGGGCCGCTGCTTTATCTCGCCGGCCGGGCGCGAGCCGGCGATTTGGAGGGGCGGCTGGAAGACATCGGTTTTTCGGTCGATTTGCGGGTCGTTTACGACATGGAAGACGCCGGCGGGCTAAGCGAGGCGGCTGTCGATGCTTTGCGCGCTGGCGAGATCGACGGCGTCCTCATCTATTCGCAACGATCGGCGGCCGCTTTTGCTTTGGCGCTTCGCGCCGCCGGCCTGACGGCGCTTTCCGGCGTTCATGCCTTCTGTCTTTCCGAAGCGGCTTCGCGACCGCTTGCCGCGGTTTTCGAAGGCCCCGTTCATGTCGCCGAGAAACCCGATCAGATTCACCTTTTTGCAACCGTTGACGCTGTATTTCGGGTATAAATGAACAATTAGTCAGTTACATACCTGAATTTTCCACTGCCTATTGAACTCATGCGGACTTTGGGCTGTTGTGCGTTTGCTAGGCGAATATCAACCGTTTGGCTCATCCGCTGCATCAAACTATCGGATTACGGAGACGACGTTGGCGAAAGATCCCTCTTCCGGCCGAGGCACCGGGCCGCGCCAGTCTAAAGCCAGGCGCAAGGGCGTGACGATTGATCTCGATGCCGAGGAAGTCAGCAAGGGCGGCACGAAAAGCAGCCCGGCGGCCCAGGCGACAAAGAAGCCGGCGCAATCGACCTCCTCTAGCGCCAGTTCGTCAAAGCCGGAACCGTCAAAGATGGCCAGCGAGCCGGTCAAGGCTGGGCCATTGAAGGCCGATGCTGCCAAGGGACAGCCTGCCAAAAAACAGTCGGCGGGCGGCAGAGCGGCGGCTGATACGGCCAAGATTGCCGAAGAGCCGACGAAATCGGGTGCTAGCGGTGACGGAGGCGCGAAAAAAGCCGCATCGGCGATCAGACATCCTGATCGCGAGCCGGTGGGTTCGAAGTCCGGACCTGCCCGACCGGCGCAATCCGCCGTTCCGCCGACCGCCCGTGAATCACAAAAATCGTCGCCCTCAGCATCGGCGGCATCACGGCTCGTTGCTGCCTTTGCCGGGGGAATTATCGCGCTTGGCGGCGCCGTGGCGCTGGACCGGCTGCAGATGATCTCCATTTTCGGCGCCAAACCGGGTCTGTCGGACCTGCAAACCCAAATCGCCGGTGTCAAACAGGAAGCCGACGGCCAGATCGCCGATCTGCAGGCGCAGATTGCGGCGCTTCCTGCCACAAGCGGGACCGACGCCGATGGCCTTGCACCGCTGGGCGAAAAAATCACGCAAATCGAGGCTTCGCTCGCCGAACAAGGCGCGCGCATCGCCAAGGCCGAACAACCGCAAGCTTTGAGCGATCTGGAGGCGCGGCTTGCGGGGCTTGAATCGGCCGTGCAGGCCGGCGCTGCCGGGCCGGAGGCCGGGCTTGCGGCAATCGAACAAAAGCTCGCTGGCGTGGAAGAATCGATCGCCGCTGTTCAGGCTCTGGCCGGTAAGACTGCTAGCGACGCCGCTGCCGCCGTCAAGCCGGAGATCGACCGGCTGGCCGCCAGCGCCGATGAACTCACCAAACGCGTCAAGACGCTTGAGGGCGGATTGAGCGGGCAGATCGACCCGCAAATTGTTGCCGCGCTTGGTACGCGCGTGGAGCAGCTTGCCGGCGTGGTCGATAAAAATGCATCGCCGCAATCAATTGCGGCGTTGAAATCGGCGCTGGCGGCGGAAAGCCTGGCGGCCGCCGTGGCGGCTGGTCGTCCATTCGCTGCCGAGCTGCAGATTCTTCAATCGAGTATGGATGGCGGACCCGATTTGACGGCGATTGCGGCCTATGCCGCAGAAGGACTGCCTGACGCGGCCGTCCTGGCGGCGGAATTTGAAGCGCTGATCCCGTCCATGTTGCCGCCCGAACCAGAGCGGCCGGCGGCGCCGGAAGGTGCCGGGCTGGTCGATCGGCTGATGGCGAGTGCCCGCAATGTTGTCGAAGTGCGCGAGGCCGGACCGGCGGCGGGCGGCGAATTGATGCGCCAGACCGGTGCCGTCCTGCAGGCCTTGACGGGCAATAACCTGAAAGCGGCGCGCACCGCCTGGGAGGGCTTGCCGGCTGAAGCGCGGCAGGCATCGGCCGGCTGGTCGGCAAAGCTGGAGGCGAGGCTGGCTGCCGATGCGCTTGCCGGGTCGCTCCGGGCAGAAGCGCTGTCGCGGCTTGCCAAGGCCGGTGGGGGAGAAGGCCAATGATCCGCTTCCTTGTTTTCATCGGTATATTTTTCGCCATCGTTTTCGGTTTTGAGTGGTTGAAAGACACCTCCGGAGAACTGGCTCTGACGGTCGGTGGCACGACCTATGCGATAGGTCTGGCGCGCGCCGCGCTGGCCTTCGGCGTCGTTGTTCTGGTTGCCGTTCTGGTGCTCTGGTTTTTGCGGCTGGTCCTGTTGGCGCCGCGCAAGACGATCGACGCCTGGACCGGGCGGCGCACGGAAAAAGGCCGCAGCGCCCTGTCACAAGGCCTGCTGGCGATAGCCGCCGGTGATATTCGTACCGCCGAGCGCGCCACATCGGAGGCGGCCAAGCGGTCGCCCGACAAGGCCGTGGCGCTTTTGCTGCAGGCCCAGACGGCGCAGGCCAAGGGCGATCACGATGCCGCGCGGCAGACCTTTGCCGCCATGCTGGAATGGCCAGCGACGCGGGTCGTCGGTCTGCGGGGCCTGCATATTGAAGCTGAACGCGCCGGCGATCACACCGCTGCCCGGCATTCCGCACAGGAGGCGCACAGGATTTTTCCCGGCGCGCCATGGGCGACACGGGCTTTGTTGCGATACCAGACCGGCGAGGGCGACTGGGGCAGCGCGCTCGGCACGCTGGCCGCGGCCGCCGACAAGAAGGCCATCGACAAGAAAACGGCGCGCCGCCACCGGGCCGTGATCCTGGCGGCGCGCGCCCTGGAAGCCGAAGACGGCGATCCTGAAGCGGCCAAACAGGCAGCGCTGGAAGCGCACAATATCGAACCGGGGCTGGTGCCTGCCGCTGTCGTTGCCGGGCGGGTGCTGTCGCGGCTGGGCGAATTGCGCCGGGCCACCAAGGTCCTGGAAGCGGCATGGAAGGCCAATCCGCACCCGGAAATCTCTGAGGCCTATGCCCATGTACGGCCGGGCGATTCGGCGCGCGACCGGCTCAAGCGGATGGAAACCCTGGCCAGGCTCAAGCCGCATGCCGATGAGGGCCGGCTGGCGCTGGCGCGGGCGGCGATGGAAGCGCGTGACTGGGCGCGGGCGCGCGAGACACTGATACCGGTCGTGCGGACGCGGCCGAGCCAGGGCGCGCTGCTGTTGATGGCGGAGATCGAGGAAGGCGAACATGGCGATCGCGGGCGGGCCCGCGAATGGTTGTCACGGGCGGTGCATGCGGCGCGCGATCCAGCATGGGTTGCCGACGGCATGGTCCTGCAAAACTGGGCGCCGGTTTCGCCGGTCAGCGGCCTGATCGACGCGGTGGAATGGAAAGTGCCGGCTGAAAGCCTCGGCGGGCCGGCTGCCATCGATATCGACGATGCCGAACTGGAGCCTGTCGTGCTTCTGCCAGTCGAGCCAGCCAAGCCGGCCGAGGCCGAAGAGGAAACACCGCCCACTGAAGAGATTGGCGATGCTGAGATGGCGGTTGAGGAACAAGCGGCAACCGTCACGGGTGGCGACGTGACCACCATTGACGTCGAAAGTGCCGACGGCCCGGCTGAATTGAAAGCCGAGCCGGAAGCCGAAGCGGAAAAAGTGCAGGCAGTGGAAACCGGCAATGGCGCCGATGCCGAGGCCAATGAGGGGGCCGCTGCTGTCGCTGCCAGTGAAGTTGCCATTGACGATGCCGACGTCGTTGTAGCCGAGCCGGTCCCTGCATCCCAGGCTGCGCCTGCCGATGGCGGCGAAGCGCCCAGGCCGAAGGAACAGACGTCAGTTGAGCCTGCTAAAAGCGACGAATCGGGCAGCACAAAGAACGGCCGCGATGCCGACGCGGTGCTCGACCTGCCGCGCCCGCCGGACGACCCCGGCGTCGAGGAGATCGACGTTGAACCGCCGAGCCGCCGGTTCAAGCTATTCTGACCGCCTCCGCTATCCACCACCGGCGCCAATCTTTGCACAACCGGTCTTGACGCTTGCCCGGTGGGCGAACAGATAGTATGAGGCCGCTCATATCCGGCCCGCATGGGCAGCCATGATGGACGGTTCGGATTGGCCGCATTAGCTCAGTTGGTAGAGCACATCATTCGTAATGATGGGGTCGCTGGTTCGAGTCCGGCATGCGGCACCAAAAATCCAAT
>CALZIL010000002.1:37128-39108 GCA_945787495.1 uncultured Afifella sp. | reverse complement strand
TTACCGGACGGACGAGCGAATTTGAGCGGGAAAGGCTATTCTGCTTTTTTGAGTGGAACTGGAAAGGCGCAATCAATGATCGAACGCATCATGGTGCCGGGCATCATGGAACCCGTCAGCCACTACTGTCACGTTGTGCGAGCGGGACCGCATGTGTGGGTGTCGGGCATTGTGGGCATGGACGGGGACGGTCACGTTCCGTTGGAGACGGTTGAGCAGTTCGATCTGGCCATCGGTGTGATGGACCAATGTTTGACAGCCGCCGGCGCCAGCTCTGAGCAGGTTGTAAAGGTGCAGGTGTTTTTAACTGACATCCAAGACCGCGCATCAATCAATCCGCGCCGGATAAGCTATTTCGGCGACAACCGTCCGGCGTCAACGCTTGTGGAGGTGTCCGCACTTGTCGATCCGCGACTGAAGGTCGAGATCGAGTGTCAGGCGTTCATCGCGGGTGTGGCAGACTGACGAGCGCAGTGCGGGCGAACGTTTCACCGGCATGGCAATGTCCGTTCTCGGCGGTAAGGCGGACATCATCGACGCCGTGTCCGACTTCCGCTTTTAAACCGAAGCGGACGTTGCTGGAGCCAGTGGAGGAACCCCTCCTGCTGCGTTAACCTGCAAGTCGTTCGCTGCCGAGGGCGAGCGCATGAGGCAGGAAAATCCCACACGCAAACTCGCAGCGATTGTCTCGGCCGATATCGCCGGTTACTCGTGACTCATGAATTCCGGCGAAGAAGGCAGTTCTCGCAATTTCAAGGCTCAATCATCATGTCCCAGGATATCGTTTCCGAACTGGCCCCAGGGGGAACCCTGCGCGCCGGCATCAATATGGCAAACATGCTTCTCGTCACCGGGGCCACATCGGCGGGTGAGCCCACCGGCGTCGCCCCTGGCATGGCCCGCGCAATAGCCGACCGTTTGGGCGTCGCGGTTTCCTACGTGCAGTTCGCCTCGCCCGGAGAGGTGGCTGATGGGCTGGGCAGCGACGCCTGTGATATCGCCATGATCGCGGCCGAGCCGGCGCGCGCCGAGACTATCGCGTTCTCCGCTGCCTATGTGGAGATCGAGGCGACCTACCTGGTGCCGGCAGGCTCTGCTTTCCGCACTATCGAGGATGTTGATCGCCCGGGTGTGCGCATCGCGGTGTCGGGCAGGAGCGCCTATGACCTTTACCTCACCCGCAGCCTGGAACACGCTGAACTGCACCGGGCGAAAGGCCCGGCCGGCGCCCTCGATCTGTTTGTCAAGGAGGAACTGGATGCCCTGGCTGGGCTCCGGCCGGTGTTGAACATGAACGCTGAAAATCTGCCAGGCGCACGGATTCTGGATGGGAGTTATACGACTGTGCAGCAGGCAATTGGCACCAAACCGGAAAATACCGCCGCCGCGGCTTTTCTGCAGGCGTTCGTGGCAGAGGCAAAGGAAAGCGGGCTGGTCGCCCGCCTGATCGAGCAACACGGCGTCAAGGGCCGGCTCCAGGTCGCCTCCACCTTGGTATAAGCCTCCAAAGGCATTTCGACCTTTGGAACAGCTGCAAGGGCAATTTGTTTAAAGCGCTCGCTGAACGTCTGTACCCTTTTATTAAAACGGCGTGAGGCGGCGACTATCACCGCAGATACATGGGTGTGCCGTCGAGCCTGGCGATCCTCGGACGATAGGCGTCGACATCATACATGCCATCAACGTCGACCCGGCGCTCGCCCTTCGTGCTGATGTCGGCCGGCTGGGTGGTGTAGCGCCCGTCCTGGACCGCCACCATCAGGCCGGTCGAACCGTCCTCGATCAGTCGCACGGTCATCGTTCCGTAATTCTTGGGAACCATGAGGTCCACAGCGTCCGGGGCCCCGGCGCGCAGCAGATACCCCAGATTCTGCACCATGACGTTGGTGCCCGTGATCTCTTTGAGGGCGTGCCCCACATGTTGCCCTATGCCGCCCAGCTTGCGATGCCCATAGGCGTCCATGGGACCGGTTTCAGTGA
>CALZIL010000002.1:0-37085 GCA_945787495.1 uncultured Afifella sp. | reverse complement strand
AAGGGTACCTCGGCAATCAGGGTTCTATCGACGTCGGCAAGATAGCCGGCCATCAGCGCGGTCAGCCCGCAATTGCGGCCGAACATCTCCACCACCAGGAATCGCTCGTGACTGCCGGCCGACGTGCGCAGCCGGTTGATCAGCTCGACCGATCGGGTGACGCAGGTCGAGAAGCCAATGCAGTAGTCTGTGCCGAAAACGTCGTTGTCCATGGTCTTGGGGATGCACATAGTCTTGGCGCCCTCGGCGTGAATGCGTGCGGCATAGGAGAGCGTGTCATCGCCGCCGATGGCAACAAGGACATCAATCCCAAGGGCATCCAAAACCGCAAGGACATGGTCCGTCACATCCACGGTACCGTCATCGGAGGATGCTGTTCTGTGACTCAGAAACTCGGGCAGATCGGAAGCGTGCATCCGCGAAGGATTGGTTCGCGAGGTGTGGAGGATCGTGCCGCCGGTGCGGTTGATGCTGCGCACCACGTCGGGGGTCAGGACGATGCGGGCGCTCGAAGTGCCCTCAAGGTTCCCGGGGTCGGAATTGACGGGTCCCGCCCAGCCGCGGCGGAAGCCCGTGACCCGCCAGTTGCGGGCAAAAGCCTCGTTCACCACCGCCTTGATTGCCGGATTCAGTCCGGGGACGTCGCCGCCGCCCGTCAGGATGCCCAGGTGCATGCATTGTCTCCATGTTCGTGACCTGCTTGCCGGAAACCGGACCGTTCCGGTTTTTTTCCTTGTGATTCCGGTTCAGGGGTCAGGTCGCAATGGTGGCGTCTCCGTAATGGTCTGGTATGGCGTCAGTCGGGGTACCAGTAGCGGACTTCGGCCTCAACCCGGTCGATGATGACGAAGTTGTTGGCGAAGGCGCGGTAGGCGTGGCTCCACTCGCCGTCGGGCCACTGCACGCGGATCTGCGCGCGCTCGGCGGTTCCAAGACCCAGGTGCACCCAGCCGGTGCGGCCTGAGGCGTGGCCCCCGCCGGTCTGAACGGTCCGCGCCAATGTCCGGTTGCCGACGCGCACCGAAACCCGTGCGCCAACGGCGCTCCGGTTCGGCGATGGCTGGCGCAATTCGACGGCCAGCCAGTTGCCGAGCGGGCGCGGACCATGCGCCGCCCGGTTGCCGAGATTGCGGAACAGGCTGACCGGATCGCCGCGGTTCACCACCGCAAGGTCCAGCATGCCGTCAACGTTGAAATCGGCAATGGCGCCGCCGCGGCCACGCCGGTCCAGGGCGATCCCGGCCGTATCGCCGGCCTCGACGAAGCCGCCGTCCCGCTGTCCCAACAGCAGATTATCCGGATCGTAGGCGGAAAAGTCGGGCATCGCCTCGACATTGCCCTTGGCGATGAACAGGTCGAGCAGACCGTCATTGTCGAAATCGGCAAATTCGGCGTGCCAGCCGGTCGACGGGCGGCGGTCGCCACCGATATAGGGCCGGTGCGCGGTCGCGCCCTTCTCAAAAGCGATATCGCGATAGGCCGGGCGCCCCTCTTCGGCCTCCTCGTCGAGGCGCTGGAGCTTGGTGTCGCCCATCGAGGTCAGAGCGTATTCGGGATAGCCGTCGGCATTGAGATCAGCCTCGGCGATACCCATGCCCCAGATCTTGAGGCGCTCCCAGCCGTCCGAGCGCGCGTAAAGCCGCGGCGCCCGTCCTGGCGGGACCCGCCAGAGCTGCTCCTCGCCGTCGAGATGATATTGGCGGTCGTTGGCGATGCGCAGCGAAGGCTCGCCCGAGCGGTTCCAATCGGTGAACAGCATCGACAAGGCGCAATGACCGGGCGTGAGCGCGGTCAACTGGTCGTAACGCGGCGTCTGGCCGGGTGAGGGGCGAAGCAGGACGTTATCGTCGCATGTGCCCCAGGGCGAGCCGGGCGCGCTGCGGTCGACATAGTTTCCAAAAGCAAGGGTTGGGAAGGCGGCGTCCGGTTCCCAGGTTGCCGCGAAGGCAGTCGTCCAGGCTCGGCCGCCATCAAAGGCCCAGGCCCGGTTGGCCTTCTGGAACGTGCAATCCGGTCCACCCTTCAGCAGCAGGTTGCGGCCGACGCGGAGCAAAACGAGGTCCGGATGGCCATCGTCGTCGATGTCGAGCGGGTAGAGGCCGAGCGCACCGGCGCGGTCCTTGTCGCTCAATCCCGTGTCGCGTTCATCGAACTTCAAAGCGCCGCCGGCCTGGCTGTGATTGACGAACAACCGCACGGGGGATTTGCCGCCGGCAAGGGCCAGATCAGGCTTGCGGTCGCCATTGCAGTCGAATGCCGCCACGCCGCCACCGACGAAATGCTCCCATGGGCCGTCATAGACATGCGCGACTCCGGCCGCCGCGGCTTCTTCGACAAAATGGGGCGCGTGCAAAATGGCGCGCGGCGCTTCGCCTGCCATCGCGGGAGAGGCAGCGGCGAGCAGGGCGAGGCCGGCGGCGAATTTCATTGCGCTGCTCCCATCGTTCTTAGAAAGGCGACGAGTTCGGCGCGCGACGCATCGGGCGCTTCGACGTAGCGGTCGCGCGACGCGCGCCCTTCGCCGCCATGGGCGCGGATGGCCTCGTCGAGCACGGTCATGTCGCCGCGATGGCCATAAGGAGCCGTGGCGGCGACGCCCCAAAGTTCGGCGGTCATGAACATGTTCCGCTCGACGAAATTCTGCGCCAGCAATTCGTTGCCGAAGGCCGAAACGGCGGCGTCGGCGATCACATGGCGCTTTAAATCGCCGAACAGCGGCACCAGAACGTCACCAGCCGCATTGCGAGGCAGCTTCGCCACCCAGTCGAGTGCGCCAAGATCGAGAATGATGGCGGCGCCAACATCAGCGGCGCGCAATGTGCCGGCGGTGTCGTAGGGGCCCGGATCGGCGAAGCGCAAGCCGGTCAGCGGCAAAGCGCGCCGGTGACAATCGGCGCATCCCCACCGCTCGAACAAAGTTGCTCCGGCGTCGGCCGCGGCTCGCCAGCTTTTATCCGACGGTGCAAACCGGTCCGGTGGAGCCAGCGCGGCCTGAAATGCGACCAGCGCCGAGACGTCGCCGGCTGTCAGCTCGGCGGCAACCCCGTCCTCGTCGAAATCCGCCTCGCCGGTCCAGCGCGCACCGAAACGCTCCTCCGCCTGAATGCCGTGATGGGCGTTCGCGGCGCTGACGGTGAACTGCCGCAGCGAGACCGAGACGCCTTTCTGCCCGAACGGCCGGATCACCAGATCCGGGTCCACACCCTGAACGCCCGAAAGGTCGACGGCCCCGTCCGCCGCTGCGGTCAGCGCGCCGAAACCGACACCCTTTGTCGACAGGGCCGCCGAAACCGGTTTGCCGGTGGTGCGTGCCGCCGACAGCGCCGCGCTGCGCTGTGCCTGAAGCTCGGTGGTCATTTCGCGGGCGAGCAGCTCGATAAGGCCGGCGCCGAACAGCGCGGTCGTGCCGCGCTCGTTTGAGAATTGCGGGTCGAGGCTGTCGAACTCGGCGCTGGTGAAGCCCTCGGAGACGAAGGCATTGACTGTGAAGTCGCCGGCGCCGCCGGGCGAGGGGTCGGCGTGGCAGGAGACGCAGGCGTTTGCGTCGGGACCGCTGGTGCGGACAAATGCCGATTGGGCGGGCCGGCGGCGCTTGGTCGGGATGCTCGCCTGCGTCGCCATCGGCCGGCCGACACCGTCGAAGCGGGTGAATTTCGCCGTGAACAGCCGCTCGCCCTGGGCGATCAGCGCTGCCGGGCCAATGGCAGCGACCTCGGCCGCAACGGTGTCGAAGTCGAGGTGACGTTGAACGGCTTGCTCGCTCCATGGCGCCTCCTGGGCGCGGGACGCGGTGACTAGCGCCAAAGTCGCCACGGCCGCGGCGCATATGAGTGCCCGTCCTGTCATCGGGCCGCGCCGCAATTCGCGCAGCACCCGAGCGCGGTTGTTGGAAAAGTTGATACACCTCGTCAAACGTGTCACGAATTTTCTTGAGCCCCGGAAAAACAGGCTCATCAATTCGGCGGCAACGCAAGGGGAGGCGGCAGGCCTTCGGGACGCGAATGCGCGGCCGCATGTCAACAGGGAGAAAGCAATGAAGAGACTCGCACTCGCTTTTGCTGGCGGCGTTTTTGCACTGGCAATGTCCACAGTGGCTTTCGCACAGGACATCACGGTCGGCGTATCGTGGTCGAACTTCCAGGAGGAGCGCTGGAAAACCGATGAGGCCGCGATCAAGGGCGCCCTGGAGGCCGCGGGCGCAAAGTATATTTCCGCCGACGCGCAATCCTCGGCGGCCAAGCAACTCACCGACGTCGAGAGTTTGATCGCCAACGGCGCCAATGCGCTGATTATTCTCGCGCAGGACGCCGACGCGATTGGTCCCGCCGTGCAAAAGGCGGTTGATGAGGGGATTCCGGTTGTTGGCTACGACCGTTTGATCGAGAGCCAGGACGTCTTTTATCTGACTTTCGACAACAAGGAGGTCGGCCGGATGCAGGCCCGCGCGGTCTTAAAGGCGCAACCTGAAGGCCGCTATGTCTTCATCAAGGGGTCGGCGGCGGATCCGAACGCGGATTTCCTGTTCTCGGGCCAGATGGAGGTGCTGAAGGAGGCGATGGACGCAGGCAAGGTCAAGAATGTCGGTGAGGCTTACACCGACGGCTGGCTGCCGGCCAATGCCCAGAAGAACATGGAGCAGCTCCTGACCGCCAACAACAACGAGGTCGATGCAGTGGTTGCCTCCAATGACGGTACTGCGGGCGGTGTCGTGGCGGCGCTGACGGCGCAGGGTCTCGCGGGCTCGGTGCCGGTTTCAGGCCAGGATGGCGACCACGCGGCGCTGAATCGTGTCGCGCTCGGAAGTCAGACGGTGTCTGTATGGAAGGACGCGCGCAATCTCGGACGGGCCGCCGGCGAAATCGCCGTCGCCCTGGCCAAGGGCTCGAAGATGGCCGACATCAAGGGCGCGGAGAAGTGGTCCGGCGGGCCCAAGGGCGTCGAGATGACCTCGATCTTCCTCAAGCCGCTGCCGATCACCCGCGACAATTTGAATGTCGTGATCGACGCCGGTTGGGTGGCAAAAGACGTGGTGTGCCAGGGCGTCCCGGCCGGAGCCGCGGGCGTTTGCAACTGATCTGAACAATGGCCGGGTCCGCGCGGGCCCGGCCATTTCACGTGCTTCTGGCGAATTCTCGGAACCAGGTTTGATGACCGACCACACGGCGTCTGCCCCCGTGAGCGGGGCGCGGGAGATTACCCCGGGACCGATTGGGCGCTTCCTTGAAGCGACCGAGATCGACACCCGCATGCTGGGCATGATCGGCGCGCTGGCGGTGATCTGGATTGGCTTCCACATCGCCTCGGGCGGGGTGTTTCTCACGCCGAGAAACCTGTGGAATCTTTCCGTTCAGACAGCCTCGATCGCCGTCATGTCGACGGGGATGGTGCTGGTGATCGTCACCCGCAATATCGACCTTTCGGTGGGGTCGGTGCTCGGCGTGATCGGCATGCTGATGGGCGTGTTCCAGGCCGAGTTCCTGCCCGGCCTGATCGGCTTCGACCACGGTGCGACCTGGCTCCTTGCTTTGGCGTTCGGCATACTCGTCGGCGCCGCGATCGGCGCGCTGCATGGCTACGTCATCGCCTATCTCGGCGTCCCGGCCTTTATCGTCACACTCGGCGGCCTGCTGGTCTGGCGCGGCGCGGCATGGTGGGTCACGTCCGGGCGCACCGTCGCGCCGATGGACTCGACTTTCCGGCTGATCGGCGGCGGCACCGAGGGTTCGATCGGGGCGGCTGCGAGTTGGGGCGTCGGCCTGGTCACCTGTGCGGCCATCATCGTCATGCTGGTGAATGGCCGCCGCCAGCGCCGCCGGTTCAAATTCCCGCTGCGTCCGCTCTGGGCCGAGGGCGTACTGGGCAGCATCGGTTGTGGATTTGTGCTGGCTGCAATCTGGATTGCCAACAGTTACCCCTGGCCCAAGCGCATCGCCGCGCGCTATGCCGAGGCGCAAGGCATCGAAGCACCACCGGAGGGACTGTTCATCTCTCACGGACTGGCGATCCCGGTGCTGATCGCCATCGCCGTCGGCGTCGTCATGACCTTCATCGCGACCCGTACACGCTTCGGACGCTATGTCTTCGCCATTGGCGGCAATCCCGAGGCGGCGGACCTGGCCGGCGTCAACACCAAGCGCGTCAAAATGATGATCTTCATGCTGATGGGCGTGCTCTGCGCCATCGCCTCGGCGATCTCGACGGCGCGGCTGAACGCGGCCACCAACGCGCAAGGCACGCTGGACGAGCTCTTCACCATCGCTGCGGCGGTGATCGGCGGCACCTCGCTCTCCGGCGGCGTCGGCACGATCGCCGGTGCCATGCTGGGGGCGCTGGTCATGCAGTCGCTGCAGTCGGGCATGGTGCTGATGGGGCTCGACACGCCGCTGCAAACCATCGTCGTCGGCGCGGTGCTGGTTCTGGCCGTCTGGCTCGACATCGTCTATCGCCGCAAGACAGCATGAGGGAGACCGGGATGAGCGACACGCCGCTTGTCGAAATGCGCGACATGTCGATAGCCTTCGGCGGCAACCATGCGGTCGATAATGTCAGTGTTGACCTCTTTTCCGGCGAGGTGGTTGCGCTGCTGGGCCATAACGGCGCCGGCAAATCGACGCTGATCAAGATTCTCTCGGGAGCTTACAGGCGTGACGCCGGCGAGATCTACGTCGATGGCGAACTGACCCATATCGACAACCCGCGCGACGCCAAGCGCTACGGGATCGAGACGATTTACCAGACCCTGGCGCTGGCCGACAATGTCGACGCCGCCGCCAACCTGTTCCTCGGGCGCGAGTTGCGGACCAAATGGGGCACGCTTGACGATGTCGCGATGGAGGCGGCCTGCCGCGAGGTGATGGGACGGCTGAACCCGAACTTCCAGCGCTTCAAGGATCCGGTGGCGGCGCTTTCCGGCGGTCAGCGGCAATCGGTGGCGATTGCCCGCGCGATCCACTTTAACGCCCGCATCCTGATCATGGACGAGCCCACCGCGGCGCTGGGTCCGCAGGAGACGGAACAGGTCGCGGACCTGATCAAGAAGCTCAAGGCCGAGGGCATCGGCATCTTCCTGATCAGCCACGATATCCACGACGTCTTCGATCTGGCGGACCGGATGAGCGTGATGAAGAACGGCCGGCTGGTCGGCACCGCGCGGACGGTAGATGTCACCGAGGACGAGGTGCTGGGCATGATTATTCTCGGCAAATGCCCGCCCGGCGCCATTCCTGGCCCTGGCGCGTTGAGCGAGGCAGCCTGACCGCGCCATGTATCTGGGGATCGACATCGGCACGTCTTCGGTGAAGACGGTGCTTGTCGACGATGCGCAGAATATCGTTGCGAGCGCCAGCGAGCCGCTGGCGGTCTCGCGCCCGCATCCGGGCTGGTCAGAGCAGAATCCCGACGACTGGTGGCAGGCGAGTGAGCGGACGATCGACGCGCTGGTGGCGTCTCGCCCGGCTGAAATTGCGGCCGTGTCCGGCATCGGCCTGTCGGGCCAGATGCACGGCGCGACCCTGCTGGATGCCGCCGGCGAGGCGCTGCGCCCGGCGATCCTGTGGAATGACGGCCGCTCGGCGAAAGAGTGTGCCGAGCTGGAGGAGGCGCGTCCAGAGAGCCGGACCATCACCGGCAACATCGCCATGCCGGGCTTCACCGCGCCCAAGCTGGCCTGGCTGCGCAAGCATGAACCGGAGGTCTTTTCACGCCTCGCCAAGGTGTTGCTGCCGAAGGACTACATCCGGCTGCGGCTGACCGGCACGCATGTCTCCGACATGTCGGACTCGTCCGGCACGCTCTGGCTCGACGTCGGCGGACGGCGCTGGTCGGATGCGATGCTGGCGGCGACCGGGCTCGACGTGTCGCACATGCCGGACCTGGTCGAGGGCACCGAGCCGGCGGGCGTCCTGCGCGACGAATTGCGGGCGCGCTGGGGCATGGCGAAAGCGCCGGTGGTTGCCGGGGGCGGCGGCGACAACGCCGCCTCGGCCTGCGGGATGGGGGCGTTGGCGCCGGGCAGCGCCTTCGCCTCGCTCGGCACTTCGGGCGTTCTGTTCGTCTCCAATGCGCGGTTCTCGCCCAATACCGAAGGAGCGGTGCACGCCTTCTGTCACGCGGTGCCGGAAACCTGGCACCAGATGGGTGTGATCCTGTCGGCGACCGACAGCCTCAACTGGCTGGCGGGTCTGCTGAACCGCGATCCGGCCGAATTGACGGCGGCGCTGGGCGAGACGGTCACGGCGCCATCGCCGGTGATCTTCCTTCCCTATCTCTCCGGCGAGCGCACGCCGCATAACGACGCTGAGGCGCGCGGGGCTTTGGTCGGCCTTCATCACGGCGTTGACGCCTCGGCGGCGACCCAGGCGGTGCTCGAAGGCGTCGCCTATGCATTTCGCGATTGCCTGGGCGCGCTCGCCGCGGCGGGAACCGCGATCGAAAGCGCCGTTGCGGTCGGCGGCGGCGCCCGCTCGCGCCTTTGGCTGCGCATTCTCGCTTCGGCGCTGAATCGGCCGCTGGAAGTTCCCGAGGCCGGCGATATCGGCGCCGCCTTCGGAGCAGCGCGGCTTGCGATCTGCGCGGCGACTGGCGCCGACCCGTTCAAGGTCTGCGTCCCGCCGACCATCGATGCGGTGATCGAGCCCGACCCGGCGCTCGTCGAGCAATACGACGACGGATATGCGCGCTACCGGACCCTCTATCCGGCGATCAGGGAGGCAATGAACCCATGAACAGCTATTTCGACGGCATCGCGCCGGCACGTTTCGAGGGGCCGGCATCCGACAATCCGTTGGCCTTCCGCCACTACGACCGGGATGAGATCGTCCTCGGCAAGCGTCTGGAAGACCATCTCCGCTTCGCTGTCTGCTACTGGCACAATTTCGTCTGGCCCGGAAACGACCCGTTCGGCGGCCAGACCTTCGAGCGCCCGTGGTTCGGCGACACGATGGCAGCGGCCCGCGCCAAGGCCGATGCGGCGTTCGAGATGTTCTCAATCCTCGGCGCGCCGTTCTTCTGCTTCCATGACCGCGACGCCGCTCCGGAGGGCACCAGCCTCGCCGAGGCGAACCACAATCTGCGCGAGATCGCGGAGGTCTTTGCCGACAAGATGGCGGCGACCGGAATCCGGCTGCTGTGGGGCACTGCCAACCTGTTCTCGCACCGGCGCTATATGGCCGGCGCCGCCACCAATCCGGACCCCGATGTGTTCGCCTATGCCGCCGCGCAGGTGAAGGAGGCGATGGATGTCACCAAACAACTCGACGGCGCGAATTACGTTTTATGGGGCGGACGCGAGGGTTACGAGACGTTGCTCAACACCGATATGGGACGCGAATTCGACCAGCTCGGCCGGTTCCTGTCGATGGTGGTCGAGCACAAGCACCGGATCGATTTCAAGGGCGCAATCCTGGTCGAACCCAAACCGCAGGAGCCGACCAAGCACCAATATGACTACGACGTGGCGACGGTTTACGGATTCCTCAAGCGCTACGGGCTTGAGAACGAAGTGAAAGTGAATATCGAGGTCGGACACGCGGTTCTGGCCGGCCATGCCTTCGAGCATGAGATCGCCACCGCCGCCGCGCTGGGGATCCTTGGCTCGGTGGACGCGAACCGGAACGACTACCAATCGGGTTGGGACACCGACCAGTTCCCGATGAACGTCCCTGAACTGGCGGTCGCCTTTCACCACATCCTCAAGGCCGGCGGCTTTACCAGCGGCGGAATCAATTTCGACGCCAAGCTGCGCCGGCAGTCTTTGGACCCGGCCGACCTGATCTACGCCCATGTCGCCGGCATGGATGCTTGCGCGCGCGGCCTTAAGGCGGCGGCGCGGATGATCGAGGACCGCGCGCTGGAGGCTCCGCTGGACGAGCGCTATGCGGGCTGGTCGGAGGTCGAGGCGCAAGCGATGCTTTCCGGCCAGCGCTCACTGGAGGAAATCGCCGCGCGGGCGCTGCGCGACGGGCTCGACCCGCAGCCGCGTTCCGGACGGCAAGAGCTGCTGGAGGCCATCGTCAACCGCTATGTCTGAACGTCCCGCCGTCGCGTCGGATACGTCTTTGGGTCAGTGGAGACATGGGTTTGCATCGTCGCCCTTTCAGAAATGCGTCATGCCTGCAGCCAGGGTTCGGGACGCATGAAGAGCACGAGCCATCATCGGTTGCCGTCGCTGCCAGAACTCTGCACCTTGCGGGTCAGCCGGCGCATCTCGGCAAGGCGGTAGATATTGAGCGGCAGAAGCGTCGCATGCAGTATCAGGATCGGCAGGAGACCAGCGACAAAACCGTAGGCGATGAAGGCGACGTTGCTGGCAATGTTCAAAAGACGAAGCGAAATCATGGTCCGCATCGCGCATCCCGCAAGGACCAGACCTGACGCCGCATAGCCAAACACCTCGGCGATTTCCATTCCAGCCTCCACCGGTTGCTGTCCCCTGACCCACCGAGAAGGCGGATCATGGCACTCCGGTTTCGCGCCGGATGTGGCAATTGCCACAATCGAAAAATTGTCTCTCCTGTCCCCACAGCAGACGCTCCCGCATAAGCACGGACCAGTCATGTTGCCGCATGCGTTTGCACACAGCCTGGACCCGGAACGGACATCCGGCCCTCATACCTGCTGGGCACCGTCGGCCATATTCGTATTGCCAAAGAGGTCGGCAATTGTGGTGCCGCCATGCGTCACCCGGTCAAATTGAAGAAGAACGGCGCATGCGCGATAGCGACTGCGACAGAGGCTATGGAATGGTTTGGCCAATAAAGGGGCTTGCGGCGGGGGCCGTTGAAAAACCCAATCCATCCAATAACCTTTGGCTTGAGAAGCCGCCCAAACCGGTTTCTGATCATGCTGGCAAATATCAAACTCTGTGGCGGCTTTATGACAGAGCGCTTCAACCCCGACCTCTCGTAAAGCTCCGGGCCGGAAGGTCGCGGAGGGTTTTGGCGCGCCGCTCCCACTGTCATGGTCCGACTTGATCGGACCATCGGGTTGTCGCCGCACAACGTTGAGAACGATCCTCCGGTCAAGCCGGAGGATGACAGTGAGGAGAGAGGATGACAGTGGAAAGCGGACACAGGCGCAAACTTATCCCCGGTGGCTTTGAGGGCGTTATGATGCGCAAATGCCAAAGCCTATTGACCACAATCTTCAGCAAGCCTTCGCCATCAAACCGGAAGGGGTGCGGTTTTGTCCGCGCGGCATTTGCCGGCGCACGCGCCGCTGCCTGCCGCCGCCCGCCGATGAACTGACCTATCGCTGCCCCGTCTTGCCGCGCGACGTGTGGATCCGCCAGCGCCGGAAGATTCTGGAGATGGCGTGGCGCATCTATCATGAGCGCGATGCGGCGATGATGGCGGAGAACCAGGCGGCGCAAAAAACGGCGGACAAGGCGGGGAGCGGGTGAGGGCGGCGCGACAGGTCAGGCGGATTTGCGCAGGATCGACTTGACCTTGCCGCAATAGCGCGAGGAGGTCTTGTTCATGCGCTTGGCGTAGTGGCCGGCATTGTATTTCAGGATCGTGCCGCAGACCGAGCCGCCGCCGCGCCGGTGCGCCTCGGCGAGATATTTCATCCCCCAGGCAAGATTGGTGTCCGGATTGTAGAGCGCTTTGACCGAACCCTTGTAGCCGATGCCGCGGGCTGTTGCCGGCTTGATCTGCATCAGGCCGACTTCGCCGGCGCCGCCGCGGGCGCGCGGATTGAAATTGCTTTCCACCTGTACGACGGCCAGCGCCAGAGCGACCGGTACGCCGGCGGCACGGGCGTGCTTGCCGACCAGTCTATGGATGCTCGATTTGCCGGACACCTTGCTTGGTGTCCTGGGCGAATGTGTCGAGGTGGATACTTTCTCGGTGGCCTTTGTGGTTTTCGCCGCCGCTTTTTTGAACTGAGCGGCGGTGAGGGCGCGCTCCGATCTGAGGTCGGCCAGAGCCGGCCCGGCAGTGGCCACGCCAATCGCGGCTGCCAGCAGCAGCCCGCTTACATAATTCATGAAACCCGTCCTATTTCTATTGTGCAGTGCAAAATCGGGCGGCTTGCTAGGGGGGCGATGTGGCAAAAATGTGCTCACATAGCGGCTTTCTGTTGCCCGATAGCAACAGTTTTTTGTGATTGTTATCTTTTGCTAAGCTTTAGGGCTGGCGGATCAGGGCAGGGCGGCAAGCAGCCGGTGCAACGTCACCAGCGTCGAGGTATCGGCGATGCCATCGACCTTTTCGGGCCGGAAGTGGCGCTGAAAGGCGGCGACGACATGCCCGGTTTGGTCATCGAAAACGCCGCTGATTTCCAACCCGTAGCCATAGAGCGCCAGCAGCGCCTGCAGCGCCGCGACCGGTTCGCCTTCATCGCCGGGGGCGAGAAAGCGGCCGCCGCAAATCGGTTCGGGCTCGATCCAGTGGCCGATCCCTTCGCCGGCAAGGCGGGCCCAGGCAAAGGCCTCGCCGGGGTCGCGCTTGCGGCCGGGGGCGACGTCCGAATGGGCGAGCAGCCGATGGGCGGGAATGGCATGGCGGCCGGTAATATCCTGGCACAGACCAATCAGCGCGTCGATCTGCGCGTCCGGAAACGGCGGCAGAGCGCCTTCATGGCCGAAATTGGCGATCTCGATGCCGATGGAGCGCGAATTGATGTCGCTCTCGCCGGCCCAACTGGCGGTGCCGGCGTGCCAGGCGCGCCGATCCTCCTCGACCATCTGGACAATCCGGCCGTCCTCAAAGACAAAATAGTGGGCGGAGACCTCGCTTTGCTCCGCGCACAGCCAGGCGAGCGCCTGATCGGCGTCCGGCATGCCGGTATAATGCAGGACGATCATGTCGAGTGGCCCGGCCCGGCGTTCGCCGTGATTGGGCGAGGGGCAGGCGCGAATGGGAATGGCCGGCGGAACATGACCGCCCCGACCGGCGCTCACCGGCGGCCCCGCTTATCACGCCGCCGGTCGCCGTGCTGGCGTTCGATGATATCCCAGGCGGCATTGATGGCGGCGAGGCGTTCGGTGGCGATGCGCACGAACTCCTCCGGCACGCCGCGGGCGATCAGCCGGTCGGGATGGTTTTCGGAAACCAGGCGGCGATAATGGGCCTTCAACCTGACCTCGTCCCAGGCCGGATCGGCGCCGATAACAAGATAGGGATCGCCGGCCGCGCCGACGACATGGCGTTCGCGCAGGCGGGCGAAGCTGCGATCGTCGAAGCCGAAGATTTTGGCGACCCGCTCCAGATATGCCAGTTCGCGTTCGTGGACGACGCCATCGGCCTTGGCGATATGAAACAGGCCGTCGAGGATGTCTTCCAGGATTTGCGCGTCATCGGGAAACATCCGCGCAACGCTGCGGGCATAGGTCTCAAAGCCGGCGATATCGGCCTTGGCGAGATTGAACAGGCGGTTGACGTTGCGCTCCTCGCCGGCCGGGATTTCGAATATCTGCAGGAAGGCATCGATTTCGTCGCGGGTGACGACGCCGTCGGCCTTGGCCATCTTTGCCGACAGGGCGATCATGGCGATGGTGAAGCCGACCTTGCGCCGCGTCTCCGATCCGCCGCCGCGCAGCGTGTCGGCGAACGCCGTGACGGCGGCGCTCAGGGCGCCGGCGCTTTCAGCAATGATATCGCCGATCCGGGTCCAGAAGGTCATGCGGTTTTCGCGACTGGTTTTTGCAAGAATCGCCGCCCGGTCATCGATCAGGAGCGCGGCCTCAATACGCCGTCTTTGCGGCAATGCAAACACCACGCGACTTTCATCGGCACCAGCGACGACCAATTGTGGGCCGCACAGCCGGCAATGCAATCGGTGGCAAAATTTGCGGCAATAGCCAGATTATTCCAATTGATTCCATTGACGACCCATCAAATCCCATGGTATCCCATGATCTCCCGGTTTTTAGTTCGGGTGGTCGGGTGGTTTTCCAGAAAGACGCCAGACCTTTTCCGGCGGCAAAGCACACCCTTTGCCGCCGGACCCGAGGCTGGTTTCGCATGCGCGGAGCCGGATCATCCGCCGGGGCGGGGCGCGATTGGCAATGGACGGATTCGTTGCGACGTTTTCCAACCGGCTCGATGCAAAGGGCCGTGTTTCCGTGCCGGCGCCGTTCCGCGCCGTGCTGGCCCGCGAAGGCAGCGAAGGTCTTTACTGTTATCCAGCGCTCGACCAGCCGGCGATCGATGCCGGCGGCGAGCGTTTGAAATCGGCGATCGCCGAACGGCTCGGCGTCTTTGAGACGTTTTCACAAGACCATGAAACTTTATCGACGGCTTTTTACAGCGAGAGCCGCCTTTTGAAGATCGACCAGGACGGGCGGATCGTTCTGCCGGACGAGTTCCGCGCCCTTGCCGGTATTGCCGACACCGCGGTCTTTGCCGGCCAGGGCTTCAAGTTCCAGATCTGGGAACCGAAACGCTTTGCTGCGCGCCAGGATGCGGCGCGGGCACATTTGCAATCGGTCACGCGGGCACTTGGCTCGCGTCGCCGGGGCGCCGATAACGGCGATGGCCAAGCATGACGGGCGCGCGAGAGCATGGCGGACCGCTTTCGCACAAGCCCGTCATGCTGTCTGAGGTCATGGCGCATCTGGCGCCGCGCCCCGGCGAAACCTTTATCGACGGCACGTTCGGCGCCGGCGGCTACACGTCGGTGCTGCTTGATGCCGGCGCCAGGGTGATGGCGATCGACCGCGATCCGAGCGCGATCGCTGCCGGCCGCGACCTTGAAGTGGCGTCGGGTGATCGTCTCAAGCTGGTGGAAGGCCGCTTCTCCGGCCTCGATACCTTTGCGAGCACACTCGGCTTCGTGCCTGCCAATGGCGTGGTGTTCGATGTCGGCGTTTCCTCGATGCAGGTTGACACGCCCGAACGTGGCTTTTCGTTCCGCCATGACGGGCCGCTCAATATGCGCATGGAATCCGGCGGCGTTTCGGCCGCCGACGTCGTTAACCGGGCGCCGGTCAAGGCGCTGACAAGGATTATCGGCGTGCTCGGGGAAGAAAAACGGGCCGGACGCATCGCCCGCGCCATCGATGCGGCGCGCCAGGAGGGGTCGATCACCGGCACCCGCCAGCTTGCCAATATCGTCGAGACGGCCGTTGGCGCGCGCGGACCACAGCGCATCCATCCGGCGACGCGGACGTTCCAGAGCTTGCGCATCTTCATCAATCGTGAACTGGAAGAAATCGCCATGGCGCTGGCCGCCGCCGAATCCATTTTAAAGGAGGGCGGCCGGCTCGTCGTCGTCGCCTTTCATTCACTGGAAGACCGCATCGTCAAACGCTTCCTGCAGGCGCGCTCGCGTGAAAGCCGCGGCTCGCGTCACGGCCCGGAGACGGTTTTGGCCCAGCCGAGTTTTACCGAACTGACACGGCGGCCGGACGAGCCGAGCGCGGACGAGATTGCTGCCAATCCGCGCGCCCGATCAGCCCGGCTGCGGGCGGCGATCCGCACGGCGGCGCCGGCCCATATGCTCGACATGAAAGCGGTGGGCGTACCGGTGCTCGCCGGTATTTCCGGTCCGGAGGCTTATGCATGACACGCTGGCTGCAAATTGCATCTGTTCTTGCCGTGACCGCATCGGCGGCCTTCGTCTTCCAGGTGAAATACCGCTCCGAAGCCGTTGCGGAACGGGTCGCCGACCTTCAGCGGGCGGTCGATGAGGAACAGGAAGCCATTTCGCTTTTGAAGGCGGAGTGGAGCTATCTCATCCAGCCCTCGCGGGTCCAGGACCTGATCGAGCGTCACCGGGAGCGTCTTGAACTCGTTCCGGTGTCGCCGGAGCAGATCGGCACATTCGCCGATTTGCCAATGCGCCGGACCGTGGTCCCGGCCGATTTGCCCACCGGCGCTTCACCAGTCACCAAATTTGAACCTGCCGGAACCACCCCGGCCAAGATCGCATCAGGATCTCGCCCATGAGACCGCCCATGAGACCGCCCATGAGACCGACGACAGCTGGACCCGTCCCGCATCCCGCTCCGCAGTTTTGCCCAAATTCTTCGGCCGAACAGACCTGGCGTTATCCGCATGCCGGCAAGCGCGGTGTTAGCGGCGCCCTCGCTGCCCGGGCGGAGCGCCAGGGGCGCTGGCGAGTGGCGTTTGCGATGGCCGGATTCGGCCTGCTTTACGCCGCCCTTGCGACGCGGCTCGTCTTGCTTGGCGTTTCGGGCGATGGCGGCGCGGCACAGCGCTCATCGCCGGCCGATCTCGCCGCCGCGGCGCGGCCTGACATCGTCGACCGCAACGGCGAAATTCTGGCAACCGATATCAAAACCGCTTCGCTCTATGGCGAGCCGCGCCGGATCATCGATGCCGACGAGGCGACGGAACTGTTGAGCAGCGTTTTGCCGGATATCGACACGGAGCGCGTGCGGCGGCAGCTTGCCACCGATGCTGGCTTTGTCTGGTTGAGGCGCGAGATCACGCGGCGCGAACAACAGGCCATTCACCGGCTCGGCATTCCCGGCATTGGCTTCATCGCGGAAAATCGCCGCTTCTATCCCGGCGGCGAAACGGCGTCGCATATTCTCGGTCACGTCAATGTCGATAATCAAGGTATTGCCGGCATCGAAAAACATATCGACACTTTGGGTCTTGCCGATCTTCATCAGGCCGGCTTCGCGCTGGAACGCGGGCTGGAACCGGTGCGGCTCTCCCTCGATTTGAGGGTGCAGCACGCGCTGCACGACGAATTGAATAAAGCGCTGGAGCGTTACAAGGCGATCGCTGCGATCGGCGTCGTCATGGACGTCAGAACCGGCGAGGTGGTCGGCATGAGTTCGCTGCCGGACTACAATCCCAACAATCCGGTGGAAGCGCTTGACAGGGACCGGCTGAACCGCGCCACGGTCGGCGTCTTTGAAATGGGTTCGACCTTCAAGACCTTTACCACTGCGATGGCACTCGATTCCGGGCAGATCAATCTCCAGGACACCTTCGACGCGACCCAGCCGCTGCGCGTGGCGTCCTTCACCATTGATGATTTCCATGGCAAGCGGCGCTGGCTGTCGGTACCGGAAATCTACATATACTCCTCCAATATCGGCACGGCGCGGATGGCCATGGCTGTCGGTATCGAAGGCCAGAAGGCGTTTTTGGAAAAGCTTGGCCTGTTATCGACGTTGAGAACCGAACTGCCGGAAACCGGGGCGCCGATTCCGCCGGCCAAATGGTCGAAACTATCGTCGGCTACCGTTTCCTTTGGTCACGGCATTTCCGTTTCGCCGCTGCAGACGGCCGCCGCCGCCGCCGCGCTGGTCAATGGCGGACATTTTATCCCGCCGACCTTCCTGCCGCGGTCGCAAGCCAAGGCCGCCGCTTTGGCCAGGCGCGTCGTCAGGCAAGAAACCAGCCGCAAGATGCGCGACCTGATGCGGCTCAACGTGCTGAAGGGCACCGGCCGCCGCGCCGCGGTGGAAGGCTACCGTGTCGGCGGCAAAACCGGTACGGCGGAAAAGGTCGTCAATGGCCGCTACTCCTCTTCCAAGCGGTTCAATACTTTTCTCGCCGCCTTTCCGATGGACGATCCGCGCTATCTCGTGCTTGTCATCATCGACGAGCCAAAGTCGGAAAAGAAAGGACAGTCGGCGACGGCAGGGCGCAATGCGGCGCCGACGCTGGCGGCCGTGGTGCGCCGCATTGCGCCGATGCTCGGTGTCGAACCGCGCTTGACAGACCCCGACGAACCGGCCACGACCCTTGCCGCCATGCGGTGAGGAGGCGTTGGTGACAAAATCCCGGCCCGATGGGCCGCGCAGGCTTGCAGAACTCTTTAATGACGATATCGCACTGCCGGAGGGATCGGGCGGCCTGGCCGTTTCGGGCCTGAGCGCCGACAGCCGGGCGATAGAAGCCGGCATGGTCTTTGCCGCGCTGCCGGGAACCGAGGCCGATGGCGCGCAGTTCGTTCCGCAGGCGGTCGAAGCCGGTGCCGTCGCCATTCTTGCCGGGACCCATGCCCGCTTCGACGATCCCGGCATTCCGGTTATTCGGGTGGCCGATCCGCGCCGGGCGCTGGCGCTGGCGGCGGCGCGCTATTTTGGCACCCAGCCCGATCATGTCGTGGCCATCACCGGCACCAATGGCAAAACGTCTGTGGCGGTGTTCCTGCGGCAGATCTGGGAGCGGGCCGGCTGCCGCGCGGCAAGCTGGGGCACCACCGGGCTGACGGCGCCTGGACTTGACGAGATCTCCGCGCTGACCAGCCCCGACCCGGTGGCGTTGCATGAAAGGCTGGCGCAGATTGCCGGTCTCGGCGTCACCCATATGGCGCTCGAAGCCTCCAGTCACGGCCTTGACCAGCGCCGACTGGACGGGCTTGAACTGACCGCCGGCGCCTTTACCAATTTGTCGCGCGATCATCTCGACTATCATGTCAATATGGAAGCCTATCTGGCTGCGAAACTTCGCCTTTTCGATACGCTCTTGCAGGAAGGCGCGGCGGTGGTCGTCGATGCTGATCAGCCGGAAGCGGAGCAGGTGAAACGCATCGCCCGACGCCGAGGCCTGAATTTCACGAGTGTCGGCGAGGCCGGTGAAACACTGAAGCTGAACTCGCTCACACGGATGCCGGACGGCGCGCGGCTGCTTGTCACCGATGCCAATGCCGAGACGCATTATGTTTCGCTGCCGCTGGTCGGCCGCTTCCAGGTCTCCAACGCGCTGGTCGCGGCGGCGTTGGCGATCGCAACAGGCATTGATGCGCCGAAGGCGCTCGACGCATTGCAGCATCTTCGCGGCGCCAGCGGCCGGCTGGAATGTGTCGGCCGGCATCGTTCCGGCGGCCTTGTCTTCGTCGACTACGCTCACACGCCCGAAGCGCTGGTCAACGCGCTGGCGGCGCTGCGCCCCTATACGTCGGGCCGACTTATCGTGCTGTTTGGCGCCGGCGGCGACCGCGATCCGGGCAAGCGGGCGCTGATGGGCGAGGCAGCGGCGCGCCATGCCGACATGGCGATCATCACCGATGACAATCCGCGCAACGAGGACCCGGCGGTAATCCGCGCCGCGGTTCGCAAAGGTGCACCGGAAGCCGAGGAGATCGGCGACCGGCGCGCGGCAATCGGCAAGGCTGTGGCGGAACTGAAAGTCGGCGACGTGCTGCTGATCGCCGGCAAGGGACACGAAACCGGCCAGACGATCGGCGATGTCGTTCATCCGTTTTCCGACCAGGATGAGGCAAGAGCGGCGCTTGCGATCGACCCTGAACCTGTCTCGGGGGATGCCGCGTGAGCGGGCTCTGGCGCACGGCCGACCTGATTGCCGCGATCGGCGGTGTTGCCAGCGATCCATTGCCGCAAGATGTGACCGGCATCTCTATCGACAGCCGGAGCGTGCAGCCGCGCGAGGCGTTCTTCGCCATTCGCGGCGACCATCTCGATGGCCATGCCTATGCCGGCAGGGCACTCGCGGCGGGTGCTGGTCTTGCTGTCGTGGAAACCGGATATCGGCCGGAGCCGGGTGAGGAGCTAACTGGCCTGGTGCGGGTCGCCGACACCTTGCAAGCACTGGAAGAGCTCGGCCGGGCGACCCGGGCGCGCAGCACCGCCAGGATCGTCGCGGTGACCGGTTCGGTCGGCAAGACCAGCACCAAGGAAATGCTCAAAACGGTGCTTTCCGACTTTGGCGCGACCCATGCGCCGGTCGGCTCGTTCAACAACCACTGGGGTGTGCCGCTGACACTGGCGCGGATGGCGCAAGCGACGAAATTCGGCGTTTTTGAAATCGGCATGAACCATGCCGGCGAAATACGGCCGCTGGTCAAAATGGTGCGCCCGGATGTGGCGATCGTCACCAATGTCGAAGCCGCGCATCTGGAATATTTCGACAGCGAGATGGAGATCGCGCAAGCCAAGGCGGAGATTTTCGAGGGACTTGAACCGGGCGGTGCGGCAGTCATCAACCGCGACAATCGCTGGTTCGATCTGTTGCGTCAGTGCGCCGCTGACGGGCAAGCGCGAATCCTTACCTTCGGCATCCATGAGGAAGCCGACATCCGGCTGGTTGATGCTGAGCATGACGCGGACGGGTCACGCATTGAGGCGGCGGTCAAGGGCGATACGGTTCATTACGCGCTTGGTGTGCCGGGGCGGCATGTGGTGATGAATTCGCTTGCCGTCCTTGCCGCCGCCCACGCCCTGGGTCTTGACCTTGGTCGCGCCTGCAAGGCGCTTGCCGGCGTTTCGGCGCTGAAAGGGCGGGGCGAGCGCTTTGTCCTGCAGCTTGGCGAGGGTGAAGCGCGCCTGATCGACGAGAGCTATAACGCCAATCCGGCGTCGATGCGGGCGGCACTCGCCGTCCTGGCGCAGACCCCGCCGCATGGTTCGGGGCGGCGGATCGCCGTCCTTGGCGACATGCTGGAACTGGGAGCGACGGCCAGCCAGCTTCATGCCGAGCTGCTGGAACCGCTGCTTGCGGCCGGCGCCGATCTGGTCTTCCTGGCCGGTCCGGTGATGAAAAGCCTGTGGCAGGTCTTGCCGGAACGGTGCCGGGGTGCTTATGCGGAGCAGGCGAGCGGGCTTGAAGCGATTCTTCCCGGCGCGATCAGTGCGGACGATGTCGTGATGGTCAAGGCGTCGGCGGGAACGCGGCTTGGACCGGTTGTCGATGCGCTGGTCCGGCAGTTTCACGCCATGGAACCAGACGAGGGACGGGTTCAGTCGATGCAATCAGCCGGGAAATCGCAATGCTGACCTACCTCCAGCAATTTGCGGACCAGGCCCCGATCCTGAATGTCTTCCGCTACATCACATTCAGGACCGGCGCGGCGACCATGACGGCGCTGATATTCGTGTTTCTGTTCGGCCCCGCCATCATCCAGGGTCTCAAGATCAGGCAGGGCAGAGGCCAGCCGATCCGCGACGACGGGCCGGAAAGCCATTTCCAGAAGTCCGGCACGCCGACCATGGGTGGCCTGATGATCCTGCTCGGAATCACCGTCTCGGCGCTGTTATGGGCCGATCTGACCAATATCTATGTGTTGAGCGTGCTGGCGATCAGCGTCGGCTTCGGATTGATCGGGCTCTATGATGATTATCTGAAAGTCGCGAGCGCCAGCCACAAAGGCTTTTCAGGCAAAATGCGGCTGGTGCTGGAATTCGTCGTGGCCGGGGTGGTCGTCGTCTTCATGATGAATGTCGGCGGAGACCCGTTGTCGTCTTCGCTCGCCATTCCGTTTTTCAAGGACTTCCTCGTCGATCTCGGCGTCTTCTTCGTGCTGTTCGCTGCATTCGTCATCGTTGGCGCGGGCAATTCGGTCAATCTGACGGACGGGCTCGACGGGCTCGCCATTGTTCCGGTGATGATTGCCGCCGCCTCGTTCGGTATGATCGCCTATCTGGTAGGCAATGCAGTGTTTTCCGACTATCTGCAGATCCATAATGTCAAGGGAACCGGCGAACTGGCAGTGCTTTGCGGCGCGCTGATCGGCGCCGGTCTCGGCTTCCTGTGGTTCAATGCGCCACCTGCGGCGATCTTCATGGGCGATACCGGCTCGCTGGCGCTGGGCGGCATGCTGGGCGCAATCGCCGTGGCGACGAAGCACGAAATCGTCCTGGCCATTATCGGCGGCATCTTCGTCATGGAAGCCCTGTCGGTGATCATCCAGGTCGCCTCGTTCAAGCTGACCGGCCGGCGGGTTTTTCGCATGGCGCCGATCCACCACCATTTCGAGCAGCTCGGCTGGACCGAGCCGCAGGTCGTGATCCGCTTCTGGATCGTCGCCGTTGTGCTTGCGTTGATTGGCCTTTCGACCCTCAAACTGAGATAGCGCCATGGCCGTTGCGCTGACCCATCTGAAAGACCGGACGATCGCCGTATTCGGCCTGGCGCGATCGGGTCTGGCGACGGTTCACGCGGCTCGTGATGGCGGTGTCGCCAAAATCTGGGCCTGGGACGACAAGCCGGCGGCGCGTGCCGCCGCCGAGACGGCTGGCGCCACGATCATGGAGCCGGGCGAGTGGCTGTGGAGCGACATTGCCTGCCTGGTGCTGGCGCCGGGCGTACCGCTGACCCATCCTGAGCCCAATCCGGTCGTTGGAGTCGCACGCGCCGCCGGCGTCGAAATTATTTGCGACATTGAACTGCTTTTCAGGCAGGCCGATGGCGTGGCGAAATTCGTCGCCGTCACCGGCACCAACGGCAAGTCGACCACCACGGCGCTGATCGGCCATATCCTGAACGCCGCCGGGATGGATGCGCAGGTCGGCGGCAATATCGGTCGGGCGGCGCTCGACCTTTCGCCGCCCAAACCCGGACTTGTCTATGTGCTGGAATTGTCATCCTACCAGCTCGACCTGACGCGGCGCTTCCGGCCCGACATCGCCCTCTGGCTCAATCTGGCACCCGATCATCTCGACCGGCACGGCGACATGGCCGGCTATCAAGGCGCCAAGGAAAAGATCTTCGCCAATATGCGTCCCGGCGACCATGTTGTGATCGGCGTTGACGATGACATATCCCAGGATCTCGCCGGCAGGCTGGGCGCCGCGGATAACGGGCCGGACCTGACGACGGTTTCCGTCAGCCGGCATTCGGACTGCGCCATCGTCGTTGATGAGCACGGTGTGCTTCGTGAACGGACAGAAGCGACATTGGCAGCGAGTTCAGACCTTTCCGGGCTTATCCATCTGCGCGGTGCTCACAACTGGCAGAACGCCGCCTGTGCCTGGGGCGCCGTGCGCCCTCTGGGGATGAAGCCCAATGCGGTGGCGGCGGCGATGGCGACGTTTCCGGGCCTGGCGCACCGGATGGAAATCGTCGCGCAGCGCGGCCGGGTGCTTTTTGTCAACGATTCCAAGGCGACCAATGGCGATGCGGCGGCGCGGGCGCTTGCCACGTTTGATCCGATCTACTGGATCGCCGGCGGGCAGGCCAAGACCGGCGGCATCGAGCCGCTGGCGGATTATTTTCCCAAGATTGCCAAAGCCTATCTGATCGGCGAAGCGGCGGATGCCTTCTCGGCGACGCTGGCGCGCCGAGTGCCGCATGTGCTGGCCGGCGATCTTGCCGCTGCGGTGCGGCTGGCCGCCGCCGATGCGGTGCTCGATGGTGCCGACGAACCGGTGGTTCTGTTATCGCCGGCCTGCGCCTCATTCGATCAGTTTGCCGACTTCGAAGCCCGCGGCGATGCTTTCCGGCAGGCCGTTCTGGCGCTTGAAGCCTGTTCCGACAAAGCCCCTGCAATCAAGGAAGCGCTCGCATGATCTCTCGTGCAAATCGCTCGCCGCTGGCCGAATGGTGGTGGACCGTCGACCGGGTCCTGCTCGGCCTGGTTGTTCTTTTGCTCCTCACCGGCCTGGTCCTGTCGTTCGCCGCCAGCCCGCCGGTCGCCGAGCGGATCGGCCTGGCGCCGATGCATTTCGTCCTGCGCCACGCCATCTACGTGCCGCTGGCGGCAGCCGTCATGATCGGGTGTTCGTTTCTGACGCACCGGCAAGTGCGGCGGACCGCGCTGATCATGCTGTTCGCAGGCCTGATATTGATGGTGCTGGTCCTGTTCATCGGCGCGGAGATCAAGGGTTCGCGGCGCTGGCTCTCTATTGCCGGCTTTTCGCTGCAGCCGTCGGAATTCGTCAAACCGGCTTTCATCATCATCACCGCCTGGCTGTTTGCCGAAGGCACCCAGCGGCCGGAAGTGCCGGGCCGGCTTCTGGCGGTCGTTCTTCTCCTCATCGTCACGGCTTTGTTGATCGCCGAACCCGATCTCGGCCAGACCATTTTGGTTTTCGCAGTCTGGGGCGCGCTTTTCTTCCTGGCCGGCGTCTCGCCGATCGTCGTTGCCGGGCTGGCGGTGGCCTCGATCGCCGGACTGTTCATGGCCTACCGGATGTATCCGCATGTGGCGGTACGGATCGACCGGTTCCTCGATCCGGCCAGCGGCGATACCTATCAGGTCGATACGGCGCTCAAATCGTTCCAGCGCGGCGGCTGGTCCGGCGCCGGACCGGGCGAAGGCGTCATGAAACGTGTGCTCCCCGATTCCCATACCGATTTCGTTTTCGCCGTCGTGGCGGAGGAATTCGGCATTGTCCTGTGCCTGATCCTGGTGCTGATCTTTGCCGTGATCGTCATGCGCGGCCTGATGCTGGCCTTTAGACGCAAGAACACCTTTGAACGCCTGGCGATCGCCGGCCTGGTGACCCAGATCGGCGTGCAGGCCTTCATCAATATCGGCGTCAATCTGCAGCTGCTGCCGGCCAAGGGCATGACGCTGCCGTTCATTTCCTATGGCGGATCGGCATTGCTGGCGGCGGCGGTCACCGTCGGCTTCCTTCTGGCCCTGTCGCGGCAAAGTGCCGACCAGCGGGTCACCGTCATGCCGCGGGCGGCGGCGACCGGCCAGACCTGACGGGCAATCGGCGGTCAACATATGGGCAAAACCGCGCTTCTTGTCGCCGGCGGCACCGGCGGGCATCTGTTTCCGGCGCTGGCGCTGCGCGCCGGCCTGATGGAGCGCGGCTGGAGCGTTCATATGGCGAGCGATGACCGCGCCGGGCGGTTCATGGAGGGCGTCCCGGCCGAATATTGCCATGTCGTTGCCTCGGCCACCCTTGCCGGCCGCAATCCGCTGGCGGCGTTGAAAACCTTGGCAACGCTTGCGCGCGGGCTGATCGCGGCGCGGCGGCTGTTGAAAGAGATCAAGCCAAACGTCGTCGTCGGCTTTGGCGGCTATCCGACCCTGCCGCCGGTGATCGCCGCGCGGCTCGCCGGCATTGCCGCCATTGTGCAGGACCAGAACGCGGTCATCGGCCGCGCCAACCGCCTGCTGATCCGTCTTGGCGCGCATCTGGCGACCGGCTTTGAAAATCCGATCGGCAGCGCCCGTGCCCGCGCCATGACCCATGTCGGCAATCCGGTGCGGCCAGCCGTCATCGCCGCGTCGCAGCGGCCTTATCAGGCGGCGGGCGGAGGCGAGCGGTTCCGGCTGCTTGTGTTTGGCGGCAGCCAGGGCGCGCGCGCCTTTTCCGACCTGTTGCCGCCGGCGATCGCCGCGCTGGCGCCGGACCTGCGCGCCCGCGTGACGATCGTCCAGCAGTGCCGGGAGGAGGATCTGGCGCGCACCCAGGCGGCCTATGACGATCTCGGCGTCGCTGCCGAACTGGCGACATTCTTCACCGATATGGCCGAGCGGATTGCCGCCGCGCATCTGGTGGTCAGCCGGGCCGGGGCCTCGACCGTATCGGAACTGGCGGTGATCGGCCGGCCGGCCATCCTCGTGCCCTATCCGCATGCCCTCGATCACGACCAGGCGGAAAACGCCCGCGCGCTCGCCGGCGCCGGTGGCGGCTGGCTGATGGCCGAGGCCGATCTGACACCGGAAAAGCTGGCAGTACGGCTTGCCGAACTGATCGACGAACCGGCGCACCTTGCGGCGGCGGCCGATGCGGCAAGGTCGCTTGGCGCACCGCAAGCGGTTGCGCGGCTCGCCGATCTTGTAGAAAAGGCTGCCAGCGGGCGCTAACGGCCTCTGGGCCGAACGGCCTTTGGGTCCGGCGATCGCAGAGAAATCCGTATCGCCATCCGTTTTAGGGGAATTCATCGATGAAAATGCCGCGCGACATCGGTCCGATCCATTTCGTCGGGATCGGCGGCATCGGCATGAGCGGAATCGCCGAAGTGCTGGTCAACCAGAATTATCGCGTGCAGGGTTCCGACATAGCCGAAAGCGCCAATGTCCAGCGGCTGCGCGACAAGGGCATCGCCGTTTCCATCGGCCATGATGGGAACAATCTTGGCGAAGCGGCCGTCGTCGTCGTGTCTTCGGCGATCGAGCGCGACAACGCTGAACTCAACGCGGCGCGCAGCCGCGGCCTGCCGGTCGTGCGGCGGGCGGAAATGCTGGCCGAGCTGATGCGGCTGAAATCGTCGATCGCCGTTGGCGGGACGCACGGCAAAACGACGACGACATCGATAGTGGGCGCGCTTCTGGATGCCGGCGGGCTCGACCCGACCGTGATCAATGGCGGCATCATCAATGCCTATGGCACCAATGCGCGTATGGGCGAGGGCGACTGGATGGTCGTGGAGGCCGATGAATCGGACGGTACCTTCGTCAAACTGCCGGCCGATATCGCCATGGTCACCAATATCGATCCGGAGCATCTGGATCATTTCGGTTCGTTTGACGACCTGCGCGAGGCCTTCGTCGACTTCGTGGAGAATGTGCCGTTCTACGGATTCGCCGTCATGTGTCTCGATCATCCGGAGGTGCAGGCGCTGGTGGCGCGGATCGAGGACCGGCGGCTGATCACCTATGGCCGCAACCCGCAGGCGGAAGTGCGGTTCCGCGACGTCTCCTATAAAGCCGGCAAGGCGCATTTTTCCGTTGATATCCACGACCGCGTGACCGGCGACATGGAGACGCTGGACGACCTGATTCTGCCGATGCCGGGCGAGCACAATGTGTCGAACGCGGTCGCGGCGATCGCCGTTGCGCATGCGATCGGCGTCGATGGCGAGGCGATCGCCAACGGGCTTGCCGGTTTTGCCGGTGTCAAGCGGCGCTTCACCCGCGTCGGCAACTGGAACGGCGTTGAGATCTACGATGATTATGGCCACCACCCGGTGGAAATCGCCGCCGTGCTGAAGGCGGCACGCGAAGCGCTCGATGGCGAGGCGCCATCGGGTCGGGTAATCGCCGTTGTCCAGCCGCACCGCTTCACCCGGCTGCGCGACCTGTTTGAGGATTTCTGCACCTGCTTCAACGAGGCCGATACGGTGATCGTCGCCGATGTCTATCCGGCCGGCGAGATGCCGATTGAAGGAATCGACAAGGAGCATCTGGTTGAGGGCCTGCTTTCGGGCGGTCACCGTGACGCAAAACGGCTGATGGAGGCGGGCGATCTGCCGGCGATGATCGCCGGGCATGCCACGCCGGGCGACATGGTGGTGTGCCTGGGCGCCGGGTCAATCACCACTTGGGCGCAGGAGCTGCCGGACGCACTGGCGGCGCTTGACGAAAAATGACGGACGACAACGAAAAGCCACCGGGTGCGGCGCTTGTGGCCGAGCTTGGCAGCCGGCTCGCCGGCTTTCGCGGCAGGCTGCAGGCCGATGCGCCGCTGGCGCCGGTCGTGTGGTTTCGCGCCGGCGGCCCGGCCGATATTCTCGCTTTGCCGGCCGACGCCGACGATCTCGCCTTTTTGATGCGGGCTTTGCCGGATGAGGTGCCGGTGACGGTGATCGGCCTGGGTTCCAATCTGCTGGTGCGCGACGGCGGCGTGGCGGGCGTCGTCGTGCGCCTGTCGGCCAAGGGCTTCGGACAGGTTACGATTGAGGACGGCAATAAGATCCGCGCCGGCGCGGCGCTGGCCGACCGGCGGCTCGCTGCCCATGCGCTTGAAGCCGGCCTTGGCGGCTTCGCCTTCTATCACGGCATTCCCGGCGGGCTGGGCGGCGCGCTCAGGATGAATGCCGGGGCCAATGACGTGGAGACCCGCGAGCGGCTGGTGGAGGTGAGCGCGATCGACCGCAAGGGCGAGCGGCACGTCCTGAGCAATGCGGCGATGGGCTATTCCTACCGGCACAGCGACGCGCCGGCGGACCTGATCTTCGTCGAAGCGGTTTTTCAAGGCGAGGCGGCGGACGCCGAAACGATCCGGGCTGAGATGGATGCCGTCCAGAGCCATCGCGAAACGGCGCAGCCGGTCAAGAGCCGGACCGGCGGTTCGACCTTCAAGAACCCGGCCCCTGAATCTGGGGGTGGAAAAGCCTGGCAGCTGATCGACCAGGCCGGCTGCCGCGGCCTGACGATCGGTGGCGCGCAGGTCTCGGAGATGCACTGCAATTTCCTGATCAATATCGGCAACGCCACCGGGCATGACCTTGAAACGCTTGGCGAAACCGTGCGGGCGCGGGTGCTGGAAACATCGGGCGTGCGGCTTGACTGGGAAATCAAACGGATCGGCCGGTTCAAAAAAGCTGAGTCGATCGAGCCGTTTATGGGCCGCGGCTGATATCGCGATTCAGATTCAGCTTCCAGCGGTTAATCAAAGTTAACGTTTCATTACCATCTGGACGTCCACTTTGAGGCGTGAAGTTCATGTGATTCGCCAATGCGGGGGCTGGGGCGAATCCGGGCTGGGGGCTTTGGAGAGGACGTGGCCAAGCATGTCGCGGTATTGATGGGCGGATGGTCGGCCGAAAGGCCGGTCAGCCTTGATTCAGGCGCAGCCTGCGCCGACGGCCTGGAGGCCGCCGGCTACGATGTCACGCGTGTCGATGTGAAACGTGACATCGCGCAGGTGCTTGTCGACCTGAAGCCGGACGTCGCATTCAACGCTCTGCACGGGCCGTACGGCGAAGACGGCACCATTCAGGGTGTGCTGGAAATTCTCGATATCCCCTATACCCATTCCGGCGTCCTCGCCTCGGCGCTGGCGATGAACAAAGACAAGGCCAAATCTGTCGCAGCGGCAAAAGGCGTTGCGGTCGCAGAACACCGAATCGTTACGCGCCGGCAGGCGGCCAAGGACCACATTCTGCCGCCGCCTTACGTGATCAAGCCGATCGCGGAAGGATCGTCATTCGGCGTCCTGATCGTCGATGAGGGCCAGAGCCATCCGCCGCAATCGCTGCTGCGCGAAGACTGGGCGTTTGGCGAGGACGTCATGGTCGAGCGCTTTATCGCCGGCCGTGAACTGACCTGCGCCGTGATGGGGGCGCCGGGCGAGGAAGAGGCGCTGGCGGTGACGGAAATCGTGCCGGTGGGAACCGCCTTCTACGATTATGACGCAAAGTACCTGGAAGGTGGCTCCAAACACGTCCTTCCGGCACAAATTAAACCATTTATTTACCAAAACGTTCGCACCCTCGCTCTTGAAGCGCATCGGGCCATCGGCTGCCGCGGCGTGTCGCGGTCCGACTTCCGGTTTGACGAGAAAAATACCGGTGAACTCGTCTGGCTGGAGGTCAATACGCAGCCTGGCATGACGCGCACATCGCTGGTTCCGGAACTGGCGGCTCATGCCGGCCGCAGCTTTACGGAACTGGTGACTTGGATGGTGGAGGACGCATCGTGCCGACGCTAGGCGGAGTGGGGCGGATGACCGGGGCAAGGCCACGTGGCCTTCGCAACGGAATGTCGCGTCTTGCCGCCATGTCGCGGCCCCTGATCCCGCGCCGCGTGAGGCGGCTTGCCGAAAAGATCGAATTCACGCACGGTGGCCGGTCGGGCCATTTCGCCGCTGCCGGTTTTCTCGGCGCGGCAGTCGTCTATGGCCTGGTCGCCGGCGGCCATGTGGCACGGCTCGCCGATGCGGCGCTGTCGGCGATCGGACTGGGCATTGAGACCGTGACCGTCACCGGCAATGCCGAAACGACGCAATTTGCGGTTCTGGAAAAGCTCGAACTCGATCCCGGGGCGTCCTTGCCCGGCTTTGATGCCCATGCAGCGCGGCTGCGGATTTCACAACTGCCGTGGGTTTCCGACGTCACGGTGCGCAAGGCCTATCCGGGTATTCTGGCGGTGACGCTGACGGAAAAGCTGCCGTTCGCGCTGTGGCAGCACGAGGACGCCGTCGCCGTCATCGACCGGGACGGCGGGGTGATCGTCGCCTTTGACGATCCGCGCTTTTCAAACCTGCCGCTGCTCGTCGGTGCCGGCGCCAATGAGCGCGCCACCGATTTCCTGCACAATCTTGCCGCTTTTGCCAGCATTGCCGGCCGCCTGCGTGCCGCCGTTCTTGTCGCCGAGCGGCGCTGGAACCTGATTCTGGACAACGGCATCACGGTCAAGCTGCCGGAAAGCAATCCGTTCGCGGCGGTGGCCGAACTGGTCACGCTCGACGATAACGAGGAGCTGTTGTCGCGCGCCGTCAGCATCGTCGATCTCCGCCTTGAAGACCGTGTCACAGTGCAACCCGCGCCAGATGCGGAACCGGACCGCGAAACACCGACGGCCGTACCGATGCCGCATGCCAGGCTTGGAGCGCGGACATGACGGGCTTCAGTCCACGCGATCTGGCTGGCGTCTCGCGGATCAAGCCGCTTTCCGGCCGCCGGCCGACCATCATCTCCGTTCTCGACATCGGGTCGACGAAGATCGCCTGCCTGATCGCCCGCTCGCGGCCGCGCGAGGGTGAGGCGCTGCGCCGGCGCACCCATTCCGTGGAGGTGCTCGGCTTCGGTTCGACCCGTTCGCGCGGCATCAAGTCCGGCGTCGTCGTCGATCTGGTGGAAGCGGAACAGGCGATCCGGCTCGCCGTCGATGCGGCCGAGCGCATGGCGGAGGTCACCATCGGCAGCCTGATCGTCAACGTCACCTGCGGCCGGTTGTGCTCTGAAACCTTTTCCGCCGGCGTCGATCTCGCCGGCGAGATGGTGGTGCAGTCCGATATCCAGCGGGTGCTGGCCAGTGGCGGCGCGCAGTCCGTCAGCGACGGCCGGGTGATCGTTCACTCGCTGCCGATCGGCTATTCGCTGGACGGCCATCGCGGCGTTGCCGATCCGTCCGGAATGGTCGGTTCGAGTCTCGGCGTCGACATGCACACCCTTACCGCCGACGAGGCGCTGCTATGCAATCTGGAACTGGCGGTCAATCGCTGCCATCTGGAAGTGGAGACGGTGGTTGCCACGCCCTATGCGGCCGGGCTGGCGGCGCTTGTCGATGACGAGGCGGAACTGGGCGTCGCCTGTGTCGATCTGGGCGGCGGTACGACATCACTTTCGATCTTCCATGACGGGCAGTTCGTCCATGCCAACGCGATCGCCATTGGCGGCCACCACGTGACGCTTGACATTGCTCGTGGACTGTCGACGCGGCTGGCCGATGCGGAGCGGATCAAGACCCGGCACGGTTCGGCGCTGCCCTCGATCTCAGATGACAAGGACATCTTGACGATCCCGCCGGTCGGCGACGACGAGCGCGACATCCCCAATAGCGTGCCGCGCGCCGCGCTGACCCGGATCATCCGGCCGCGGATCGAGGAAACGCTGGAAATGGTGCGCGACATGATCGCCCGCTCCGGCTTTGCCAATGAAGTCGGCAAACGGGTCGTGTTGACCGGCGGCGCCAGCCAGCTGACCGGTCTTGGCGAAACGGCGCGGCGCATTCTTGGCCGAAATGTGCGGCTCGGACGCCCGCTCGGCATTGCCGGACTGCCGGAGGCGGCCAAGGGGGCGGCCTTCGCGGCGGCGGTCGGGTTGATCATCTATCCGCAGGTCGCGCGGATCGAACAGTTTCAGGCGCGCTCTCCCGCGCGTCTGCAAATGACCGGTACGGATGGGTACATCGCTCGCATGGGGCGGTGGATCAAGGACAGTTTTTGAAGACGCAAGATGCGAGGACCAGGGCAGGCGCAAATCCGCGAACTGCCGGAAATGCGGCGAGAGGACATAAAATGAGCATTAATCTGCAAACGCCAAATATCACTGAACTGAAGCCGAGGATCACCGTCTTCGGCGTCGGCGGCGGCGGCTGCAACGCGGTCAACAACATGATCGAGGCCGGCCTGCAGGGCGTCGAATTCGTGGTCGCCAATACCGACGCGCAGGCACTGAGCATGTCGAAGGCCGAACGGCTTATCCAGATGGGCGTGGCTGTGACGGAAGGCCTGGGCGCGGGGTCGCAACCTGAAATCGGCCGGGCGGCGGCCGAGGAGACGTTCGACGAGATCAACGACCACATTGCCGGCGCGCATATGGTCTTCATCACTGCCGGCATGGGCGGCGGCACCGGCACCGGCGCGGCGCCGGTCGTGGCGCGGGCCGCCCGCGATGCCGGTATCCTGACCATCGGTGTTGTCACAAAGCCGTTCCAGTTCGAGGGACAACGGCGGATGCGCATCGCTGCCGACGGCATTGAGGAACTGCAGCAGAATGTCGATACGCTGATCGTCATTCCCAATCAGAACCTGTTCCGGATCGCCAATGAAAAGACCACCTTCGCCGATGCCTTCGCCATGGCCGACGAGGTGCTTTATTCCGGCGTCGCCTGCATCACCGACCTGATGGTCAAGGACGGCCTCATCAATCTTGATTTTGCCGATGTGCGATCCGTCATGCGCGAAATGGGCAAGGCGATGATGGGCACCGGCGAGTCTTCCGGCGATAAACGCGCCGTGGAAGCGGCGGAGAAGGCGATCTCCAATCCGCTGCTCGATGATGTGCGCATGCAGGGTGCGCAGGGCCTGCTGATTTCGGTTACCGGTGGCCGCGACATGACGCTGTTTGAGGTCGACGAGGCGGCCAGCCGGGTGCGCGAGGAAGTCGAGGAAGACGCCAATATCATCTTCGGCGCGACGTTCGACGAAAGCCTTGAAGGCATCATCCGCGTTTCCGTCGTGGCGACCGGTATCGACAACGTGGTAAGCGAGGAAGCTGCGCCGGCCGAAGAGCGCATGGCCGAGCTGACCCGCCGGCTGAAGACCGTCTCGCAGCCGCAGATGCAGCCGGCTGCCCAGGCCGCAGCCGACGCCCGGACCGGGATGCCGGCCGCCGGCGTGGAAGCAATGGAGGAGGAACTGGGTATCCCGCAAATGCGGGCCTCCGCGAGCCAGCCGCAGATGCGCCGCGCCGCGGCTGATCCCTCGGTCAGGATCGGCCCCTTCCGCCCTGATCCCTCGCTGATCAAGGAGCGCGAGCCGGAGGATGATCTTGATCTCGCCAGGCAGGTCGAGCCGGAAACGCATCAGGCGCAACCGTTCATTCCGGCAGCGGCCGAACGCCCGACGTCTGTCCAGGCGCGCATGCCGCGGGTCGAGGATTTTCCGGCAATCGCCCAGCGGCAACTGCATGGTTCGGCGTCGGGAGCCCATGCCGAGGCGCATGAAGACGGGCGCCCGCGCGGTCTGCTTGCGCGCCTGACGCATGGACTGTCCAGGCGCGAGGGCGAGGCAGATCTGGTGGACAACGGCGGTTCGGATCACGCTCAGGACGATCACCGTCCGGCCGCCCGGCAAGGCCCGCAGCCAGTTTTGCAGTCGGCGTCGGAATTCGCCAAACAGCCGCAGCCGCGGCGCATGGGCGAGGCGACCGGCGCAGCAGGCGGGCTCGATCGGCAAGGCCGCTTGCCGGCCGCCGAGCCGGTACACGACGAGGACGAATTGGAGATTCCGGCGTTCCTGCGGCGGCAATCGAACTGACGTCAGACAATACTGCGACACCGGGGTCCCGGCGTGTTCAATCACGCCGGGACCATTTTTGTGCAATGTGTTGAGTTGATTGAATTTTGCTCCTTCGCCCAAATGTGTCGTTTTGGTAACAAACGGTAAGAAACCTTGATTGGTGATCCGGTCGAAGGCCGGGTAGTTTTCGAATCGACGCGGGTGTTCAGGGGCGAATTTTTCATGAGTTTACCGATCGATGGCGCTCAAAAGACGTTGCGCGAGAGCGTCACCTTGTCGGGAATTGGCGTGCACAGTGGCAAGCCGGTGACAATGGTCATCGGCCCGGCCGACGCGGATGCCGGTATACGGTTTTCGCGGACGGATGCGGCGGGCGGCAGCGGCGTTGACATTGCCGCGGTTCACTCAGCGGTTTCCTTGACCCGGCGTTGCACGGTTCTGGGCGATCCGAACGGCGTTTACGTGGCGACGGTGGAGCATCTTCTCGCATCGCTCTCCGCGCTCGGCATCGACAATGCCCTTGTGGAGATCGACGGGCCGGAAGTGCCGGTCATGGACGGCAGCGCGGCGGCCTTTGTCGAAGCCATCGACAGCGCCGGGCTGATGGTGCAATCGGCCCGCCGGCGGTTCATCAAGGTGGTCGAGCCGGTGCGCGTGGAAATGGGCGATGCTTTTGCCGAATTCCGCCCCCATGACGGGCGGCGGCTTGAGATCGAGATCGACTATGACTGCGGCGTGATCGGGCGACAGGTGCTGGCCGTCGACCTCACCGCCCACAGCTTTCGGCACGATATCGCCCGGGCCCGCACATTTGGCCACATGCATGACGTGGAGCGGCTCTGGGAGGCCGGGCTGGCGCTCGGCTCATCGCTTGAAAATTCCATCGTGATCGGTGGGGACGCCGTCATCAATCCGGAGGGCCTGCGCTGGGAGGATGAGTTTGTCCGCCACAAGGTTCTCGACGTGATCGGCGATCTCGCGCTTGCCGGCGCGCCGGTCATCGGCACCTACAGGTCCTACAAGGGCGGCCACAAGCTCAACGCAGATGCGCTTGGCACGCTGCTGTCGCGCAAAGATGCCTATGAAATGGTCACGGCGCCGGCTTCCGGCGCTCGCAAGGCGGGTCGGAAAATCCTCGGTGAATCAAGAGGCGAAGCACGCGGCGAGGCTCTGCCGGGTATTCCGGCGCCGGCTTTCGCACCGGATATTTCCTGACGGAAACTTTCTTGCCGGGCCGGCCACAGGACAGCCGTTTTTGCGTGCTCAACACCGGTCGCGAAGCCGCACCGGGCTCACAGCGTCAATTGCGATGTGAAGAAGGTTCTTGGACTGATGCGGCCAGTCGGTTATTGACTGCGGTCAAGAACCGCATATTGCGCGCTGAGACGAAATTCGAGCATTCGACAACATGACCAGAAACGCAGCGATCAGAAACGCAGCGGCCACCCGGCGGCACGATACCAAACGGCCCGGCTTGACAGGCGCGATGCTTGTGTCGGCGCTGGCGCTATTCCTGGGCGGCTGCACGGCATTCGGCGGCAAAACCGATTCAACCGCATTTGTGGAGCCGGATCCGCCCGACCTTCTCTACAATCAGGGTCTGGCGCTTCTCAATGCCGGCGAGGCAAAAAAAGCCCGGGAGAAGTTCGAGGAAGTCGACGAGCAGCATCCCTATTCGGAATATGCCCGCCGTTCGCTGCTCATGTCGACCTACCTGAATTTCAAGCGTGGCAATTTTCCCGAAGTCATCAATGACGGCCGCCGCTATGTGACCTTGTATCCGGCCAGCGATGACGCGGCTTACGCGCAATACATGGTCGGTGAATCCCATTTCCGCCAGATCCCGGACATAACGCGCGACCAGAAGGCGGCAGGTCTCGCAATTATTGCGATGAACGAGGTCATCCAGAAATATCCGGAATCGGAATATGCCGAGGACGCCCGCCGCAAGATCCAGGTGGCGAGCGACCAGATTGCCGGCAAGGAGATGCAGGTCGGCCGCTATTATCAGGAGCGCAAGGAATATCTCGCCGCGATAAACCGCTTCAAATTCGTCATCAAAAACATGCAGACGACACGCCATGTCGAAGAGGCGCTGCACCGGCTGACGGAATCCTATCTGGCGCTCGGCATCGTTCCGGAAGCCCAGACGTCGGCGGCCATGCTCGGCCACAACTATCCCGACAGCGAATGGTATGCCGATTCCTATGCCCTGCTCACCAAGGGTGGAGTGAAGCCGCGGGAAAATCGGGGGTCATGGATCTCTCGGGCCTTTCGCGGGGGTGGCGCGGCCTGACAGAGCCTTTTCCTACCAGATGGAACCATTCTGTTTCAAATTGGCAGGCGCCCGATCGCGAACCGATCTCGCCCGATGCACCACATCGAACTTCGATCGTTTCACGACCGGATCGCCGCGCCAATTTGAAACAGAATTGATCCCACCTGGTAGGAAAAGGCTCTAATCTCAGCCGGTCATGCTGGCGAATCTCACCGTTCAGGACATCGTTCTCATTGATCGGCTCGGCGTCGAATTCGATGCCGGGCTGACTGTGCTGACCGGCGAAACGGGCGCCGGCAAATCGATCCTGCTCGATGCCATGGCGCTCGCTTTGGGCGGCCGGGGCGACAATGCGCTGGTGCGGCCCGGCACTGAGCGCGGCCAGGTGATCGCCGAATTCGCGCCCGAGGCCAATCATCCCGTGCGGGCGCTGCTTTCAGAAAACGGCATTGATGCCGATGGCCCGGTCATTTTGCGCCGGGTCCAGAGCACGGACGGCAAGACCCGCGCTTTCCTCAATGACCAGCCGGTGAGCGTCGCTCTGTTGCGTGCGGCGGGCGCGTCGCTGGTGGAAATTCACGGGCAGCATGATGAGCGCGCGCTGGTCGATCCCGGCGAACACCGGCGGCTGCTCGACGCCTTTGGCGGCCTTGAGCCCGATGCCGCCGAAGTCGCCCGGTTCCATGCCGCCTGGCGCGCCGCCGAACACGATGCGGCGGCGCTGAAAGACTCGATCGCGGAAGCCGAACGCGAACGCGACTTCCTCGACGCGGCGGTGGGCGAACTGGAAGCCTTGTCACCGGAACCGGGCGAGGAACAGCGGCTGGCCGATCGGCGGCAAATGCTGATGCAGGCGGAAAAGATCGCCGGCGATCTGGGTGAAGCCTATGAGATCATTGCCGGATCGGCCTCGCCAGTGCCGGAGCTTTCCAGCCTGCTCAGGCGTCTCGATCGCAAGGCGGCCGAGGCGCCGGGGCTAGTCGAGGGCGTGGTTGCCGGGCTTGGCGCCGCGCTGGACCATCTGGAGGAAGCCCGGCTCGGTCTGGAAGAGGCGCTGCGCACGGCGAATTTCGATCCGCATGAGCTGGAGGCCGCCGAGGAGCGGCTTTTCACCCTGCGCGCGGCGGCACGAAAATACCGTACCGACGTCGACGGCTTGCCGGCGGTGGCGGCGGAATTTGCAGCGCGGTTGGGCGATCTGGAAACCGGGCGCGAGCGGCTGGCAACGCTGGAAAAGGCTGTCATGGAAACGCAAGGGCGCTATCGCGAGGCGGCGCGCGGCCTATCGGCCAGGCGTCAGGCGGCGGCGCGCGCGCTGGAGGCTGACGTCAATGGCGAATTGCCGGCGCTAAAACTCGATGCCGCCGCCTTTTTCGTCGTTCAGGATGTCGACGAGGCGGCCGGTTCCGCCGACGGCTTTGACCGGATCGCCTTTCATGTACGCACCAATCCCGGTTCGCCGGCCGGGCCGCTGATGAAGGTCGCCTCGGGCGGTGAACTGTCGCGCTTCCTGCTGGCGCTCAAGGTGGCGCTGGCCGACCGCGGCTCGGCGCCGACGCTGGTCTTCGACGAAATCGACACCGGCGCCGGCGGGGCTGTGGCGGAGGCCATTGGCAAACGTCTGGCGCGGCTGGCGGAACGCGTGCAGGTGCTTTCCGTCACCCATGCGCCGCAGGTCGCGGCGCGAGCCGGGGCGCATCTTGTGATTTCCAAGAGCGCAGTGGACAACGGCAAGCGGGTGGCGACGGGCGTCACGCCGGTCGCCGGGACGGA
>CALZIL010000001.1 GCA_945787495.1 uncultured Afifella sp. | reverse complement strand
TTCTCGCTGTTCGGCTTGGTCTTCGCCTTTCTGCTGTGGGGCCGGTTTCGCTATGATCTCGTCGCCTTCGGCGCACTGCTGATCGCCCTCATTCTCGGCGTCGTGCCGAAGGATCAGGCGTTTTCCGGCTTCGGCCACCCGGCGACCATCATCGTCGCGCTTGTGCTCGTCGTCTCGCGCGGCCTGACCAATTCGGGCGCTGTCGACATGGTTGCCCGCCGGCTGATCGATGCCGGACGCTCGCTGACAGCCCATATCGGCATGATGGCCGGCATCGGCGCGGTGCTGTCGGCCTTCATGAACAATGTCGCCGCTTTGGCGCTGCTCATGCCGGTGGAGCTGCAGGCCGCCTCGCGCGCCGAGCGCTCGCCCGGCCTGACGCTGATGCCGCTGGCCTTCGCCACGATCCTCGGCGGCATGGTGACGCTGATTGGCACGCCGCCCAATATCATTATCGCCCAGTTCCGCGCCGAGTCCCTGGGCGAGCCCTATCACATGTTTGATTTCGCCCCCGTCGGCCTCGCCTGCGCGCTTGCCGGCATTGCATTCGTTGCGCTGTTCGGTTGGCGCCTCATTCCCAAAGCCGTCGGTGAGCACGACAGCGCCAAGGAGCTTATCGACCTTGCCGGCTACATCGCCGAACTCGTTGTTCCTGAAGGCTCGCCGGCTATCGACCGGGTCGTCCGTGACCTCGACGCCGACGCCGAGGAGGCCGATACGGTGATCGTCGGCCTTGTGCGCAACGGCAAGCGCCTGCCCGGCCGCGCCCGCGCAAGTACGATCCGCGCCGGCGACATCCTGGTTGTCGAAGCCGCGCCCGACGCCATCGACCGGCTGAAAGGCGCGCTGAAGCTGGAATTTATCGGCGAGAAGCGCAACGAAGCGGCGGCCGGCGCCGATATGAGCCTGCTGGAAGTGGTCGTAAAGCAGGATTCGCGCATTGTCGGCCGCTCGTCCGACAATGTCCGCCTGATGCGCCGCCATAACGTCACGCTGCTCGGCGTCTCGCGGCAAGGCAAGCGTTTCACTGCCCGCGTCCGCCGCCTGCCGATCGAGGCCGGCGATATCCTCCTGCTGCTCGGCTCGCCCGACCGGCTGCCCGACGTGGCGCAATGGCTCGGCACCCTGCCGCTGGCGGCGCGCGGCCTGCAGGTGACGCAATATAGCAAAGCCGGCATGGCGGTCGCCATCTTCGCCGCCGCCATTGCCGCTGCCAGCTTCGACCTCATCTACCTGCCCGTCGCGCTTGGCTGCGTGGCGGCGCTCTTTGTCATTACCGACATTGTGCCGCTGCGCGAGGTCTACGATCATATCGAATGGCCGGTCGTCGTCCTGCTCGGCTCCATGCTGCCGCTCGGCGCCGCACTGGAAACCTCCGGCGGCACGGCGCTGATCGCCGCCAACATTGTCGGCCTGACACAGGGCCTGCATGCTGCCGTCGTCCTGACGGTGCTGATGATCGTCACCATGAGCCTGTCGGACGTTCTCAACAACACCGCCACGACCGTCATCGCCGCGCCGATCGCCGTCGATATCGCCGGCCGTCTCGGCACCAATCCGGACCCGTTCCTGATGGCCGTCGCCGTCGCCGCGTCCTGCGCCTTCCTGACCCCGATCGGCCACAAGAACAACACGCTGATCATGGGTCCGGGCGGCTACGGTTTCGGCGATTACTGGCGCATGGGCCTGCCGCTGGAAATCATCGTCATCGCCGTCGCGATTCCGATGATCCTGCTGGTCTGGCCGTTATGACGTTAAATCCTGAGCGCAAAAAGCCCGGATCGGCTCCGGGCTCATGGCGCTTGCCGATATGACCGGTTCTAGAAAACCTTGTTGATCAGGCGTTTTAGGAAGCCGCCGGTCTTTTCCGTATCGACCGGCGCTTTCTGGGCATAAGCCGTCGTCAGTTCGCCTTCACCGCTGGCCGGCTTGGCTTCCGGCACCGGCGAGGCGTCCTTTGCCGGCTCGGCCGACGCGGTGGCGAATGTCGCCCCACTGTCGGTCCGGCTGGCCGGCACGGCGGCGCCGGCAATCATGATTTGCGGATTGGCAACGCTCTGCGGCGCTGCTTTGCGCGCCTTGCGCGCCTCTTCCTTTTCCAGCCGGGCAACGATGATCTGCGTCTTGGCCGTGTCCTTTTCTATCTTTTTATGAACGGCAAGACGGATCGGATCGGGCACGCTCATTTCCGGACATTCGGCGGTCGGATTGAAGGTCACGCCCTCTACGGCGACGGAATTGAAGACATAGCGCTTGGCGCACACATCGACTTTCGGCGGTTGGCCGGTCACCTGAAAATGGTCGTGGCCTTCCTTCAGCATCTGCCAGAATTCAATATTCGGATCGTTGCGATGCTTGGCCAGGTTGGCCGGCGTCATGCGGAACGGATAGGCCTGCACCTGGAACGCCCGCTGGCCGCCCTGGAACGACAGCCGCGCCAGCGTATAGATTTCCTGGATCTGCTCATCGTCCATCGAATAGCACCCACGCGACGAGCACGCGCCATGCACCATCAGATGCGAACCGGTGCGCTCATGGGCGCGGTCATAGGCATTGGGAAAACCGATATTGAACGACAGGTGATAGGACGACTTCGGATTCATCTGCGCCGGGGTAACCGTGTAGAAGCCCTCCGGCGCCTGTCGGTCGCCTTCCTTGACCTTGGGACCAAGCTTCCCGGACCATTTGCAGATGTCATATTTCTTGAGCAGCGCATAGCGGCCGGTTTCCCGCTTCTGCTTCCAGACCTCCATCTCGCCGTCTTCCTTGAAGATGCGCAGCACGATCGGGGCATCATCTTCCATGCCCTTGTCTTCGATCAGCTGTTTGGTCGGATAGGGCAGCGGCTGCAGATGTTTGGGGATATTGCCCAAATCGGTGCACGAGGTCAGCAGAGTTGCAGCCAGACCTGCGCTTGCAAGAACACCAGCGCGCTTGATGCCACGTCCAGCCAGCATGTCGTCCCCGATCCTCGCGAGCCTGTCTACCTGTGCCGCACTGTGAAAGGATTAACGTTGACGAAACGTTACCGCAAGCGCAGCAGAGGTGTAAATGCGACGTAAATCACCGAAAACGCTGTCAAAACCATGTGATCGCACAATCAGGCGAGATTGCGGCCAATCGCCAGGAATTTGTCCCGCCGCGCCGTTCTCAGCGCCTCGCCGGTAAGGCCCGAAAGCCCGTCAAATGCCTCCGCAATGGCGTCCGAGGCGGCTGTGAATGCCGTTTCCGGATCGCGGTGGGCGCCACCGAGCGGTTCGGGGATCACCGCATCGATGATCTTGAGCGTGACCAGATCGCTTGCCGTGATCTTCATCGCCGTCGCCGCATCCTGCGCCCGCACCGGATCGCGCCACAGGATCGACGCCGCCCCTTCCGGCGAAATCACGCTGTAGATGGCGTGTTCCAGCATCAGCACCCGATTGGCGGTGGCGATCGCGATGGCGCCGCCCGATCCGCCTTCGCCGATGATGACGGCAACCGAGGGCACCTTGAGCGCCAGGCAAGCTTCGGTTGAGCGGGCGATGGCTTCGGCCTGGCCGCGTTCTTCCGCGCCGATGCCGGGATAGGCGCCGGCCGTGTCGACGAAGGACAGCACCGGCAGGGCGAACCGGTCCGCCAGCGCCATGATGCGCACCGCCTTGCGGTAGCCTTCCGGTCGCGCCATGCCGAAATTATGGTCCAGCCGGCTTTGCGTGTCCGATCCCTTTTCCTGACCGAGTATGGCGATGGAGTCGCCGCGAAACCGGCCGAAACCGGTAATGATCGCCTTGTCGTCGGCAAATTTGCGGTCGCCGGCGAGCGGCGTGAAATCGGTGATCAGCGCCGAGATGTAATCGCTGGCATGCGGTCGGTCCGGGTGGCGGGCGACCTGCGTTTTCTGCCACGGTGTCAGTTTCGCATAAAGCGCGCGCAACTGCTCGCGCGCCTTGTGTTCCAGCGTTTCGACCTCGTCGGCGACGGACGCCGTATCGTCCTCATCGGCGAGCCGCCGCAATTGCTGGATCTGGCCTTCCAGATCGGCGACCGGCTTTTCAAAATCAAGAAAGGAACGCATGGACAATCCCGGAAATCGGCCGTTCCGGCCCGCCTTTTGTATTGCGCCGCAACGTGGCGGCGGCCCGGCGCGAAGTCAAGGCAAGCAGCAAAGCCCGGCCGTCAATCGGCCAGCGGATGATGGTCGCTGACAAGCGCCCGCATCCGCTCTTCCAGCACATGGGTGTAGATCTGCGTGGTGGAGATGTCGGCATGGCCCAAAAGCATCTGCACGGCCCTGAGATCGGCGCCATTGGCAAGAAGATGCGTGGCGAAGGCGTGCCGCAGCACATGCGGCGATATGGCCGCCGCATTGAAGCCGGCCGCTGCCGCAACGGCCTTCAGGTCGCGGGCAAAGGCCTGGCGGGTCAGATGGCCTGACGCACTGGCCGCCGGGAATAGCCAGCGCGATCCGTCCTGGGCCGCGGCTTTTTCCGAAACGCCTGCCGCTTTCCTGCCGTCGCGATAAGCGGCAACCGCCTTGTGCGAGGCCTCGTTGAGCGGCACGATCCGCTCGCGCCCGCCCTTGCCGGTCACAGTGAGGAAGGCGCGGCCGGCGCGCGCGGCGGCATCCGGCAGGCTAACCAGTTCGGAAATCCTCAAGCCCGTCGCATAAAGCAGCTCCAGCAGCGCCACGGTTCTGAGCGCCTGGACCTGCCGGCCGGTGCCCGGCTGTGCAGCGGTGGCAGCCTCATGGGCAACTTTCAGCAGCCGGTCGACATCGGCAATTGAGAGAACTTTCGGCAGGCCGCGTCGCGCCTTCGGACTTTCCAGCGCCGCGCTCGGGTCGTCGGCGCGTTCGCCTTCGGCCACCAGAAAGCGGAAGAACTGCCTGAGCGCCGACAATCGCCGCGCCTGCGAGGCCGGCGCCAGGCCGCGCCCGGCAAGAACGCTGAGATAACGGCGAAGATCGCCGGCGGTGGCATTGAAAAGCAATCCGGCGCTGGCGTGAAAATCTTCCAGATCGCGGCGATAGCCGGTGATGGTGTTGTCCGCTGCACCGCGCTCGGCCGCCAGCATTTCCAGAAATGCCTCGATGAAGAACCCATCGCCGCTTCCGCCGACTGCGCCGGCCGCTGGCTTTGCCGGACCGGCCCGGGTCATCGGATTTGCCCTTTGCCGGCCATCGACCGCTAGGGATTCATCTTGTCAGAGGGAATGCGCACGCTCATTTCCCGCGGTGTCGGCTCAACAAAGATCGTCAGCGCGATCATGGCCGCATAGCCCGCACCGCCGATCAGGGCCAGAATAACGATAAAACGGATTAGACTTGGCATCGCCCCGCCTGCAATTGCTGTCCGCCACCGGCAACACTCTATCTGATTCCATGCGACAGATTACAAGGCCTGCCGGTCTGACGGTTACGCTTTTGGCTATCCATCTTGACTTCAAGGCACGCCGCCGTGCACCTGAATGCCCAAGCAGGGGATCATCGGATGCCAACCGGCCCGCAAACAATTGACGAGCAGGATGTGGATCGCATCCACGCGCATTTGCGTGGCCGCAATATCGTTCTGATCGGCATGATGGGCGCCGGCAAGACCAGCGTCGGCCGCCGGCTTGCGACGGCGCTCGACCTGCCCTTTGTCGATGCCGACGCCGAAATCGAACAGGCCGCCAATCTGACGGTTGCCGAAATTTTCAGCGCCTATGGCGAGGACCATTTCCGCCAGGGCGAACGCAAGGTCATTGCCCGCCTGCTCGCCGGCGGCCCGAAAGTGATTGCCACCGGCGGCGGCGCTTTCATGAATGACGAGACCCGCGCCGAGATCGGCCGTCACGCCATCTCGATCTGGTTGAAGGCGGCCCTGCCACTGCTGATGGAGCGGGTGCAGCGCAAGGCCAACCGGCCGCTTCTGAGCGAAGCCGATCCGGAGGCGGTGATGAAGCGCCTGCTGGCCGTCCGCGAGCCGGTTTATGCCACCGCCGACATCATCGTGGCGTCCAGGGACACACCGCATGCCATTATTGTCGGCAATGCTCTGAAGGCGCTTGAGGATTTTCTGCTTTCCGAGAATGCCAAATGAACCAGCAGGCCAACGTGACAAGCACCGCGAAGACCATTCATGTCGCACTGGGCGAGCGCGGCTATGACATCGTCATCGGCGCCGGGCTAATCGCGCAAGCGGGCGCGCATCTGCGCGCCGTCCTTCCGCGCGCCCGCGCCGCCATTGTGACCGATGAAAACCTCGCCGGCCTGCACCTGCCGGCATTGCAGGAAGCGTTGGCGCAAGAGGCGATTGAGGCGACGGTGATCACAATCCCGGCCGGTGAGGCCTCAAAGAGCTTTGAGCGGCTGCAGGACGTCGTCGGCCAATTGCTGGATGCCCGGCTGGAGCGCAACGATGTGGTGATCGCGCTCGGTGGCGGCGTCGTCGGCGATCTTGCCGGGTTCGCCGCCGCGATCACCCGCCGCGGCATGCAGCTGATGCAGGTCCCGACCTCGCTGCTGGCGCAGGTTGATTCCAGCGTCGGCGGCAAGACCGGCATCAACGCACCGCAGGGCAAGAACCTGGTCGGCGCCTTCTTCCAGCCGCGCCTGGTGCTGGCCGATACCGACCTGCTTGCCACACTGCCGCGGCGCGAATTCGCCGCCGGCTATGCGGAGGTCGTCAAATACGGCCTGATCGACCGCCCTGACTTTTTCACCTGGCTTGAAGACAATCGTGAGGCGGTTTTTGCCGGCGGCGAGGCCTCAATCCATGCCGTCACCGAATGCTGTCAGGCCAAGGCGGCGATCATCGCTGCCGACGAGCGAGAAGCCGGCCGGCGCGCTCTTCTCAATCTCGGTCACACTTTTGCTCACGCTCTTGAAGGCGCCTGCGGCTATGATGCCGCCCGCCTGGTGCATGGCGAGGCCGTCGCCATCGGCCTGGTTCTGGCCCACCGGTTTTCGGCCGAACTCGGTCTTGCGCCGCACGACGACACGGAACGGGTACAAGCCCATTTGAGCCGGGCCGGCCTGCCAGTCGCCATATCGGCAATTCCCGGCCCGCCGCTTGCCGCCGCGCAATTGATGCACCACATCGGCCAGGACAAGAAGGTCACAAGCGGCCGCCTGACCTTCGTCCTGACAAAAGGCATCGGCCGCGCCTTTATTGCCGACGATGTCGATGAGGGCACTGTCCGGCAATTCCTTCAACACCAGCTTGAGACCTGAACCATGTGGCTCTGGGCCATCGTCGTCGCCATTTTCGCCCTGATCTGTCTGTCGGCTTTCTTTTCCGGCTCCGAGACGGCTTTGACCGCGTCCTCGCGTGCCCGCATGCACCAGCTTGAAAAGGCCGGTGACAAGCGCGCCGGAACCGTCAACCGCCTGCTCACCGCCAAGGAGCGGCTGATCGGCGCCCTGCTTTTCGGCAACAATCTGGTCAATATTTTCGCCTCGGCGCTGGCGACCAGCGTCTTTATCCAGCTATTCGGCGAGGCCGGCGTCGCTTATGCGACATTGGTGATGACCTTCCTCGTCCTGGTCTTTGCCGAAGTGCTGCCCAAGACCTGGGCGCTCGCCGTGCCCGACCGCTTCGCCATCACCGTCGCGCCCCTTGTGCGCCTGGCGGTCACCGTGTTCGGGCCGTTCGTCGTCTTCGTGGAATGGATCGTCCGGGCCATTTTGCGCGTCGTCGGCGCAGGCACTGATGCCGATGATCTGGTCTCCGCCCATGACGAGATCCGTGGCGCCGTTGATCTGCTTCATCGCGAAGGCAGCGTCCGCAAGGGCGACCGCGACATGCTCGGCGGCCTTCTTGATCTCAGCGCTCTCGATGTCTCCGACATCATGGTCCACCGCACCAACATGCAGGCGCTCAATGCCGACGATCCGACCGACAAGATCGTAGAAGCTGCCATGGCCAGCCCCTATACCCGCCTGCCGCTGTGGCGCGGTGAGCCGGAAAACATTGTCGGTGTCCTGCATGCCAAGGATCTGTTGCGCGCTTTGGCGGCGGCCGGCGGCAAGGCCGACAAGATCAAGATCATGCAGGTCGCCGCCGAACCGTGGTTCGTGCCCGATACCACGACCCTGCAGGCGCAATTGAACGAGTTTCTGCGCCGCAAGGCCCACTTTGCCCTCACCGTCGACGAATATGGCGAGGTGATGGGCCTGGTGACGCTGGAGGACATTCTGGAGGAGATCGTCGGCGACATCGCCGATGAGCACGACGTCGACATTCAGGGCGTGGAACAGCAGGCCGACGGCTCGATCATCGTCGACGGCACCGTGCCGATTCGCGACCTCAACCGGGCGCTCGACTGGTCGCTGCCTGATGACGAGGCGACGACCATTGCCGGTCTTGTCATTCACGAGGCTCGCACCATCCCCGAACAGGGCCAGGAATTCACCTTCCACCGCTTCCGCTTCAAGGTCCTGCGCAAGGTTCGCAACCAGATCACCCAGCTGCGCGTCGCGCCCTTGCGTGTGCCTCGGCCGATCCCGACCGGCCCGGCTGAAGGCTAAACGAAGCCGGCGCGGCTATCGCATCGCGGACACATTTGCCCGCAATTTGCCGCAATGGCAGGCCACAGAACCCCCAGTCCAGAGCCTGTTTCCGGCCGGGAGGGCGCCATGGTTGTGCGAATAAACAGCGAAAATTCTGCCGCCGACTTCGATCTTGTCATCATCGGCGCCAGCTTTGCCGGCCTCGCCGCCGCCCGCTCCGCCGCCATGCGCGGCCTCAAGGTCGCGGTCATGGAAGCCAAGCGCGAGCCGGGCGCCCGCGTCCACACGACCGGCATCCTGGTGCCCGAAGCCGCCGAAGAGATCGACATCCCCTATTGGCTGACCCGGCGCGTGCCCGGTGTGCGGCTCTATGCGCCAAATCTGAAAAGCGTCGACCTGTTCTCGCCCGGCTATGCCTTTTTGACGACACGCACCGCCGATCTTCTGCGCTGGCTCGCCCGCGAGGCGGTCATGGCCGGCGCAAAGCTCGTTTGCGGCAGCCGGTTTGAAGCAGCCGAGCGGACCGGCGGCCTGATCCGCATCGCCGGCGAGGACATCACGACGCGCTTCCTGATCGGCGCCGACGGCGCTCGTTCACACGTCGCCCGAGCCTTCGGTCTCGACCGCAACAGCAAATTCCTGACCGGCGTCGAAGTCGAACTGAAACCCTCCGAATTTCTCGACAAGCGTTTCCTGCACTGCTTTGCCGACAGCGCTCTGGCGCCCGGCTATATCGGCTGGGCGGCGCCCGGCCCGGATGTCACGCAGCTTGGCCTGGCGGTCAGCGGCGGCCGCAAGCCGGACCTTGCCCGTTTCATGGAAAAGACCCGGCCGCTGTTTCACTGGGACAATGCCGCGATCAGGGAGCGCCGCAGCGGCCTCATCCCCTGCGGCGGCCCGCTGCGGCAGTTCGCCGATGCCGATGTCATGCTGATCGGCGACGCGGCCGGCTGGGTCTCGCCGATGACCGCCGGCGGCATCCGCACCGCGTTCCGGTTCGGCCGGCGGGCCGGCGCCTTGACGGCCGATCACCTGTTGAACGGCGGGCCCCGGCCCGATGCCGTCCTGAAATGGCAATTGCCGCGTTTTCTGCTCAAGGGCCTGATGCGGCGCGGTCTGGATCTGGCCTTGCCGAATCCGGTTCTGAACGCCGCTTTGTCGACCGCGCCCATACGCGCCTTCGCCCAGAGCGTCTATTTTCACCGCCGCGGCACCCATGGCGTCGATCTGGAGAGCTATCGGCACTGGCTGGACACCGCCGATTTCACAACCACCCGGGCTTGGGGGCCGGACGATCTGCGCACAATGCGCTAGCCGGGATCGCGTGTCGGCTCGCGTGTCGGCTCATCGGGGGCGCTGGCATGAATGGCCAGCGCATGGACCGGACCGGCCAATTCGTCGGCCAGAATCTCATGCACGACGCGATGCCGGTCGATCCGGCCTTTGCTTTTAAAGGCCGACGACACAATATAGACACGGAAATGCGTTTCCCCCTCCGGCCGCGCCCCGGCATGGCCGGCATGGAGGTGGGATTCATCGACGACTTGGAGGCTTTGCGGCATTAAAGCCTCCGCCAAGCGTTTTTCAATACGATCTTTAACACTCATCAGGTATAGTCATGCGTTTGTGTGGTCCGGACAGCTTGAGACCCGGCAAGCCGATAGGCATAGTGGCAACATGAAGCTTGAGTCGACCTATTTCGACAAGATCCGCGTCAAGCGGCAAAGGCGCCCGGCCGAGAAGCCGAAAAAGCGCGCCTGCGATGCTGCCGGCTGCGCGGCGGTCGGTGAGCACCGCGCGCCCAAGGGCCGCGAGGCTGAGGGTGAATTCCACTGGTTCTGCCTCGAGCATGTGCGCGCCTACAACAAGTCCTACAATTACTTTTCCGGCATGAACGACGGCGACATCCAGTCCTATCAGAAGGATTCAACGGTCGGCCACCGGCCAACCTGGCGCATGGGTGCCAATGCCTCTGGCGACGACGTTCCGCCGCCCACCGGCCGGACGAAAACCGGATGGACCGGCAAGGCCGATGATCCCTTCCGGCTTTTTCCCGGCGGGTTCCGCGCTAAAAAGCCCGATGCCGAACCGCGCCGCACCGTGCGCAACATGGAGCGCAAGTCGCTGAGGACGCTTGGTCTCGACGCGACAGCGAGCGCACAGGACGTCAAGGATCGCTACAAACAGCTCGTCAAGCGCCACCACCCCGACGCCAATGGCGGCGATCGCTCTCTGGAAGACAAACTGCGTGACATTATCCAGGCCTATAACTATCTGAAGAGCGTCGGTTTCTGTTAAGACGCACTGCCTGCGGGCACGACAGCACGCCTGCCACCGCCGAACGGGAAATGACACGCAAGGCGGCGGCCTGCATGACGGCCCGGATTTCCCGAGACCTAAAATCGCAAGAATGATTGCCCAAGGAAGACATGATGACTGCAGCGGCTGAGCTATCGTACCCGGTTCCGGACATGACCGTCTCGGTTCACCAGCTTTTCGGGATCGAATCCGACATGGAGGTTCCGGCCTTTTCAGAGGCGGACGAGCATGTGCCCGATTTCGACGAGGATTATCAATTCGACCGCGAGACGACCCTGGCGATCCTGGCCGGCTTTGCCCACAACCGGCGGGTGATGATCTCCGGCTATCACGGCACCGGCAAGTCGACTCATCTTGAACAGGTCGCGGCCCGCCTCAACTGGCCGATGGTGCGCGTCAACCTCGACAGCCATATCAGCCGGATCGACCTTGTCGGCAAGGACGCCATCGTCATCAGGGACGGCATGCAGGTCACCGAATTTCGCGACGGCATTCTGCCTTGGGCGCTGCAGAGCAACACGGCGCTGGTTTTCGACGAATATGATGCCGGCCGGCCCGATGTGATGTTTGTCATCCAGCGCGTTCTGGAGGTCTCTGGCCGGCTGACGCTGCTCGACCAGAATCGGGTCATCCGCCCGCATCCGGCTTTCCGCCTGTTTTCCACCGCCAATACGATTGGCCTCGGCGATACCTCAGGCCTTTATCACGGCACCCAGCAGATCAATCAGGGCCAGATGGACCGTTGGTCGATCGTCACCACGCTGAACTATCTGCCGCACGACAACGAAGTCGACATCGTCCTGGCCAAAGTGCAGGCAAAGCGCACGCCGGAAGGCCGCGATGAGGTCGGCCGCATGGTTCGCGTCGCCGACATGACCCGCAACGCCTTCATGAACGGCGATCTGTCGACCGTCATGAGCCCGCGCACGGTGATCACCTGGGCGGAAAATGCCGAAATCTTCAATGACACCGCCTTTGCCTTCCGGGTCACCTTTCTCAACAAATGCGATGAACTGGAGAGCCCGCTGGTGGCCGAGTTCTATCAGCGCTGCTTCGGCGAGGAACTGCCCGAATCCTCCGCCAATGTGGTGATGAGCTAGCGGATAATGGCCTCGTCACGGCGCGACAACCCAACCGAGCCTTTCAAACAGGCGGTCGCGGGCTGCATGCGCGCCATTGCCGGCGATCCGGAACTGGAAGTCGCTTTCTCCGCCGACCGGTCGAGCCTTGCCGGCCACAAGGCGCGCCTGCCCGAACCGGCGCGGCGGCTGTCGGGAAACGATGTCGCCGTCACGCGCGGTCTCGCCGATGCGATCGCCCTGCGTATCGCCTGCCACAATGCCAGGATCCACCGGCGCCTTGCGCCGGAAGGCCAGCAGGCCCGCGCCGTTTATGACGCCGTCGAAAAAGCGCGCTGCGAGGCGATCGGTGCCCAGCGCATGGATGGCGTCCGCTCCAATCTCTCGGCCATGCTGGAAGACAGGTTCGACCACGCCGAGTTCCAGGATATCGGCGAGCGCGCCGACGCGCCGATGGAGGAAGCCGTCGCGCTGATGGTGCGTGAACGCCTGATTGGCGAGGCGCCGCCCAAAAGCGCCCGGCCGATCGTCGATCTGTGGCGCGACGTCATTGAGGACAAGGCCGGCGCCAATCTCGACAGGCTGGCCGACAGCCTCGACGACCAGATGCGCTATGCCGAAGCTGTCCGCGACATTCTCGTTTCTCTCGACATGGCCGACGAACTCGGTCCGCATTCCGACAGCGACGACGACGAGGACGGTGACGACGCCGAACAGGCGCCCGAACACAGTGATCCGGCACGCGGCGAGAGTGGCGAGGATATGGACGAACAGGCGCCGGACGGCCAGGAGAGCGAGGTCACCGGTGACGAGGAAGATGTTGGCGAGGCCGACGACGCCGACATGAGCGCGGAGGATTTTTCCGACGACAATAGCGCCGACAGTGATCCGACCAGCGATGCGCAGCGGCAGGATTTTGGCCGGCCCAATGAACTGAAATCGGCTTACAAAATCTTCGCCACCAGCCACGACGAACTGATCGCGGCGGAAGACCTGTGCCCGCCGGAGGAACTGGAACGGCTGCGTGTCTTTCTCGACAAGCAGCTCGCCAATCTCCACGGTGCCGTCGCACGCCTCGCCAACCGGCTGCAACGGCGGCTTCTGGCGCAGCAGAACCGCGCCTGGGATTTCGACCTGGAGGAGGGCATCCTCGACCCGGCCCGCCTGTCGCGCGTCGCCACAGATCCGCTCTCGCCGCTTTCCTTCAAGCAGGAGCGCGAAACGGAATTCCGCGACACGGTCGTCTCCCTGCTGATCGACAATTCCGGCTCCATGCGCGGCCGGCCGATCACCGTCGCCGCGACCTGCGCCGACATCCTGGCGCGCACGCTGGAGCGCTGCGGCGTCAAGGTGGAAATCCTCGGCTTCACGACGCGGGCCTGGAAAGGCGGCCAGGCGCGCGAGGAATGGCTGCGCGCCGGCAAGCCGGCCCGGCCAGGCCGGCTCAATGATCTGCGCCACATCATCTACAAGGCCGCCGACGCGCCGTGGCGCCGCGCCCGCCGCAACCTCGGCCTGATGATGCGCGAGGGCCTGCTTAAGGAGAACATCGACGGCGAGGCGCTGCAATGGGCCCATGCCCGCCTGCTCGGGCGGCCCGAACAGCGGCGCATCCTGATGGTGATTTCCGACGGCGCGCCGGTCGATGATTCAACCCTTTCGGTCAATTCCGGCAATTATCTGGAGCATCACTTGCGCCACGTCATCGCTGAAATTGAAAACCGCTCGCCGGTCGAACTCATCGCCATCGGCATCGGCCACGACGTCACACGCTATTACAGCCGCGCCGTGACCATCGTCGATGCGGAGGAACTGGCCGGCGCCATGACCGACAAGCTCGCCGAGCTTTTCGACGAACACGCCGCTGCCGGCGCGCGCGCCCGCAGGCACGCTGCGTAAGAAGACATTTTTTTAAATTGCTGCCACGCTTAACCTGGCGACAGTCGGCCGGGCCGTCAGGCAGCCGCGGAGTCGGCCGACTGTTCCGCCTGCTTCTTGATGATTTCCTTGCGCAGCAGCTGCGCCTTCGGCGACAGGTCACGATCGCGTGCCTTCACCAGGAAGGCATCGAGCCCGCCGCGATGCTCCACGCTGCGCAAACCCGCAGCGCTGATGCGCAGGCGGATGGTGCGATCCAGCGTTTCACTCATCAGCGAAACATTGCACAGATTGGGCAAGAACCGCCGCCGCGACCTGTTGTTGGCGTGACTTACATTGTTGCCCGTCAGAACGGCCTTGCCGGTCAATTCGCAGCGGCGCGCCATAATGAACCTCTTGACTGATTGGGAACCCGGCGAAAACGTCCACACAATGATGATGTGCACAAATGTCGAGCCGGGTCCGGTCGTTAATTTGAAGCGCTCCCTATAGTGGTGGGGCCGATGGAGGTCAAGAACTGCCGGCGAAGCAGGCTTGCGATCGGAAATATGCCGCAGTTTAGACCCAATCAAAGCGTAATTGAATTGTGAGGGGTCAATAAAGTGGCGGACAACCTCATGCCGGATTCCACTCAACCCGACTTCATTCCAGTAAAGTTACGCGCGCCGATTCACATTGCCGCGCCAAGAGCGATCTTGGCGGCGTTGTCGGTTCTTTCCACCGTGGCGCTATGCGCATCCGCCGCAACCGCCGAGACCCGGCTTGACGTCAAATACGGTGTTTCCGTTGCCGGTTTTCCGGTTGCCAAGGCGTATCTGAGCTACGCCCTCAACGGCAAGGGCTACAAGGTCACCGGCTCTGCCAGGACCTCCGGTGTCGTCAGGCTGTTTTCCGATGGCCACGGCAAGGTCAGCGCCACCGGACGATTGAAAGGCGCCCGCCCGTTACCGGCCGTTTATGCCTATGACGTCACCGATGATGACGGCAGGGAAACGCTGAAAATGGCGTTTTCAGGCAATCGTGTCGGCAAGGTTAAACTCAATCCACCGGAAAATCCGGAAAAGCTGAAACGGCGCGTCCCGCTCAAACGCTCTCACAAGGTCGGTGTCCTCGACCCGCTAAGCGCGCTGTTCATTCCCGCCAACGCCGGAACGGTCTGCAACCGCACGCTGCCGATCTTCGACGGCGAACAGCGCTTCGACCTTGTCCTGACCCCGAAGCGGACCGACCGGTTCCGCGGTGGCAGGAAGAACTTCAAGGGCCGGGTTGTTGTCTGCGCTGTCTCTTACCGGCCGATCGCCGGCCACCGCGCCGACAAGAAGGAAGTCAAATACATGCAGCGTAATTCCGGCATGGAAATCTGGATGGCGCCGGTGGGCGACACCGGCGTAATGGCCCCGATCTCCGGCCGGCTCAACACCAAAATCGGCCCCCTGATCGTCCATGCCAGGCGGTTCCAACTGCAATGATCCGCGATCGGCAGCCAATTCAGGCCCAAATCGGGACAATGGCTTAACAAACAGCGCCGGCGGCGCGGTGTCATCGGCAAGTGCCGAAATCGCGGCATCGATATTATGTGCCGGACACCGTTCCTGACCCAACATGTAGCATGACCGAAGCAGGAACAGCGTCATGATGGTGATTCGTCGGTGATTTGTTCCAGCCTTGATCTGAGTTTTAACCGCCCGCCGCGAACGGCAGTCCATGCTGTTAACCGTATGAAAATATATCGGAGATTTTCCGCCCGTAGCCGATCGGTTGGGTGCCGGGATCAACGTTGATCGGCACCAAAACCACAACCGGCAGGCGACAAAGGAACGAAGCCTGAAACATCGGAGTCAGCGATTCGGACCGGCTTTGTTCAGGACTCGTTCGCGAATCCGGCTGCAAATCCCGCAACCGCTACGGCATAGCCTTGCGCCATCCGTTGAAACCGCCGATTTCACCGGTCAGCCCCTACCCATTTCCCGTGCCGGCGTGTTAATGACAGTCTTCGCGCCGCAAGACCCAGACCCGCGTAATCGATTGCCCCCAAGCCCTTCATTGAGCACTTTATGAACGGAACCCAGCCACCGCAAAAACGCTGGAGCGCGCGCAACGTCACAGCCGTTCTCGGACCGACCAATACCGGTAAGACGCATCTGGCCATCGAGCGCATGCTCGGCCACGAGACCGGCCTGATCGGCCTGCCGCTGCGGCTCCTGGCGCGCGAGGTCTATCAGCGCGTTGCCAGCCGCGCCGGCGAAGACCAGGTTGCACTGATCACCGGCGAGGAAAAGATCGTTCCGCCGCAGCCGCGTTACTGGGTTTCCACGGTCGAAGCCATGCCGCGCGACACCGACGCCGCCTTTGTCGCCATCGACGAGGTGCAACTGGCCGCCGATCTGGAACGCGGCCATGTTTTCACCGACCGCATCCTCAATCTGCGCGGCAGCCAGGAAACGCTGCTTCTGGGCGCCGCCACCATGCGCGGCATCATCGAGGCGTTGTTGCCCGGCGTCCAGATCATCACCCGGCCGCGCATGTCGGTGCTCGCCTATGCCGGCCAGAAGAAGATCACGCGGCTGCCCGAACGGTCCGCCGTCGTCACCTTTTCAGCCGACGACGTCTATGCCATTGCCGAGTTGATCCGCCGCCAGCGCGGCGGCGCGGCCGTCGTTCTGGGTGCGCTCTCGCCGCGTGCCCGCAACAAGCAGGTCGAGATCTATCAATCCGGCGATGTCGACTTCATTGTCGCCACGGACGCCATCGGCATGGGCCTCAATCTCGATGTCGATCATGTCGCTTTCGCTTCCGACCGCAAGTTCGACGGCTATCAGCACCGGCCACTCACCGCCGCCGAACTGGGCCAGGTCGCCGGCCGCGCCGGTCGCCATATGCGCGACGGCACCTTCGGCCTGACCGCCCGTGTCGATCCGTTCCCGGACCCTTTGGTCGAGGCCATCGAGACCCACCGTTTCGAGCCGGTGCGGATGCTGCAATGGCGCAGCGACGCCCTTGATTTTTCCAGCCTCAACGCACTGCGCACCAGCCTCGACGCACCGCCGGTGACCGGCGGCCTGACCAAGTCGCCGCAGGCCGATGATCAGGTCGCGCTGGAATCCCTTGCGCGCGATGAGGATGTCACCGATCTGTTGTCGGGACCGGACGATATCCGCCGGCTGTGGGATGTCTGCCGCCTGCCCGACTACCGCAAGATCGCGCCGGCGCAGCATGCCCAGCTTATCGCTCAAATGGTCCGCTACCTGATCGGCGAGGGCGCCGTGCCCGACGACTGGATTGCCGAACAGGTCCGCCATGCCGACCGCGTTGACGGCGACATCGACACGTTATCGACACGGATTGCCCATATCCGCACCTGGACATTTGTTGCAAACCAGCCTGACTGGCTCGCCAATCCGGCCTATTGGCGCGACGAGACGCGGCGTGTGGAGGACGCGCTGTCGGACGCGCTTCATGACCGGCTGACAAAACGCTTTGTTGACCGGCGCACCAGCGTGCTGATGCGCCGTTTGAGGGAGAATACGATGCTGGAAGCCGAGATTACCGCATCCGGCGACATCATGGTCGAGGGCCAGCATGTCGGCCGATTGCTCGGCTTCCGCTTTACACCCGACGCCGAGGCAGAAGGCGCCGAAGCCAAAACCGTGCGCGCCGCGGCCCAAAAAGTGCTGGCGGCGGCGATCGAGCAGCGGGCCGAGCAGCTTGCCAAGGCCGACGACGGCGCCTTCGCACTCTCCTCCGACGGCAATCTGCGCTGGCAGGGCGAACCGGTCGCCCGGCTCATGACCGGCGAGGAGACGCTCAAACCAGCGCTCGCCCTCCTTGCCGACGAGCATTTGACGGGACCGCCCCTCAACGCCGTGGAAGCGCGCCTGGCGCAATGGCTGCAAACCAGGATCGGCACGGTCCTGGCGCCACTCACCGGCATGGCCGCCGATGAAAGCCTGTCCGGTCTGGCCCGCGGTCTCGCCTTTCGTCTGGTGGAAAATCTCGGCATTCTTGACCGCCGCGACGTGTTGGAGGACGTCCGCGCCCTCGATCAGGATGCCCGCGCCGGCCTGCGCAAACACGGCGTGCGATTCGGCGCCTACCACATCTATGTTCCGGCGCTTCTTAAGCCCGGCGCCAGTGCGTTGCTGGCGCAGCTTTGGGCGCTCAAACATGCCGAACTGGATTTGCCCGGTCTCAACGAGCTGCCGGCCATATCGGTATCCGGCCGCACCTCCATCGATGTCGATCCCCACTTCAGCGCCAATGTCTATCGCCGTTTCGGCTACCGTGTTTATGGCCGCCGCGCCGTGCGCATCGACATCCTTGAGCGGCTTGCCGACCTCATTCGGCCGGCGCTGTCCTGGAGTCCGGCAAAAGGCGGCGAGCGTCCTGACGGCGCCATCGATCTTGGCCGCGGCTTTATCGTTACGCAGACCATGACATCGTTGCTCGGCGCATCCGGTGAGGATATGGCAGTCATCCTGCGCGGTCTCGGCTATCACTCAGAAAACCGGCCCGCATCCGAGATGAAAACCGAGCCGAAATCCGAACCACAGGCCGAAGCCGAAGGCGGGCCCGACGCACCATCGCCGGCAAAGACCGATGACGCCGATGCCGGGGCCGATGCGGTCACGGCCGAAGCCGCCCAGCAAGACGAAACTGTCGCGCAAGCACCTGCGGAAGTACCCGCAGATGCACCAGCAAAAGCACCGGCAGATGCGCCTGCGGCGGCCGAAATCACCGCAGCGTCCGATGCGCCTGACACGCCCGAGCCGGACCTTGCAGTTGCCCACGCCGGTGCAGCACAGGACGGCGACGCGGTCGCCGTCCCGGCAGAACAGATCCGGTCTCCCGAAACGCCGTCTTTCCAGGCACAATCTGTCGAAACACCATCTTCAACAGCACCTGAACCGGTCCCGACCGACCCAATTCCAGCCGACCCAGTTCCGGCCGACCCAGTTCCTGCCGACGAAGACCCGGCGATGGTCGAAGTCTGGCGGATCGGCGGCCAGCGCCGTCAGGCCGGGCGACCCAAACGCCGCGATCAACGCACCGATGGCCGGTCCGGAGAAACCAAATCGCAGCCGCCACGCGGCAGAGCGAAATCCGCCACCAGGCCGGCAGGCGGCAAGGCCGGCGCACAGCACAAGGCCGGCGCACAGCGCAAGGGCGGCAAGCCGGACAAGCATGGAGCCACCGCCAAGCCGCCCCGTGAGCGGCCGATCGATCCCGACAATCCGTTCGCCGCTCTCGCCGCCCTGAAGAAAAATCTGGAGAAGACCGGCGATCGTTGATCCCGCAGACATCGCTGCCCAATCCAGCCAGCGCATCGACAAATGGCTCTGGCACGCGCGCTTTGCGCGCACCCGCACGGCGGCACAGCGGCTAGCTGTTTCCGGCCATGTCCGGATCAACAAGAAGAAGGTCAACAGCGCCAGCCGGCCGGTCCGGCCCGGCGACGTGCTGACGCTGGCGCTTGGTCGCGCTGTCGTCGTCCTGACTGTCGTCACCATTGCCGCCCGCCGCGGTTCGGCCGCGGTGGCGCGAACATTGTATATCCAGCATGAACCGGAAGCTTCCAGCCTTCGCCCACTGCCTCAGCGGCCGACGGCGCAAGACAGCACCGCCGCCGTTGAACCCATAGCCGGGCCACGGCCTGAGGGCAGGCCAGGCAAGCGCGAGCGCGCTCAGGCAGCGGCGCTGAAGCGGCATGGCGGCAAAGCGCACGGTTGCGTTGGCCGGAAAAAGCCGTTACGCCCCGCGCGGGCTTAAATTGGCCGCTCTGATCAGTCCTTCCTTTTTGCCAGGCCGGTGTGAAAATGACCTATATCGTCACCGATAATTGCATCCGCTGCAAATATATGGATTGCGTGGAAGTATGCCCGGTGGATTGCTTTTACGAAGGCGACAACATGCTGGTTATTCACCCCGACGAATGCATCGATTGCGGCGTCTGCGAGCCTGAATGTCCGGCTGACGCCATACGCCCCGATACCGAGCCCGGCCTTGAGAAATGGTTGACGATCAACACCGAATATGCCGAAAAATGGCCGAATATCACGATCAAGCGTGATCCGCCGCCCGACGCCGAGAAATTTGACGGCGAGGACAACAAATTCGAAAAATACTTTTCTGCCGAACCGGGCGAAGGCGACTGAACGCCGCCAGGCTGACCCCGGGGCAGGCTGCCGAAAGCCGCTAAAACCTGTGGCCGGCTTCTTCGCCACTGCGGCAACTCATTGATTTTCGCGGATTTTTATGCTATATAGTGACCATTCTAATGAAGCCTGTAATTCGGGCTAAATCCAGAAAGAGTGAATGGGTGCCATTGCATTGCTGCTTTTGAGTTCGCAGCGATGACGCGTTCCGCGCTCTTGATCATGCCGCGCGAGCAAATGGGTGTTTGCGCGGAGGAATTTTTTTGAGCGCCCGGCCAAGCCGCCGGACCGTTCCAGACCATTCGGGAGTCTCAAGCGTATGACGGCAAAGAAAACAGTGCAGCGTCAGGGGTTCAGGACAGGCGAGAGTATCGTCTATCCGTCACATGGTGTCGGCAAGATCGTCGATATCGATGAGCAGGAAGTGGCGGGTATGACACTTGAGCTTTTCGTGATCCTGTTCGAAAAAGACAAGATGACGCTGCGTGTTCCGGTCGGCAAGGCGAACTCGGTCGGCATGCGCAAGCTGGCTGACGAGGCGTCCGTCAAGAAAGCGCTTGATACGGTCAAGGGCCGGGCCCGGGTCAAGCGGACCATGTGGAGCCGGCGCGCGCAGGAATACGAAGCCAAGATCAATTCCGGCGATCTGATCTTGATTTCCGAAGTTGTCCGCGACCTCTACCGTTCCGAATCGCAGCCCGAGCCATCTTACTCCGAGCGCCAGCTTTACGAGGCGGCGATCGACCGGATGTCGCGCGAAGTCGCCGCTGTGGAGAAGCTTGCCGAGCCCGAGGCGGTCACCAAGATTGAAAAGACGATCGAGGCAAGCCCGAAGCGCAAGCGCGCCGCCCAGGCCGAAGAAGAGGCCAACGCCGAGGCCGCATAACACCATTGTGAACATAGTGTTCACCGCAAACCCGGCCATTTGGCCGGGTTTTTTGTTACCCGGCGCCATCAAATCGCCGCGGGCGCCTTCTCCAATTGTTTAGAATTGATATAAACTGCGTATCGTTGATCCAAGGATCGCAGACCTGCGTATAGCAATGTGCATATGACAGGTTCCAGCCGAGGAGCATTCTGATGGCGGCGTATGATGATTTTCGGCGCGATATGGTGCGTGCTGCAATGAAGGCGCCCTATCTGGAACGTGACGAAGAGCACGATCTGGCCGTTCGCTGGCGGCAAGAGCAGGACCAGGAAGCCCTGCACCGGCTGACCACGGCCCATATGCGTCTGGTCATTTCGATGGCTGCCAAATTCAAGCATTTTGGCCTGTCCATGACCGATCTGATCCAGCAAGGCCACATCGGCCTGCTGGAAGCGGCGGCGCGCTTTGAGCCGGAACGCGAGGTTCGGTTTTCAACCTATGCCACCTGGTGGATCCGCGCCTCCATCCAGGACTATGTGCTGCGCAACTGGTCGATCGTGCGCGGCGGCACCTCGTCGGCCCAAAAAGCCCTGTTCTTCAATATGCGCCGCCTGCGCGCCAGGCTCTCCAAGGGCAATGACACATTGAAGGAGCCGCATCTTTACGATGAGATCGCCCGCGCCCTGCGTGTCTCCAAGGAAGACGTGGCCTTGATGGATTCGCGCCTGTCCGGTCCCGACGCATCGCTCAACGCGCCGGTGATCGAAGCGGACGGCAACAGCACCGACCGCCAGGATTTCCTGGTCAGCGACGCGCCGCTTCCCGATGAGACGGTCGGCAAGAACATCGACGGTGAACGCCGGATTGCCTGGCTCAACGATGCTCTGGTCGTTCTCAACGCGCGCGAACTGAAGATCATCAAAGAGCGACGCCTTGCCGAAGACGGCGCGACGCTGGAATCGCTCGGTCGGAGCCTGGGGATATCCAAGGAACGCGTCCGCCAGATCGAAAGCCGTGCGCTGGAAAAACTGCGCGCTGCGCTGATCAAAAGCCAGGACGGCAATCTGTCGGCGTTTTTCTGATCAGCGCATTCCGAAAAGTGGGAACCGGTTTTCGGATAAAAATGCGCGGCAAACAATAACCAGAGCGCATTCCAAATTGCGCTCTACTCCACTTTCAGCCAGCGCTGGATGTCCTTCAGGTCGTCCAGCCGCTTTTGCGCAACGGCGCGCTTGTCGGCATCGTCACCGGCATCGGCCAGATCTTCTTGGGCATCGGTGATCTGCTGCGCCATGATTTCGGCATTGACCTCTTCCATCGGCATCGCCTGTTCGGCCAGCACCGTCAGGCCGCTGGCGTTAACGTCAGCGAAGCCGCCACGCACATAGATCCGCTGTGACGCGCCGTCTTCAGACCGGATATCCAGAACGCCGGGCTTCAGCGTCGTCAGAAACGGCGCATGGCCTTTCAGCACGGTGAACTGACCATCGGCGCCCGGCACGGTGACCTGTTCGACCGGATCCGACATCAACAGCCTTTCCGGCGACACGAGATCGAATTGGAAGGTTTCGGCCATGCCCGTCTCCTGAAAAACCGTGCCGCCGCCTCAAGCCGCCTCGGCGAGCTTCTGCGCCTTTTCCACGGCTTCCTCGATGGTGCCGACCATGTAGAAGGCGGCTTCGGGCAGGTGATCATACTCGCCGTCGACAAGGCCCTTGAAGCTCTTGATCGTGTCTTCAAGATCGACCAGCTTGCCGGGTGTCCCGGTGAAGACTTCGGCGACGAAGAACGGCTGCGATAAAAAGCGCTCGACCTTGCGCGCCCGCGCCACCGTCAACTTGTCCTCTTCGGAAAGCTCGTCCATGCCGAGAATGGCGATGATGTCCTGCAGCGCCTTGTAGCGCTGCAGCGTTTCCTGCACCCGCCGCGCCACTTCGTAATGCTCTTCGCCGATAATGCGCGGATCGAGCATGCGCGAGGTCGAATCGAGCGGATCGACGGCTGGGTAGATGCCCTTTTCCGAAATGGCGCGCGACAGCACCGTCGTCGCGTCCAGATGCGCAAAGGATGTCGCCGGAGCCGGGTCGGTCAGGTCATCGGCCGGCACGTAGATCGCCTGGACCGAGGTGATCGAGCCCTGGTGCGTCGTCGTGATCCGCTCCTGCAGGGTGCCCATATCGGTGGCCAAAGTCGGCTGATAGCCCACAGCGGAGGGAATGCGGCCAAGCAGCGCGGAGACTTCCGAGCCGGCCTGGGTGAAACGGAAAATATTGTCGACGAAAAACAGCACGTCCTGACCCTGGTCGCGGAAATGCTCGGCCACCGTCAGCCCGGCAAGGCCGACGCGCGAGCGCGCCCCCGGCGGCTCGTTCATCTGGCCATAGACCAGCGCCGATTTGGAGCCCTCGCCGCCGCCGGCCTTGTTGACGCCCGAATCGATCATTTCGTGATAGAGATCATTGCCTTCGCGGGTGCGCTCGCCGACTCCGGCAAACACCGAATAGCCGCCATGCGCCTTGGCGATGTTGTTGATCAGTTCCATGATAATCACCGTCTTGCCGACGCCGGCGCCACCGAACAGGCCGATCTTGCCGCCCCTGGCATAGGGCGCCAGCAGGTCGACGACCTTGATGCCGGTGACCAGGATTTCCGCTTCCGTCGACTGATCGACATAGTCCGGCGCGCTCTGGTGAATGGCGCGTTTTTGCGCCGTCTTGATCGGCCCGGCTTCGTCGACCGGCTCGCCAATGACATTCATGATCCGGCCCAGCGTCTCATCGCCGACCGGCACGGCGATCGGCTCACCGGTATCGATGACCGGCTGGCCGCGCACCAGACCTTCTGACGTGTCCATGGCGATGGTGCGAACCGTGTTTTCGCCCAGATGCTGGGCGACTTCCAGAACCAGCCGGTTGCCCTGATTGTCGACCTCAAGCGCGTTGAGAATCTTCGGCAGATGATCGTCGAACTGCACGTCGACGACGGCGCCGATCACCTGGGCAACCCTGCCCGTCTCCCCGCCCGTCGCTTTTTCTGCTTTCGCCATGGTCTGTCCTCGTCCTGAATTCCGGTGGCCGCCTAGAGCGCTTCCGCACCGGAGATGATTTCAATCAGTTCCTTGGTAATCTGCGCCTGCCGCTGGCGGTTGTAGCTCAGCGTCAGGCCGTCGATCATTTCACCGGCATTGCGCGTCGCGCTGTCCATGGCGCTCATCCGCGCGCCCTGTTCGGAGGCGCCGTTTTCCAGCAGCGCCCGGAAAATCTGTATCGAGACATTGCGCGGCAACAGGTCGGCGAGGATTTCCTCCTCGCTCGGCTCATGCTCATAGACACTGCCGTCGCTGATCATTTCGGTGCCTTCCGGCACGTCGGCCGGAATGATCCGCTGCACTGTCGGCACCTGCGTGATGACCGTGCGGAACCGCGAATAAAAAAGCGTCGCCACGTCGAACTCGCCGGCCTCGAACATGTCGAGCACCTTGCGGCCGACCTGCCGCGCCTCGCCGAACGACATCTGACGTACACCGCGAAAATCGATCCGCTCGACAATGTTGTCGGAGAATTCGCGGCGCATCAGGTCGTAGCCCTTCTTGCCGACCAGATAGAGTTTGACCGTCTTGCCCTCAGCCAGCAATTCGCGGGCATGGTCGCGGGCAAGCCGCGCGATGGAGGAGTTGAACCCGCCGCAAAGGCCGCGCTCGGCGGTGCACACGACCAGCAGATGGACATCGTCCCTGCCGGTTCCGGCGATCAGTTTCGGCGTACCTTCCGCGCCGGCCGCCGCGGTTGCCATATTGGCCAGCACCGCTCCCATGCGCTCGGCGTAGGGCCGCGCCGATTCCGCCGCTTCCTGCGCCTTGCGCAGCTTTGCGGCGGCGACCATCTGCATCGCCTTGGTTATCTTCTGCGTCGCCTTCACCGAAGCGATACGGTTTCGCAGATCCTTGAGACTCGCCATGAGCCGTTATCCCCGTCAGCCCGATTGGCCGTTCACGCGAAATTTTTCGCGTAAGCGTCGAGCACGGCCGTCAGTTTGTCGCGCAACTCGTCAGTCAGCTCGCCCTGGTCGCGGATGGCGTTCAGGAGGTCCAGGTTTTCGCCGCGCAGAAGCGCCAGCAGCCCGTCCTCGAATTCGCGTATCTGATGCACCTCTATCGCGTCGAGATAGCCGTTGACGCCGGCGAAGATGACCGTCACCTGTTCTTCCGTCTTCAGCGGCGTGAATTGCGGCTGCTTCAAAAGTTCCGTCAGCCGCGCGCCGCGGTTGAGCAGGCGCTGGGTCGCCGCGTCCAGATCGGACCCGAACTGCGCGAACGCTGCCATTTCGCGGTATTGCGCCAACTCGCCCTTGATCGAGCCGGCAACCTGTTTCATCGCCTTGACCTGCGCCGCCGATCCGACACGCGATACCGACAGGCCGACATTCACCGCCGGCCGGATACCCTGATAGAACAGGTCGGTCTCCAGGAAGATCTGGCCGTCGGTGATGGAAATCACATTGGTCGGAATATAGGCCGACACGTCATTGGCCTGGGTCTCGATGACCGGCAGCGCCGTCAGCGAACCTGCGCCATTGTCCTCGTTCATCTTGGCGGCGCGTTCCAGAAGCCGCGAATGCAGATAGAAGACGTCGCCCGGATAGGCTTCACGGCCCGGCGGGCGGCGCAACAGCAGCGACATCTGCCGGTAGGAAACGGCCTGTTTGGAAAGATCGTCATAGGTGATCAGCGCATGCATGCCGTTGTCGCGGAAGAACTCGCCCATGGCACAGCCGGCGAATGGCGCCAGGAACTGCATCGGCGCCGGATCGGAGGCGGTTGCCGCGATGATGACGGAATATTCGAGCGCGCCATTATCTTCCAGCACCTTGGCGAATTGCGCCACGGTGGAGCGCTTCTGCCCGACCGCGACATAGATGCAGTAGAGTTTCTTGGATTCGTCATTGCCGGCATTGAGCGGCTTCTGGTTGAGGAACGTGTCCAGAATGATCGCCGTCTTGCCGGTCTGGCGGTCGCCGATGATCAGTTCGCGCTGGCCGCGGCCGATCGGGATCAGCGCATCGATGGCTTTCAGGCCCGTCGACATCGGCTCATGCACCGATTTGCGCGGGATGATGCCGGGCGCCTTGACATCGACGCGGCGGCGTTCATCGGCCTCGATCGGGCCCTTGCCGTCGATCGGATTGCCGAGCGCGTCAACCACCCGGCCCAACAGGGCCTTGCCGACCGGCACTTCGACGATGGCGCCGGTGCGCTTGACGGTGTCGCCCTCCTTGATGTCGCGGTCGGTGCCGAAAATGACGACGCCGACATTGTCGATTTCAAGGTTCAGCGCCATGCCGCGGATGCCGCCGTCAAATTCCACCATTTCGCCGGCCTGGACATTGTCGAGGCCGTAGACACGGGCGATACCGTCACCGACCGACAGCACCTGTCCGACTTCCGAAACCTCGGCTTCCTGGCCGAAATTCTTGATTTGCTCCTTCAGGATCGAGGAGATTTCAGCGGCCCGAATATCCATCAGCTGGCCTCTTTCAAACGGGATTTCATGATGTTGAGCTTGGTTCTGATCGATGAATCGATCATGCGCGAGCCGACCTTGACGATCAGCCCGCCCAAAATGGCCGGTTCAACCCGGGAATCGATGGTCACGTCCTTGCCTAGACTGGCCTTCATGGCCGCTTTCAGCGCGGTCGTCTGAGCATCGGAGAGCGGCCGCGCCGAGGTCACGTCGGCGGTGATTTCGCCGCGATGGATGGCCAGCATGGCCTGAAATCCTTTGATAATGTCAGGCAGGGTGAAGAGCCGCCGGTTGCGGGCGATCAGCCGCACCAGATTGCCGACAAGACCAGTGATGCCGGCTTTGTCAGTGACCGCGCCGATGGCGCGTTCCTGGTCCTCGGCGGAAAACACCGGGCTGGACACCAGCCGGCGCAGGTCGGCGCTCTCGTTCAACAGGCCGCGAAACGCGACAAGATCGGCATCCACGCCTTCAAGCGCCGAGTCATCGCGGGCCAGTTCAAAAAGGGCTGATGCGTAACGCTGTGCTACGCCGGAAATCGAAGCGGTTCGATCCGTCACGCGGGTCTCTTTTCTTGCCTGGTCCGGTGGTGAAACTGGACGCGCAGGGTTTGGCGAACGAGTTTGATGGCCCGCAACGCCTCCCAAGACGCCTCCTGCCGGGCCGCGGCTCGTCTAGCACACGCTCAGGGGGTGCGCAACACGGTGAAAAGGACGTTTTCCGGGCCGGTTTGTCGCATTTCCGGCGCCGTTGATAATTGCCGTTCGCCCGGTCGCAAATGCCTGCCGAAAAGCCGCGCTAAAGAAAGCTCATCGGGTCGATATCGATGCTGACCCGAATGCTGCCGCGCGCTTTCGGCGCCTTGCCGAGCCAGTCGTGCAGCCAGGCATGCAGGGCGGCCGAGCTATGCGCCTGTATAAGCAGCCGGAACCGGTGCCGCCCGCGTAACACCGCGATCGGCGCCTCGGCAGGTCCGAGCAGGCGGATTTGTTCACCCGCCGGCGCGGCGCGCGCCAGTGCCCGGGCATGGTTTTCGGCGGTGCCACGATCGGCGGCGCTGACGACGATGCCCGCGAGCCGGCCAAACGGCGGCAGGCCGGCCTGCCGGCGCATCGCCGTTTCCTGTTCGTAAAAGCGCTCGCTGTCGCCCGAAACCAGGGCCTGGATGACCGGATGGTCCGGCGCGTGGGTCTGCAGGAAGGCGCGGCTTGCCTGGCCGGCGCGGCCGGCGCGGCCGGTCACCTGGGTCAGCAGTTGGAACGTCCGCTCGCCCGCCCGTGGATCGCCATGCGCCAGGCCGAGATCGGCATCGACGACGCCGACCAGCGACAGGCCGGGGAAATTGTGTCCCTTGGCGACAAGCTGCGTACCGATGATGATATCGGCCTCGCCGCGCCGGATCGCCTCCAGTTCCAGCCGCAACCGCTGCACGCCGCCGAGCATGTCGCTGGACATGACCAGCGTGCGCGCCTCACCAAAGCGTTCCAGAACTTCTTCCTCCAGCCGTTCCACGCCCGGCCCGCAGGCGGTCAGGCTGTCGGCATCGCCGCAATGCGGGCATTCCACCGGGCGGCGTTCCTCGCGGCCGCAATGGTGACAGGCAAGGACGCCGCGAAACCGGTGTTCGACCAGCCAGGCAGAGCAATTGGGGCACGACATCCGGAACCCGCAGGTCCGGCAAAGGGTCAGCGGTGCATAGCCTCGCCGGTTGAGAAAGAGCAAGCTCTGCTCGCCGGCTTTCAGCGTTGCCTCAATGGCCTCCACCAGAAGCGGCGACAGCCAGCGTCCGCGTTCGGGCGGCTCGGCCCTCAGATCAATCGCCGCAATGACCGGCGGCGCACCGCCGCCGAAGCGGGCCGGCAGATGGACGCGTGTGTAGCGGCCGCGCTCGGCATTGGCGCGGCTTTCCACCGACGGCGTCGCCGATGACAGGACAATGGGAATGTCGCCGAGGCTGGCCCGCACCACCGCCATGTCGCGGGCGTGATAGATGACACCGTCTTCCTGCTTGAAGGCGCCGTCATGCTCCTCGTCGACGACGATCAGACCGAGATCGGCAAAGGGCAGGAACAGCGCCGAGCGGGCGCCGACGACGGCACGCACCTCGCCGCCCAGAACACCGCGCCAGACACGATTGCGCGTCTTTGTCGCCATATCGGAATGCCATTCGCCTGGCCGGGCACCGAAGCGGGCGGTAAAGCGGTCCAGAAACGCCCCGGTCAGGGCGATTTCCGGCAACAGGATCAGTACCTGCCGGCCGGCCCGGAAGGCTTGCGCCACCGCCTCGAAATAGACTTCCGTCTTGCCCGAACCGGTCACGCCGTCCAGAAGCGCTGCGCCGTAGTCGCGGGCCTTGACCAGATCGACAAGCTGCGCCGCTGCCTTTTCCTGGGCATCGGTCAGATCGGCCGGCGGCAGTTCCGGGTCCGGCTCGCCGGCCACCGGCCGGGCAGGAATGGCGACGATCTCCATCGTGCCGTGTTTGACGAGGCCGTCAACGACGCCGGGCGAAACGCCGGCCGCGCCCGCCAGCCCCGATTTCGACCAGGCCAGCCCGTCGGCCGCCGCCTCCAGAAGCCGCTTGCGCGCGCCCGTCATCCGCTCCGGCGGTGGACCGGCCAGCCGCACGCCCATGATCGGCTTTTCCGGCTCCAGTGCGCCGGGCGCGCGCAGCACCATGCGCAGGACCATGCCGCGCGGGCTCAGCGTGTAATCGGCCACCCAGTCGATCAGGCGGATCAGAGCCTCCGGCAGCGGCGGCAGGTCAAAAACCTGTTCGATCTCGCGCACCCTGGCGGCATCGACAGGTTCGATTTCGACCGGCCAGACGACGCCGGTGACGATTCGCGGTCCGAGCGGCACGGCGACGATGCTGCCCGGGAGAAGCGGCCGATCGCTTGCATAGGTGTAGGGCCGGTCGATAGCGACCGGGATCTGCACGGCGACGAAATGCCGGTCAGCCATGACGGCCTCGCTTTGGCGGCGACGGCGCGATATGGCAAGGAGGATGCTGACGGCGGCGAATCATTTCTCTAGAAGGGAAGCCGATGCGCCACCGCACCGCAAACACCCAAAGGGATGTGCCATGAAATTCTTTGTCGACACCGCGGATGTCAGCGAGATCGGCGACCTGGCCGCGACCGGCCTGCTGGACGGGGTCACCACCAATCCCTCGCTGATCATGAAGGCCGGGCGTCCGATGGCCGAGGTGGTCGCCGAAATCTGCAGGCTCGTCGACGGTCCGGTCTCCGCCGAGGTCGCGGCGACCGACTTTGACGGCATGCTGGCGGAAGCCCGCAAGCTTGCCGAAATCGCCGAAAACATCGCCATCAAGGTGCCGCTCACCTGGGACGGCCTGAAGGCCTGCCGGACGCTCAGCGGCGAGGGCCGGATGGTCAATGTGACCTTGTGTTTCAACGCCAACCAGGCGCTGCTGGCGGGCCGCGCCGGCGCCACGTTCATCTCGCCGTTCATCGGCCGGCTCGACGATATCGGCATCGACGGCATGGAGCTTATTGGCGAGATTCGCACCATCTATGACAATTACGATCATATCGAAACGCAGATCCTCGCCGCCTCGATCCGCTCGCCCAATCACGTCAAGACGGCGGCAATGATCGGCGCCGATGTCGCCACGGTGCCGCCGGCGGTGCTCAAAGGCCTGGTCAAGCATCCACTCACCGACAAGGGCCTCGACGCGTTTCTGGCCGACTGGAAGAAAACCGGCCAGTCGATTCTTTAAAGCTGCGATTGTTTGAAAACGGGCCGGTCATGGTCCGGTAACCACGATCGGCCATGCTATCGTCTTGAGCGAGGACGGAAATGGCGCAACGGCAATCCTTTCTGGTGACGGCGGCCAGCGACCTTGCACTGGCAGCGCATGAGTGGTGCGGGCACCTTGCCGACGAGCGGCGTTTGTCGCCCAAGACCCTCGACGCCTATGGCCGCGACCTGGCGCAGTTCTTGACCTTCCTGACGGGCCATCTCGGCGCGCCGCCGGCTCTGAGCGATATCGCCGCCCTCAAACCCGCCGACATCCGCGGCTTTCTGGCGGCGCGGCGCAAGGCCGGCGTCGGACCGCGCACGCTGGGCCGGCAACTGGCTGCCTTGCGCACCTTCGCCCGGTATCTCGATAAAAACGGCCTGGCGAAAACGACGGCCTTCCATGCCATTCGCGCACCCAAACAGCCGCGCGCTCTGCCCCGCGCTTTGACGATTTCCGACGCCCTGGCGCTGATTGAATCCGTGGAAATCGAAGCCGGCGAAGCCTGGATCATAGCCCGCGACCGCGCCGTGCTGTTGCTGCTTTACGGCTGCGGCCTGCGCATCGCCGAAGCGCTGGCGGTCACCACCACCGAGGCCCCGATTCACGGCCGCAATGCGCTGCGCGTCATCGGCAAGGGCGACAAGACCCGGATCGTGCCGGTCCTGCCGGCGGTCAGCGATGCCATTTCCCGCTATCTCGACCTCTGCCCCTATACGCCGGCGCCTGGCGAACCGCTCTTCCGCGGCGCCCGCGGCGGTCCGCTGCAGCCGGCCATCGTGCAGAAATCGGTGCGGCTGCTGCGCGGCGCCCTCGGCCTTGACGACAGCACGACACCGCACGCCTTGCGCCACTCCTTCGCCACCCATCTGTTGGGCCGCGGCGGCGATCTCAGGACCATCCAGGAGCTTTTGGGCCATGCCAGCCTGTCGACCACGCAGGGCTACACCAAAGTCGATACCGCCCGGCTGCTCGATATCTACGCCAAGTCCCATCCGCGCGCCTAGAACGGTTCCAATGACGAAAACGTGAGCGCCCCTACGTTTTCCTGAGCCGCAATCCGCGTTAACGTCGCGGCAATGTCGGATTTCCGCGTCGCATCGTTGCGCCGGGCCGGCATGAAGAGGAGAACATGATGCGCACTATCCTCACCACTTTTGCCGCGGCTTCGGCCCTGGCGCTCGCTGCCTCGTCGGCCTATGCCGGCGGCGGTCTCGGTTTCGGCGGCTGCTCGTCCAACCATGAGCAGGTCGTGGAATCGACCATGCCGGACGAAACGGTCGCCATGAGCACCTTTGAAGGCACGGTCACCGTCGAAGATGAAGCGGCCGTAACCGAAACGGTTTGCGCCGACGGCGATGCAAATTGCCAGACACCGCTGGCCGAATAGGCGGCACTGTCCAAGACCGGAAAACCGGCACGACACTCCAGTCGAATAAAACACCGGCCTTCGGGCCGGTGTTTTTTTACATATGGATCGGCTTGAAGAAGGTGGCGAGCGCCGCCTCTTTGACCGCTTCGCTCATCGTCGGATGGGCATGACAGGTGCGGCCGAGGTCTTCCGATGAGCCGCCGAACTCCATGATCACCGCCGCTTCGTGGATCATTTCGCCAGCGCCGTGGCCGAGGATATGGACGCCGAGCACCTTGTCGGTTGTCGCATCGGCCAGAACCTTGACGAAACCATCCGTGGCATTCATTGCCCGCGCCCGGCCATTGGCGGTGAACGGGAACTTGCCGGCCTTGTAAGCAATGCCGGCCTCTTTCAGCTCTTCCTCGCTCTGCCCGACCGTGGCGATCTCCGGCTCGGTATAAACGACATTGGGAATGACGCCGTAATTGACGTGTCCTGCCTGACCGGCGAGGATTTCCGCCACCGCAACGCCTTCATCCTCGGCCTTGTGCGCCAGCATCGGCCCGGCGATGACGTCGCCTATGGCGTAGATGCCGTTCACACTGGTCCGGTAGTGCGCATCGACCGTGACCTGGCCATGCTCATCGCGGAGAATGCCGGCTTCATCGAGCCCGAGACCGTCAGTGAAGGGAATGCGGCCGATGGAAACGAGCACGACATCGGCGTCGAGCACCTCCGCCTCGCCACCTTTTGCAGGTTCCACGGAAACCTTCAGACCGGCCTTGGCCTTTTCCACTCCGGTCACCTTTGAGCCGAGCCGGAAGCTGATCCCCTGCTTGCCGAGCATGCGCTGAAACTGCTTGGCGATATCATTGTCGGTGCCCGGCAGGATGCGATCGAGGAATTCCACCACCATCACCTCGGCGCCCAGCCGCCGCCACACCGAACCAAGCTCCAGGCCGATGACGCCGGCGCCGACGACCAGCAGCTTGCCCGGCACCTTGGCCAGGTCCAGCGCGCCGGTGGAGGTCACCACGGTCTTCTCGTCAATTGCGACGCCCGGCAGCGGCGCCGAATCCGATCCTGTCGCAATGACGATGCTTTTCGCCTCCAGCGTCTGCACCGCGCCGTCCTCGCCGGTCACCTCGACTTTGCCGGGGCCGGCAATCCGGCCGGTGCCGTGGAACGCGTCGATCTTGTTCTTCTTGAACAGGAAGCCGACGCCATCGACATTGGTCTTCACCACATCGTCCTTGTGGCCGTGCATGGCTTTCAAATCGAGCTTCGGCTTGCCGACCTTGACGCCCAGCCCCGCCAGGCCGTGGCCGGCATGTTCGAAGGCTTCCGAGGCATGCAGCAGCGCCTTGGAGGGGATACAGCCGATATTCAGGCAGGTGCCGCCATGGGTGGCGCGCTTTTCCACCACCGCAACGCTCAGGCCAAGCTGCGCCGCCTTGATGGCGCAGACATAGCCGCCCGGCCCGGTTCCGATGACGATCAGGTCGTATGCCATGAGTTAGACCTTTCGAAGCTCAGAAGACGGATTGCCAGAGAATAAGGAGGATCGCGCCGGTCGCAACGAACCAGATTGCGGTTCGGAGATAGGCAATCCCCGATACATAGGCGGGGAGGTAGAGAACACGGAAGATCACATAGACCTGCGATGCCAGCGCAGTCGTGGCGTCAGCTGATCCCGTCACATGCGCGACCAATACGGCTGCCGCGAATAGGGGGAAGGTCTCCAGGAAGTTGACATGGGCACGCCGCAACCTTCCGGCCATGCCCGCCGGTTGCAAGTTTTCGTCTCGTGGGCCGGCATTGTAGGCAATTCCAAGCTGACGCAGCACGACGGTGGAATAGATCGCCGAGTGGATAAAGGCCAGGAGGCACGCCAGAACCAGCATTAAAAGGTCGGTCGTCATGGCGGACCATATACCTCTAGAGGTCCAGCACCAGCCGCTGCGGGTCTTCCAGGATCTCCTTGATCCGCACCAGGAAGGTCACGGCGTCCTTGCCGTCGACAACGCGGTGGTCATAGGAGAGCGCCAGATACATCATCGGCCTGACCGTGATCTCGCCATCGACGACCACTGGCCGCTGCTGGATCTTGTGCATACCCAGAATGCCCGATTGCGGCGCATTGAGGATCGGCGTCGACATCAGCGAGCCATAGACGCCGCCATTGGAGATGGTGAAGGTGCCGCCCTGCATGTCCTCCAGCGACAGGTTGCCGTCGCGCGCCTTGGCGCCGAGCGCGGCGATTTCCAGTTCCACCTCGGCGATCGACATGGCGTCGGCATCGCGCACGACCGGTACGACAAGGCCCTTCTCGGTGCCGACGGCGACACCGATATGGCAGTAGTTCTTGTAGACGATATCGTCACCGTCGATCTCCGCATTGACCGCCGGGATATCCTTCAGCGCATGGCACACCGCTTTGGTGAAAAAGCCCATGAAGCCGAGCTTGATGCCGTGCTTGGTCTCAAACAGCGCTTTGTATTCGCTGCGCAGCGCCATCACCGCTTCCATGTCCACTTCGTTGAAGGTGGTCAGCATGGCGGCCGTGTTCTGCGCATCCTTCAGCCGCCGGGCGATGGTCTGGCGCAGACGGGTCATCCGCACCCGTTCCTCGCGGCTTTCGTCGTCAGGCGCCGTGGGGGCCCGCGCCATCACCGGCGCCGCCGCCGGCACGGCAACCGGGGCAGCCGGTATCGCGGCTGCTTCGCCGGACGCCTTTTCCAGAGCCGCCAGAACGTCGCCCTTGAGCACCTGCCCGCGCTTGCCGGTTCCGCTGACCTGATCGGCGGCAACGCCCTTTTCCGCCATCAGCTTCGCCGCCGCCGGGGATACCGGCATGGCGGTCTCTGCCACCGTATCGCGCACATGTACGTCCTCCGGCCCGGCAGCGATCGGCTTGGCGGTTCCACCGTTTGCCCGGATGCGGCCCAGAATGTCGCCAACATGGACAATTTCGCCGGTTTTCTTGACGATTTCCGCCAGCGTCCCGGCCGCCAGCGCTGCCATTTCCTGCGACGCCTTGTCGGTCTCCAGTTCCACCAGCGGATCATCAAGCGCCACGGCGTCGCCCACCGCCTTGAACCATTCGCCGACCTCGGCCTCGGTCACCGATTCGCCGGCGCTGGGCACGATAATGTCGATGAGCGCCTCCTCGCCTGCCGGGATCTCTGCCGCAGCAGGCGCGGCGGCCTTGACCGTTTCGCCGCCATTGGCCTTCGCGGCCGGGGCGGCCATGGCGGCCGGCACAGCCGTCGCGCCAGCCCCGTCGCCGATCGAGCCGAGCAGGGCGCCGACGCCAACAGTTTCGCCATCCTTGACGGCAATCGACGCCAATGTACCGGTAGCCGGCGCCGGGACTTCGAGGGTCACCTTGTCGGTTTCCAACTCGACCACCGGTTCGTCGGCGGTAACAGCGTCACCCTCCTTCTTGAACCATTGCCCGACCGTTGCCTCGGTGACCGATTCACCCAGTGTCGGAACCTTGATGTCCGTTGCCATGATAACCCTTCCGTGCGCCTGGTCCGGTACAACCGACCCAAACGGCATCAAACGCCTTTGTTATGCGCCCAAAGCCTCGTCCAAAAAGATTTCGCGCTGGTGCAAATGCTTCGACATCAGGCCCGTCGCCGTCGCCGCGGCCGCCGGACGCCCGGCATAGCGCGGCCGTTGGCACTCCGACTTGACCATGTCGAGCACGGCGACGATCCGCGGTTCGACAAACGACCAGCCGCCCATATTCTGCGGCTCCTCCTGGCACCAGACGACTTCCGCCTTCTTGAAGCGCGCAAGTTCGTGGGCCAGCGCCTTGAGCGGGAACGGATAGAGTTGCTCCACCCGCATCAGATAGATGTCGTTCAGGCCGCGGTTCTCGCGCTCCTCGTAAAGGTCGAAATAGACCTTGCCGGAGCACAGCACGACCCGCCTGATCTTGTCGTCCTTGACCAGCTTGATCGGCTCGGTCTTGAGCAACTGGGCATCGTCCCACAGCACCCGGTGGAAGGTCGAACCTTCGGCCATTTCCTCAAGCCGTGACACCGCCCGCTTGTGGCGCAGCAGCGATTTGGGCGTCATCAGGATCAATGGTTTGCGGAAGTTGCGGCGGATCTGCCGCCGCAGGATGTGGAAGTAGTTGGCCGGCGTCGTGCAATTGGCGACCTGCATGTTGTCTTCCGCGCACATCTGCAGGAAACGCTCCAGCCGCGCCGAGGAATGCTCCGGTCCCTGGCCCTCATAGCCATGCGGCAAAAGGCAGACGAGGCCCGACATACGCAGCCATTTGCGTTCGCCGGAGGACAGGAACTGGTCGAAGATGACCTGCGCACCATTGGCGAAATCGCCGAACTGCGCCTCCCATAAGGTCAGCCCCTTCGGCTCGGCCATCGAATATCCGTACTCAAAGCCCAGAACGGCCTCTTCCGACAGCATGGAATTGATGACCTCGAAGGTCCTCTTCTGGTTCGGCTCCAAATTGTTGAGCGGTGTGTGACGATCCTCGTTTTCCTGGTCGTAAATGACGGAATGGCGCTGCGAAAACGTGCCACGTTCCACGTCCTGGCCGGAAAGCCGGATTTTATAGCCCTCCTTGAGCATGGTGGCGAAGGCCAGGGACTCGCCGGTCGCCCAGTCGATTCCGGTTCCTGATTCAATCATCTTCTTTCGGTTGTTGAAGAACCGCTGGATCGTCCGGTGCGGCTTGAAGCCGGCCGGCACGGCGGTCAGCCTCTCGCCGATAGCCTTCAGTTCCGCCATCGCAACACCGGTTTCGCCGACCCGGCGCTCGTCGCTGGCACTGGCCGTCGTCAGGCCCGACCAGGCGCCGTCCAGCCAGTCCGCCTTGTTCGGCTTGTAGGCTTGGCCGGTTTCGAATTCCGCCTCCAGATGCGCCCGCCACTGGGCCTTTTGCGCATCCACCTCATCGGTCGTGACAAGACCTTCATCGACCAGTTTCCCGCCATAGATCTCCAGCGTCGTCGGATGGCTACGGATCGCCTTGTACATGATCGGCTGGGTAAAGGCCGGCTCGTCACCCTCGTTGTGGCCGAAACGGCGATAGCAGAACATGTCGATGACGACGGGCTTGCGGAACATCTGGCGGAATTCCGTCGCCACCTTGGCGGCAAAGACAACGGCTTCGGGATCGTCGCCATTCACATGGAAGATCGGCGCCTCGATCATCTTCGCGACATCTGAAGGATAGGGCGAGGAGCGCGAAAACCGCGGATTGGTTGTAAAACCGATCTGGTTGTTGACGATGAAATGCAGCGAGCCGCCGGTGCGGTGGCCTTTCAGGCCGGACAGGCCGAAACATTCCGCCACCACGCCCTGACCGGCAAAAGCCGCATCACCGTGCAGGAGCAACGGCAGTACGGGCGTGCGATCCATGCTGCCCTCGTCGTTCCGCACCCCGATCTGGTCCTGCTTGGCTCGCGCCTTGCCGAGCACGACCGGGTCGGCGATCTCCAGATGCGACGGGTTGGCAGTCAGCGACAAATGGACATTGTTGCCATCGAATTCGCGGTCTGAAGAAGCGCCGAGATGGTATTTGACGTCGCCGGAGCCTTCCACCTCGTCGGGCGTGAACGAACCACCCTTGAATTCGTGGAAGATCGCCCGGTGCGGCTTGGCCATCACCTGGGCGAGCACATTGAGCCGGCCGCGATGGGCCATGCCGAGCACGATCTCCTTGACGCCGAGTGCGCCGCCGCGCTTGATGATCTGCTCCAGCGCCGGGATCAGCGATTCGCCGCCGTCCAGACCAAAACGCTTGGTGCCGGTATATTTGACGTCGATGAATTTCTCGAACCCCTCCGCCTCGATCAGCTTGTTGAGGATTGCCTTCTTGCCTTCGTCGGTAAAGGAAATCTCCTTGTCCGGCCCCTCGATGCGCTGCTGGATCCAGCCCTTTTCCGCCGGATCGGAGATGTGCATGAACTCAACGCCAAGCGTCGAACAATAGGTCCGCCGCAGGATCTCCAGCATTTGCGGTATCGTCGCGAAATCCAATCCCAGGACCATGTCGAGGAAGATCTTGCGGTCGTAGTCGGCCTCCGTGAAGCCGTAGGAATGGGGGTGCAGTTCCTCATGGTCGCGCAGCGCGGCAATGCCGAGCGGGTCGAGATCGGCGTGCAGATGGCCGCGCATGCGATAAGCGCGGATCATCATGATGGCGCGCACCGAATCGCGCGCCGCGCTGAGCATCTCGTCCTGGCTCAGATCGGCACCATTGGCCTGCGCCTTGGCCTGGATCTTCTCGGTGACGTGGCGCTCGATCTGCAGCCAGTCGCCGTCAAAGGCGGATACCAGTTCGCCATTGGCCGGTTTCGGCCAGTCGGGCCGCCGCCAGGATGCCCCCCGCGCTTCGCGCAGAACGTCGGCCTTGTCGTCTTTCAGGTCCTTGAAGAAGTCCTGCCAGCCGGCATCGAGCGAAGCCGGGTTTTCCTGGTAGCGCGCGTAAAGCTCTTCAAGATAGGCGGCATTGCCGCCGTAAAGGAAGGACGAGCGTCGAAAGGCTTCATTCGCCTCCTGCCGTGCCATCATGCTTCGCGGAACTGTCCCCAGTCCCGCGCCTCTTATCTGGCCGTGCCCGCGCCCCCGGACCGGCGTCCACTCATCTGGCGGCCGGAAAAGGGCCGTCACAACGCATTAGAGCGTCAACCTTTAAGAACCTCAACCAGAGTCTGGCCCAGTTTGGCCGGTGATGGCGAAACTGTGATACCGGCTGCCTGCATCGCGGCGATCTTGTCTTCCGCGCCGCCCTTGCCGCCGGAAATGATCGCTCCGGCATGGCCCATGCGCCGCCCCGGCGGCGCCGTGCGCCCGGCAATGAAGCCGACCGTCGGCTTGGACCGGCCGCTTTTGGCCTCATCGGCCAGGAATTGCGCCGCGTCCTCTTCGGCCGAACCGCCGATCTCGCCGATCATGACGATCGAGCCCGTCGCCTCATCGGCCAGGAACAGTTCCAGCATGTCGATGAATTCCGTGCCCTTGACCGGGTCACCGCCGATGCCCACCGCCGTCGTCTGGCCGAGGCCTTCCTGGCTCGTCTGGAAGACTGCTTCATAGGTAAGCGTGCCGGACCGCGAGACAACCCCGACCGACCCCTTCTTGAAGATCGATCCCGGCATGATGCCGATCTTGCAGGCCTCCGGCGTCAGCACGCCCGGACAATTCGGTCCAAGCAGCCGCGATTTCGAGCCGCACAGCGCCCGCTTGACGCCGACCATGTCGAGCACCGGAATGCCCTCGGTGATGCAGACGATGAGTTCGACGTCCGCGGCGATCGCCTCGGCGATGGAATCGGCGGCAAAGGGCGGCGGCACATAGACCGCCGACGCATTGGCGCCGGTCGCCGCCTTGGCCTCCGCCACCGTGTCGAAGACCGGCAGCGAGACCGCCGACCCGTCCGGCAGCGTGCCCTGCCAGGTCGACCCGCCCTTGCCCGGCGTCACCCCGGCGACCATTTGCGTGCCGTGATAGGCCAGCGCCTGCTCGGTGTGGAACGAGCCGGTCTTGCCGGTCAGCCCCTGGACGATGATTTTCGTGTTTGTGTCGATGAGGATGGACATCAGGCGGCCTCCTTGACCGCGGCAACGATCTTCTGGGCCGCGTCGTCGAGATCGTCGGCGGCAATGACATTGAGGCCGGAGGAATTGATGATGTCCTTGCCCTTCTCCACATTGGTGCCTTCCAGCCGCACCACCAGCGGCACTTCCAGGCCGACCTCCTTGACCGCCGCGACAACGCCTTCGGCGATGATATCGCAGCGCATGATACCGCCGAAGATGTTGACCAGGATTCCTTGCACATTCGGGTCGGAGGTTATGATCTTGAACGCCGCCGTCACCTTTTCCTTCGACGCGCCGCCGCCGACATCGAGGAAATTGGCCGGCTCGCCGCCATACAGCTTGATGATGTCCATGGTCGCCATGGCCAGGCCGGCGCCATTGACCATGCAGCCGATGGTGCCGTCGAGCGCGATATAGGAGAGATCGTGCTTGGAGGCTTCGATCTCCTTGTCGTCCTCTTCGCTTTCGTCGCGCAGCTCCATGATGTCGGCGTGCCGCTCCAGCGCGTTGGAATCGAAGCCCATCTTGGCATCGAGACAGACGATCCGCCCGTTCTCCGTCACAATCAGCGGATTGATTTCCAGAAGGCTCATATCCTTGGCCAGGAACGCCTTGTAGAGATTGCCGCCGAGCTTGCCCGCCTGTTTGGCGGTATCGCCGGAAAGCTTCAGCGCATTGGCGATGCGCCGGCCGTGATGCGGCATGAAGCCGGTCGCCGGATCGATTGAAAATGTAATGATCTTCTCCGGCGTCTCGGCCGCCACCTCCTCAATGTTCATGCCACCTTCGGTGGAGATGACGAAGGCGACCTGGGCGCTTTCCCGGTCGACCAGCAGCGACAGATAGAACTCGCCCTGAATGTCGGCGCCGTCTTCGATATAGAGCCGGTTGACCTGCTTTCCGGCCGGGCCGGTCTGATGCGTGACCAGCGTGTTGCCGAGCATCTGCTCGGCGAAAACGCGCACCTCGTCGACGGATTTGGCCAGCCGCACACCGCCCGCCTCGCCGGCTTGCGCTTCGGCAAACTTGCCCTTGCCGCGGCCGCCGGCATGGATCTGCGACTTGACCACCCAGACCGGCCCACCAAGGTCTTCCGCCGCCTTGACCGCCTCATCGGGCGTGAAGGCCGCGTGGCCGGCCGGGACCGGCGCGCCAAAGGCCTTGATGACCGCCTTGGCCTGATATTCATGGATATTCATGCAGTTTTCCCCGTACCAGGCCGAATGTCAGTTCAAATGCCAGGTAAATTGCAAGTTCAAATGTCAGATTGTGCCGCCGCCGCCGGCCTCTTGGCCAGCTAGCCCAGCGCCGGCTGGATCCCCTTGCAGGCTTCGATGAGCCCTCCCACCGCTTCAACGGAATGGTCGAACATCGCCTGTTCCGACCGGTCCAGATCGATCTCGATGATCCGTTCAATGCCGCCGGCACCGATCACCGTCGGCACGCCGACATAGACACCATTGACACCGTATTCGCCATTGAGCTGCGCCGCACAGGGCAGCACCCGCTTCTTGTCCTTCAGATAGCTCTCCGCCATGGAGATCGCCGCCGCCGCCGGCGCATAATAGGCCGAGCCGGTTTTCAACAGCCCAACGATCTCGGCGCCGCCATTGCGAGTGCGCTCGACAATCTCCTCAAGCCGACCCTTGTCGATCCAGCCCATCCCGACCAGATCCGGCAGCGGAATGCCAGCCACCGTGGAATAACGGATCAGCGGCACCATCGTGTCGCCGTGGCCGCCGAGCACGAAAGCCGTCACGTCCTCCACCGAAACGTTGAATTCGGCGGCGAGAAAATGCCGGAACCGCGAGGAATCCAGAATGCCGGCCATGCCGACCACCATATTGGCCGGCAGGCCGGAGAATTTCTGCAGCGCCCAGACCATCGCGTCGAGCGGGTTTGTGACGCAGATGACGAAGGCCTCAGGCGCGTATTTCTTGATGCCGGCCCCGGCCTGCTCCATCACCTTCAGATTGATTTCCAAAAGATCGTCGCGGCTCATGCCCGGCTTGCGCGCCACGCCGGCCGTGACGATGACCACATCGGCGCCGGAAATCGTTTCGTAGGACTGAGCGCCGGAGAAATTCGCGTCAAAACCGTCGACAGGCGCGGCCTGGGCGATGTCCAGCGCCTTGCCGTCCGGTATGCCTTCCTGGATGTCGAACAGTACGACATCACCGAGCTCTTTCAAGCCAGCCAGATGAGCCAAAGTTCCGCCGATCTGGCCAGCGCCGATCAAGGCAATCTTATTACGTGCCATGGGATTACCGTCCGTTTACGTAAGGTGTCATCAGGGGAAAAATAATGCGATTGGCCTAGCGCGATTGCCGGGGTGGCGCAAGATAACGCTGGCGTCAGTTGGCAGCGATTTTCAACCAATCGCGTCAGTTTGTCGCCGATTTGCCGTCACCACCGGGCCCGGCGGTCTTTCCGGCGGCCTTCATCGTGCCGCGCTCGGCGGAAAGAAAGGCATCGGAGCGCATTTCAATCAGCCGCGACGCCGTACGGGCGAATGCGAGGTTTTCGTGCCCGTCCTTGCCGCGCCACAGGCGGTCGGGCTCGGCGTCGGCGGAGACGACGAGCTTTGTCCGGCTGTCGTAAAGCGTGTCGATCAGATTGATGAAGCGCCGCGCTTCATTACGCTGACCGTCATCCATGATCGGCACGTCGGACAGAATGATCGTGTGATAGGCGCGGGCGATCTTCAGATAATCCGCCGCCGCCAATGGCCGCCGGCATAATCCGTCGAAGGAGAACCGCGCGACGCCGCGCGCCTGTTCCGGCACGGATATGATCCGGCCCTTATGGGCGATCTCGGCCGGCTCGCCTTTGCTGAGGCCCGTCAGCCGGCAAAAATGATCGTCCAGGATATCGTCCGCCTTCAACCCGCCGGGCACAACGTAGACCGGCTGCGAGGTGAGCGCATCAAGCCGGAAATCCTTCGGCGCGTCGAGATGAAAAATCCCCATCCGGTCTTTCAAAAGCGCGACGAACGGCAGGAAAAGCGCCCGGTTGAGGCCGTTGTCATAGAGTTCGTCCGGAGGCACATTCGACGTCGCGACGATGGTCACACCATGTTGAAACAGACTTTCGAACAACCGGCCGAGGATCATCGCATCGGCAATATCGGTGACGAAGAATTCATCGAAGGACAGGAGACTTGTCTCGGCGGCAATGTCTGCCGCCACCGGCGCGATCGGATCGTCGCCCTTTACCGTGCCGGCTTTCAGCGCCTGGCGAAACCGATGGATGCGATCATGCACATCGGCCATGAATTCGTGGAAATGGGTGCGCAGTTTGCGTTCGTTCGGTGCGGCTGCATGGAACTGGTCCATCAGCATGGTCTTGCCGCGCCCCACTGCCCCCCAGATATAGAGGCCTTTGACGGGTTCCGGCTTGACGCCGCGCGACAGCACCCAGCCCAGCGTGCTTTTCTTGGTCTTCAGCTGGCGATCGCAAAGCTCCGCAAGGAGAGCGTCGAGGCGATCGGCAAGGCGGACCTGCTCCCAATCCGGTTCAAGATGACCGGCTTCGGCAAGCGCCAGATAGGCTCGCTTGACAGGCTCCGGCATAAAGCATCCTCACCGCCACCGATTGTGACCGGGGCCGCATAAGCATGGAAATGCCGGAAGGCAAGACCAAAGCCCATTGGGATCAGGCCGCGGGATCCAGGCTGGTCAGATTGTGCGGAACGTCTTCCCAGTCCTGGCCGGCCGCGACAATGCAAGAATTGCCATCTGCCGAGGTGACGAGAATGGTCCAGCTTCCAGCCTTGGAAACGTAGACTTCCATGAACCGCTTCTGATTAACGGTGCCGATGGCCTTTGGTGCTTCGCTGTATTTGCTGGCAAGCACTTCGGTCATTCGTTTGTGAGCCCCGCATTGGATTGCGGCATTTGCCGATCCGGTGAATGCCAGAATCGCGATCGCCCCAATCGCGGTCCTGGCCAGCGAGCGTAAGGTCATAGTACCCTCCATCATAGCCGATCTGCCATGCTGCCGGGGCCCGAACGCTTGACCTGGACCCCGCTGGCCCGGCCGATGCAAGTGCATTTATCGGCTCAGGGTCAGGCGAATCTAGTTAACAATGTCTGAAGGGTACGGTAACAATCGTTCTGTTGGACAACGTTACGTTTATCCGCAGCCTTTATAAATTCTAAAGTGTTGCCGTTTCGACACGGAGGTTTCGCGGAAACCCGCTATCTGGAGACTGAAACGGCTTCTCCGGCCGTCGTCTGGCCATTGAATTGCGTTTTCGAAGCAGCCGTCAGGCTCGCCACCTTACTACCCGAATCATTTAGCAACGACACCTGTTGGCCCTCCAGGTTCCATGCCGAGACCCCTTGCAAGGTCTCTGATCCGCAACCTCGGGTGGTTGCCCGGTAGCCGCCCGACCATGTCGTCAGCGACATGAAAAGCTGGCATGTGTCGGACGCCGAAGCGACCGTCCAGCCACCCAGAAGATCGGTCCGTCCGATCGTCGCGCCATCGCCCGCGGGCGCCGTCATCGGCGCCGGCGCCGCGCTGTTATCGACCGCCGCGACCTGCGTCTCATTGCCTGGCAGGGGCGTCAGCGGACCGCCGGTGACGCCGCTTGGCGGCGGCAAGGTCGATTGTCCAACAGAACCGGTTGGCGCGGACGGCAAGGGCCGTGGCGCGCTGGAGCGGCTGCCAAACGGATTGGAGAACGGATTGGAAAAAGAGGTTTCGCAGGCCCCCAGCGCGAGCGCGGCAAGGCCCGGGATCAGAACTGCGCGAAAACGAACGGTCATCTTTCGGCCTCTTTGATCGTTCGAATACAACTCGCCGGGGTCACAGGACCGTTATCCGGCGGGGTGATGGTGACTTGACCTGATTTCTGGCACGTCCTACGCCCATTGTCACCAACGGGCGGATCGCGGTTATGGCGAATATCAGCGACATCGGCAAGGCGCACACCGTTACGCTCAAGGCCGGGCTGCAACCGACGGCGGCAGAGCGGGCGGCAGGCACAAGCTTGAACGCTGTTCGCGGCGCCCACATTGTCGATGATCTGATCGCCGAACGAGGCCAGAAACTGGTCAACAGCTGGTCCTGGCCGTTCGTCAAGCCCTTCCTTTATCGCATTTTGCACTACCGCGAAGCCGTCGCCATGGCCGACCAGATCGCGCCGCTCGATGGCGCTTCGGCGATGGACTATATCAGCCGCATCCTCAATCTCGATCTCGATGTGACCGGACTTGAGCGCATCCCCAAATCCGGCGCCTTCGTCATGGCGATCAATCACCCGACCGGCATCGCCGACGGCATCGCCGTCTATGACGCGCTAAAGACGGTTCGCGGCGATATGTCGTTCTTTGCCAACCGCGACGCGACACGGGTCAATCCGGGCTTTGCCGACATGATGGTGCCGGTGGAATGGCGCACGGAGCACCGCAGCCACGCCAAAATGAAGGAAACACTGCGGCTGGCATCCAAGGCCTTTACCGAAAACCGTGCCGTCGTGATCTTTCCCTCCGGCCGGCTTGCCGTCTGGAGCGATGGTGGGCTGAAGGAGCGATCGTGGCAGGCCTCAATGGTAACTCTGGCTCGCAAATACCGCGTGCCTGTGCTGCCGGCCCATCTGGACGCCCGCAATTCCTGGCTGTTCTACTGGTTCGCCAACCAGAACTTCACCGAAATGCGCGACGTGACGGTGTTCCACGAGCTTCTGAACAAAAAGGGCAAAACCTTTCGGCTGCGCATCGGGCCACTGATTGCCCACGACAAGATCGCCAGCGGGGAAACGGCCGACGTGACCGATCGGCTGCAACATCACTGCGCGACGGCTCTGGCGAACAACGCCGACGCCGAATTCTGATCAATCCGACTGAGAGCCTTTCTGAGCAAGGGCAATCAACTCGCCGATGGTTTCTTCCAAAAGCGCTTGACCGGAAAACCTCATGCCGAGCGCCGTCAAGCCTTCACATGTCATGATGCTCAGCGTGTCGCAGTCACCGGCTCGCGGCAGTGGCACGTCGCGGCCTGTCTGCTGGGCGACAAGGCCGGCAATATCGCGCGTTGTGACGACCAGATCGGAGCAATTGAACGCCGTCCCGGCAACAGTCTCCGCCGGAGCCTGCAACAGCAGGAGGACCGCCCGAGCAACATCGGCGCCGTGCACCTCCGTGCCGGCGCGCGCCTCCACATGCTCCTCGCCGGCTAGCAGCGAACGGACGAGGCCAAGCCATTTGGAGCGGCCAGGCGGCCATGTCAGACCGTAGACGCCGGTCGGCCGCAGCGCGCAGACACACCAGCCGTTCTGCCGGGCAAAACTTGCCGCAAAGGCTTCCAGCGCCGCTTTTGCCGCGCCGTAATGGGTATCGGGGGCAATCGCCATGTCTTCGGTTAGGTGCGTCCCTGGCGGCCGGCGGCCATAGACGGCGCGGCTGGACAAAACGACACAACGCTCAACGCCGGCGCGCTGTGCCGCCTCAAGCAGCGCCAGCGAGCCGCCGACATTGACCCTCATGAAACCGGCCAGATCGTCGCCTTCGCCACCCCGGTAGCGGCCCGCAACGTGCTGATAGGCGGCATGAACCAGAGCGTCGGCGCCATCGATGAGGTTGCCGAAATCGGCATCGGGATCGAGCCCGCCGCTGACCACGTCCACGGCTTTTGGCAAACCCAGCTTACCGTCTTTATTGCGGACAAGAACGCGCACGTCATGGCCGGCGGCGAGGAGCGCATCGACGATATAACGCCCGACATAGCCAGTGCCGCCAGTGACCGCTACCCGCATCGTCTTATTCACCGGTCCGACGCCGTTGGGGCGCCGGCAAACGGGCTTGGCAGATCGCCAGGAATGGTCCCGCCTTCAAACACCTGCCACCACAGATCGATCAGCGGCTTCAGCTCATCGCTCTTGCCGTGCCCCACCTGCCACGGCTTTTCATATTGGTAGTGCAGGATTTTCAGATCCGGCCACAACCACAGTTCCGGCAGATTGAAATAGACATATTGCAGCACATTGAAGGTGTAGGGCAGCCCGTGCCAGTCGGGAAAGAAATACTGTAAAAATGTCTGGTCGGTGCGGCGCCAGAAACGCTCCGGCTGGTCCAGTTCGGCGAGCATCGCTTCATAAGTCGCCACACTGGGCTCGGCGACGAAAACGCCGGCATTCATGCGGTCAAAATCCTGCAGCGTTTCATAGAGATTGGGCGCCGCTACAAAGGCCGGATAGTCAAACAGACGGTCGACATTCCTCAGCACGATCGCGTCGGCGTCGATGAAGACGAGCTTGCGATAGTCCCCCATCTGCCACAGCCGCAGCTTGCAGAAATTGTCGAGCGGATCGTGGAAGGCCGGCTTTTCACCCTTGGTGAACGGCGCCACGCTGTGCTGGCGATCGCGCGAATGGCGCTCCTGGAAACCGGCGCTCAGTTCCGGCCGTGCCGTTTCGATGATACGGCAGCCTTCTGCGACGAGTTCGTCGAGGTAACCGGCATTTTCCGTCGCCAGAACGACGAGCGGATGGGCCGCGCCCGCCTGCCGCAGCGAACGGGCCAGAGCCAGCGCGCCGCGGCCGTAATCGGCATTGGTCACCAGCGTGACGTAGGCCAACATGACCGGCGCCAACCGCTCAGCCGCCGGACACGACCTTCAGCCGCCGCCGCTCCGGATCGGTTTCCACTTTACGGGCCAGATCCTCGGTCCACGCCGAAACGCATGGGATCCGCGTCCGGTCGACCCGGTAGGCGAACTTCTCCGCAACCTCGACGATCTCCGACAAAAGACCCGATTCAAGCTTGATCGGATCAAGGCCGAGTTCCCGGAACTGGTCATTCTTGACGATCAGGTCGTTTTCCTCGACCTCCTTGCGCGGATTGGGCAGATAGGCGATGTCGGCGCCGGTCATGTCGGCAACGATCTGCGCCAGGTCGCGCACCCGGTGGGTTTCCGTCATCTGGTTGAATATCTTGACGCGCTCGCCGGCCGCCGGCGGCGTATTCAGCGCCAGTTCGATGCAGCGCACCGAATCCTGGATATGGATGAAGGCCCGCGTCTGGCCGCCGGTACCATGCACGGTGAGCGGATATTTGACTGCCGCCTGGATCAGGAAACGGTTGAGCACGGTGCCGTAATCGCCGTCATAGTCGAACCGGTTGATGAGCTGCGGATGCAGCCGTGTTTCCTTGGTATGCGTTCCCCAGACGACGCCCTGATGCAGATCGGTGATCCTGAGGCCGTCATTCTTGGCGTAGAACTGGAACATCAGCTGATCCAGGCACTTGGTCATGTGGTAGACGCTGCCCGGATTGGCCGGATAGAGGATCTCCTGCGGCGCCCGCTCGCCGTTCTCCAGTGTAATATCGACCGGCAGATAGCCTTCCGGAATCGCCGCGCCGACCGTGCTGTAACCATAGACGCCCATCGTGCCGAGATGGACGAGATGCGCGTCAAGGCCGGTCGCCACCAGCGCATTGAGAACATTGTGGCTGGCATTGACATTGTTGGAGACCGTGTAGGTCTTGTGCCGGTCGCTTTTCATCGAATACGGCGCGGCCCGCTGCTCTGCGAAATGAATGATCGCATCGGGCCGGTGCTCGGCAAGCCAGGCCTTCAGCCGCTCATAATCGCTGGCCACGTCGAGCAGATGAAAGCCGATCGCCTTGCCGGTCTGTTCGGTCCAGATGCGGGTGCGCTCCTGGATGGAATCCATTGGTGTCAGCGACTGCACGCCAAGCTCGGTATCAATCCAGCGTCGCGACAGATTGTCGACGATGTGGACATCGTGGCCGCAAGCGGAAAGATGCAGCGACGTCGGCCAGCCGACAAAGCCGTCGCCGCCAAGAATTGCGATCTTCACCACCCGCCTCCGCTCAATCGGCCCGGTGAGGCTGGGTAACAAGGCTGGAGAGCAAGATCAACGCGGTGAATACCTATTCTCCCGCCGCCTTGTCGGTCAGTTTGCCGAGCGCACCGGAAATCGTGGCGAACGTCTTGTCCGCGCCGGCAACGCCGTAGCGGTCCTTCAGCGCCGCTGGATCGGTATAGCCGATCATCGTCTTGCCACCCTCGTCCCAGACCAGAACCTTGAGCGGCAGATCGAGGCCGATCTGCGGATTGGCGGCGATCAGCGGTGTGCCGAGTTTCGGATTGCCGAAGATGACGACGGTTGCCGGCGGGATCTCCGCGCCGACGCTCATCGCGCCCTTGGCATGGTCGACAACGGCAAACACCTTGGCGCCTGCCCCTTCCACGGCAGCCGTAAACTTATCGACCGTCTCGGCGACCGATCCGTGCGCCTGCTTGACGATCAGGCCTTGTGCAAATGCCGATCCGGCCATCGCCACCACCAAGAACAATGTTGAAAAGAAACGTAGCATGATTGCCTCCTTTATTATTGATTGATCGCACCTTGATGGCCGACCGTGGCAGGATCGTGCCTTATTGCGGAAATGTCGACCAGAATATGGCGTAGAAGAGGATCCACACGCTGCACAAGATTGTGATCCGGACCGCGCGGCCGAACCATTTGCCCAGCACAAAATCGATCCCCGCGACACAAGCCGTCACTGTGAGATAGCGCGCCAGCCGCAGCGGCACGGTCGCGGCAAGAAATGCCAGCGTGCTGATGCCGGCCGGCCAGACCTGCGCGGCGAAGACCTTGTAGGGCACGCCGGAAAAGCCGCCGGCGAGGATCGCCGAAAACCAGTCGCCGGCAAGCGCCTCGCCGGCCCTTTCGATCATCGCCGCATCGATCGCCGGCAGCCGCGCAAGCACGGCAACAAGCCCAGCCGGATCATAGGCGCTCCAGGCCAGCATCAGCGCCCCGCCGGGTACCGCGCCAAAAGCCGCAGCGAGCGCCGCCACCAGCGCCACTCGCCAGCCGCGCCAGACGATCAGAAAACTCAGGAAAACATCGGCGACAATGAAAAACAGCGTCGCTTCGGCAAAGCCCCAGATAAAGGCGGCGGCAATCGGCATGGCGGCCTGCGGGAAGGCGGCAGTCAGGCGGTGATGGCGAGCCGCGTTCTCAGCCGCTGGATGGCTTCTTCCTGGATCACGCTTGGCGCGCCATCGGCGGTGGCGACAGCGTGGACAAGATCAACCAGATCGCGGCGTTCATTCATGGCGAGCGCGCCGGTCCACAGCCGCGTAAACCGCAGCGAGAGATTGTTCGGATCAACGACATGCGCGGCCGCCCATTTGGCGAAGGTCAGTTCCTCGTCCGGCTTGTCGACGCCAAGCACCGAGGCCCTCGCAGCAAGCAGCACCGCGTCCTGGCGGGCGCTGAGCGGACCTTCGGCCTCGCCGACCGCGACGGCCATGACCACCGCGGCCGTGCGCGGATCATCGATGGCATCGATGACCGAGGCGTCAGCCTTCTTGCGGAACTGGTTGCGCTTGTAGGCGCCGCGCGCCCGACCGGCGGCATCAGCGATTTCGCCTGCCGCCTTGCCGGCATTCTTCAGCACAAAATACCAGTAGCCGAAACCAGCCAGAACCCCGAGCAACGGCAGGAGAATGTGCATGACGGACCTTTGTGGCAAAAACTGTCGTCTTGCCTTTAATCTAATATGCCGTCGTTAAATTAGGCTCAAGCCGTAAGGTAAATGGCGCTCGAGGCCTGCACAGCCGTCACTTGCGATGATGCAGCGTCAAGCCGGCCGACGGCATGTTCGTCGTCGGCCCCTTCATCCACGCCAGTCTGAGAACCTTAGTCGTCCCGGTCGTGGTCGTCCCGGTCGTCGTCGTCCCAGTCGTCGTCGTCCCAGTCGTCGTCGTCCCTGTCGTCGTCGTCCCTATCGTCCTCCCACTCCCGACCGTGGCAGGACAGACAGCCCTGGCCATCGAAGGTGAATGCCGAGGCCTTGCCTCCGGACTCGAGATCGTGACAGCCCTTGCAAGAATCGACGCCCATCGACTCGACCAGATCCTCGTGTTCTTCCGCCCAAATCTTAATGTCGACGCCCAGAACGGCGTTCATCAGCTCGGTCCCAGCACTGAGTTCGACGTTGGAGAGGTCTTTATTGTAGCAAATATCGTACTGTGAGGCGCCGGGCGTGCCACAGAATTCCGCCTCGTGGCAGGTCAGGCAGCCGGGTGCAAAGTTGTTGACGTAGCCGACGCCTTCGACGTCGTGGCAGCCTCCGCAACCGACAATTCCGTTCTCCTCGACATAGTCCTGGTGGTCCTCCCGCGAATCTGTCCAATTCGTTCCCAGGGCGCTGTTCATCAGGAACAAGCCGCCCCGGGTATCACCGGGATCGAAGCCGGTGCCTTCCTCATCGGCCGTGGAGAAACTTGCAGAGCCGAGAACGAGGGCAACGCCGACAACGCCGGCACCAAGACGGTAAATCCACGTGTTCATAATCACTACTCCCTTTAGGGGACGCGTTCCGGTCATCGGCCGTCCCCACGGTGATGAACTGTGACCACAAGCCTCCATCCGGCCACAGGAGTGCATTGCCGCATTTTTTTGTCGATTATATGAAGTTAAGCCAAGTTTGAACAGCGTTTTCGACGCCTGCCTTCAAGCCCTACCCACGCGCGGGCCACCGTTAAATTAGGTCCAAGACAAAGGGTAAATGCCATCCGGACCATCGGCGGTCAGACCCGACGTTCCAGCATCATCTTCTTGATTTCCGCGATGGCTTTTGCCGGATTGAGACCCTTTGGGCAGGCCTGCGCGCAGTTCAGGATGGTGTGGCAGCGATAGAGCCGGAACGGGTCTTCCAGCTCGTCGAGCCGCTCGCCGGTTTCTTCATCACGCGAATCGATCAGCCAGCGATAGGCCTGCAACAGCGCCGCCGGGCCGAGATAACGCTTCTCGTTCCACCAATAGGACGGGCACGAGGTCGAGCAGCAGGCGCACAGGATGCACTCGTAAAGCCCGTCGAGCTTTTCCCGGTCGCCGCGCGACTGCCGCCATTCCTTTTGCGGCTCGGGCGAGGCGGTCTTGAGCCACGGCTCGATGAAGGCGTGCTGGGCGTAGAACTGCGTCAGATCCGGCACCAGATCCTTGACCACCTTCATATGCGGCAGCGGATAGACCTTCACCGGTCCTTTGATGTC